>CAXTRN010000208.1:0-6388 GCA_964246645.1 uncultured Acidobacteriaceae bacterium
GTATAGGTAATCGCGGCGACAGCTGAGTTGGTGGCAGGGATAATCCCCGTGATGGCAGACGCGGTGAAGCCGTTGAGGGCGTGAGGCGTCGCTTTGGCGGAGAAGAATCCTGGCTGGACCGTGAGCGGGCAGGCGGCGATGGTGGAAGTCGTTGTGCCTGCGGGTACCTGGGTGGGCGGCGTTGGAACGATGTCCTGAAGGGTAGGCGGCGTGGTTTGTACGGTGGCCCCGAGCAGGTGGTTGCCGTCCGTGGTCGCGGTGAGCCGGTCGGTCGGCACCGCCAGCGAGTCGACAAGCGGGGTGAAGATGTTGGTGGCGATGGGCGGCGTAACGGTGTTATCCAGCGTGGTCGACGGGCAGGAGCTGCGGCCTTCGGTCACTTTTCCGGCGAAATAGGCTCCATAGCTCGGCACGGTGACGGCTACATCGTTATATTGCGGTTCGGTGCTAATGTTTGTGCTTTCCCAGCCGATAAAGGTGGAGTAGGTGAGCAGCTGGTTGGAGGTGGTGGTGACGTAAAGGGTGTTGCTGTCGGGCGTCCACTGGGCGTGTGTGCCGATGCCGCTGAAGGTGCTGAAGACAGACCCATTGCTGGTGACGAGTGAAACCGTGTTGCGCGTCGGATCGGTAACGACGGCGTAGCTGTTATTGGGCGCGACCGTGAGCACGGTGCCCTGGACGGCCTGCGACACGCCGGCAACTGAGCCGGTGCCGGTGGGAAAGGTCATCAGCCCGCCGTTGCTGCCCATATAGATGGTGCTGCCGTCCTGCGAGATGACCATGGAATTGGGGGTGTAGGGCAGTTTGACGGGAGCGCCGAGCTGCCCGGTGGTGAAGTCCTCGCTCGCGATGTACTGCGAGCTGGTGCTGCCCATGTAGAGCACCGTAGAAGCGGTGCCGGGTGCATTGACCGTAATGCCGTTCGAAGTGAGCGGTTTGCCGTTACCGAGATAGCCGATCTGGCTAAAAGGAGCCGGGTTGCAGGTCGGCGGCTGGCAAACAGCGGTAATGGTGGCTGAGCCGGGAAAGGCCGGTGTCACCGCGTTGCCGTTAGTCGGGAAGTTGATGGGGAGGGTGGAATTGAACTCGAGGGCGATGCCGGTAATGGGGTTGCCGAGAAAATTGTTAGCCGCGGTTTTATTGGTGTCGAGCACCGTTGCGGTGAACCCTTGCGCGTTGTTGACCGCCAGGGTGAGATTGTTGGTGCCGGCCGGCTGATTGACGGGCGAAAGTACGATGGAGGCAGGAGGGCAGGTGGAGACAAACCCCGCATTGAGGGCGGAAGACGAGCTGGCAACGGTGGCGGTCACCAGGGCGGAGCCGGGCTGGTCGAAGGTAACGATGCCGTTGGCGTCGACGGCGGCGATGCCGGTCGCTCCTTGCAGCGTAAAGCCGACGTGGCCGACCTGGCAGGTGATGTTGTCGGCTGGATTGGTGGTGCCGTTCGCATAAACGCGGGCAATGAGTTGACCGGTCTGATTTTGCGACATGCAGGAGGTACCGTCGTAGGCTGCGCCGCTCACGATCACCCCGGTGGTATTGGTGTTGCAGCAATCGGTGCCGGGATCGGCGGCGTTGGTACAACTGGGAGTTTTGCCGCCCAGCACCACGCTCGTCACCGTGGAATGCACGTAAACATCGATAGGATTGCTGCTGCCACCGCCGGAAGCCGCGGCGACGATCTGCGCGGTATGCGTGGTCGGATTTACGGGCGCGATGCATTGGGTGTAGTCGAGAATGCCCCCGCCGCTGTTGCGGTTCCAGGTGCCGCCGCAGAGCTGCCCATTGGCGGGGTTTACGTCGGCAACAGCCATGTTCGAACTGGAATAGGTGAAGCGCGACACCGAAACGGCATTGCCGAAGCAGTCCTGCGCGGTGGCGTTCAAGGTGGGCCCGATCTGCCCGTAGTTGAGTGAAACGCCCGTAGCGGTAAGGTTGGCGCCCAGGGTAATGGTCTTGACCTGACCGGCGGTAAGCCCGTAGCCCGCGCCGTTGCAGTATTGAACCGACGTGCCTTTGCCGCAACCGGCGACGGACAGGCCCAAAGGAAGGGCAAAGAAAACAAGTACCAGAAAACCAACGAACCGCCGCATCCTACCTCCCCGCCATGCCCACAGGGGAACAGGACGGTCCAGTCACCGACCCTCAGGGTGGCGACATCTCAGTGTAGATTCGGCCCGACAGCGGAGGCAACTCGGGGCCCGGCGGAGGCGTCGCGGGAGAGCAGAGACGGGAGGTTCATGTAGTCCGCCCGTGCTCTGCTCGGTCTCAGGATCGTCTGGTCGGCCGCGGCATCAGCGACCTACGGAGGCTTGTGACGCGGTGTTATCGCCGCTTGCCGGCATATTGTCTGCAAACCACTTTGCGGTGCGCTCATTGCGGTCGCGGATGTGGTCAGGATTCCGGAAGCCGTGGCCCTCATCCGGGTAAATGACCAACTGCGTTTTTACGCCAAGGTCTCGCAGGGCATGCCAGAACTCGAAGCTTTGCGGGGCGGGGCACTCGCCATCGCGGTCGCCGACGATGACCAGCGTAGGCGTGGTGACATTTTTGATGTACGTGATCGCCGAAGATTTGGCGTACACCGCCGGATCGTCATAGACCGAGGCCCCAAAGAAGGGGATCATCCATTGATCGATGGAGTTTTCGCCGTAGTAGCTGAGCCAGTCCGACAAACCGGCGCCGGCGACCGCTGCCTTGAAGCGATGGGTTTGCGTGACCCCGAACATGGTCATAAAGCCGCCATAACTCCAGCCAGTGAGTCCTTCGCGATTTTTGTCGATGGCATATTTCGATTCGACAAAATCCATGCCCGCTTCAATGTCCTTCAGATCGCCGTAGCCGAAGTCCTTGCGGTTGGCTGCGGTAAAGGCTTCGCCCTGACCGAAAGAACCGCGAGGGTTGGGTTGGAATTCGAAGTAGCCGCGTTCGGCCCATTGGCCACCACCCCAGCGAGCGGTAATGGACGCCGACGGACCGCCATGCACGGAGACGATCATCGGGTATTTCCTGCTCGCGTCGTAGTGGGCCGGGAAGGTCAGCCAGCCCTGGACTTGGAAGGAGCCGTTGGTCCATTCGACCGATTCGGTACGCGCGGTAGGTTGCGCCCCGGTGTTCAGGTGGGTGAGTTGCTGAAGACCATGTTCGGAACTGATCCAGATTTCGGGTGCTTTGGTGAACCCCTGCTCGGTGAACGCGGCCATTCCCTTGTTGGCGGCGCTGTAGGCGATCGCATCCTTGATCGGTCCGCCGCCAACGGAAACTTCTCCAAGATCCGCACTTTTACCGGGTTCAACGGCTTTGCTTTCGACATTCCAGGACACAAGCAAGGTATGACCACGACGATCTTCGACGAAGCCGAGCGTGTGATTGCCCACCCAGGTCTCGTAGCTGGGCGTGCCGTCAATGCCGGGCGTGACATCGGTCGGTTCACCGCCGCTGGCATCGACGACATATAAATCACCGCCCGTGGAGCCCTGATCTGACATCAGGCCGCCGATCACGGCAATGCGTTTGCCGTCAGGAGAAAAGCGAGGCACCGCCATTTGCAAGCCATGGAGCGAACCCGTGGCTTTGGAAGGATCGAGGACGATGCTGGGAGTGCCTGCACTCTGAATAGAATCAGAAGCTCTGGACATCTGTTCGAAAAGCGTCTGGACAGGAGCTGTATAAAGCTTGGCGACCCACCATGTGTTCTCGCCTGGCGGGTTGGCGGCGATAAAGGCGATCTGCCGGGACGCAGGTGCCCAGGTGAACTCATATACATGCAGGTTAGGTGGAGTGAGCGCTCCTCCAGTGCCGGAAGTCGCGTTCACTGCAAACACCCGTTGAATTTCCACGCCGTCTTCGCCGATCACACCCGCAAAGGGCTTCATGGCGTCCAGAGCGCCCGCCGAGCGGGTAGCGTTTTCGACAAAAAGAAAGCCGATCGACTTGCCGTCCGGCGACCACGCGGGTTGCTGCATGGCACCGGTCAGATGAGTGAGCTGGCGAACCTCGCCGGTCTTCTTTGACCACAAGAAGATTTGCAGCTGCCCCTCCGTTTGCTTACCCTCGAGCGCGGCGCAATCGGAAAGAAACGCCAGGGTCGCTCCATCCGGAGACCAGATGGGGGTGTTGTAGCCGCAATGGGGCGCGCCGGCGACGGTGATGAGCTTTTCCGTCGCGGGGTCCGGATGGGCGACTGCGGTCAGGTGCAGGGCAGAACCTTCTCGGCCGCGCACCGTCCAGGCAACTATGGCGCCGTCGGGAGAAAGGGCGACGTTGCCGGGCTGCACGATACGTTGACCATTGCTCGAAGCGGCGCCGGTGCGGTCACGCTGAGCCTGAGTCTGGGTTGGCGGAGCCTCGCGCACCACAGGATCTTTGGGCTGCGACGAAGGTGCCTGGGCGAGCAGCGCCGGTGCCAGAAGGAGAGGCAAAATGGCGAAAGAACGAGACAAACGCGGCGCAACGGTTTTGGCAGAGGTCATCTGCGCAGCGTACCATCCCGGCTCGGCGAAAAAGCAAGATGGATGGAAGCAAGGTCCGGGAAAAGGGAGCTCGCGAGAGCAGCTATTCGTGCCGACAGGTTCGCGGATATCTGCTTTGCATCGGGTCTGGGGCAGAAGCCAAAGCAGGATCGTCGTCCAGCCATCATCCTTGACGGCTTCTCCACAGCTTGTTACGATCAGAGGGTTGCATTGCCCTTCGCCTGTATTGACCTGGAGCTTGGAAGCGACAAGCTTGGGTCACAACGAAGGGAGTCGCCATGGTCCGGTTCGTAGAAACGCGATTGTGGTCTTTCCTATCGAATCTGCGACACCCTCCTTCCCGCGCTGGCGCGGAGCCTCATGGGGATGGGCTATGCGGATCGAGGCAGCGAAACGGAACCCGCCTTCCCTGGGCTATATGGGAACGGCAGGTCACCGTCGCCTGCTTATTCAGGTTTGTTTCGTTGTTTGCAGTAAGCGTGGTGGAAGCAGTACGGCCGCGTGCAGGATTCAGAACCTCGCCGGAGTTTGCCGGGATTTCACCCCGTCTTCTCCGCCTTTTGTGTGTGAATTACGTTTTCGCATAAAAGCAGAGCGGAGGGAGCTGCCCTGCACCGAGCCCGAACAACAGGGGTTTCGGGTATCTGCTGTGTGGGTTCACGCAGCCGGTAGCAGAGAAGCAAGATGGCGAGCGCGTCGCAACCTGCGTCGTGCTCGTGCAAGGAGTGGCAGTGCCGACATTTCATCAACTCGTAAAGCAGGGCCGCACGCCGACCCGGTACAAGACCGCCTCACCGGCGTTGCAGGGTTCGCCCCAACGCCGCGGTGTGTGCACGCGTGTATACACACAAACCCCGAAGAAGCCGAACTCGGCCTTGCGCAAGGTGGCGCGTGTTCGCCTGACCAACGGTATTGAGGTTACGACCTATATCCCAGGCATCGGCCACAACCTGCAAGAGCATTCGATTGTGCTGATCCGCGGCGGCCGTGTGAAGGATCTCCCCGGAGTGCGGTACCACGTAGTCCGCGGCACGCTGGATTCAGTAGGCGTGGCCAAGCGGATGCAAAGCCGGTCGAAGTACGGCGCCAAGCGGCCCAAGGCTGCAGCCGGCAAATAAGCGATCGGGCGTAAATGGGCGGTGCGGGCCATGTGCACCGCGCCGTCCGAAGTCCGAAAACATGTTATACAAGCCCGGCAGCGCGAGAGGTTACCGCACCGGGGGAAGAAGAGAAAAGGAAGTCATGCCAAGAAAAGGTCACATCGCGAAGCGTGAGGTCGCCGCCGATCCTATCTACCAGTCCACGCTGGTCACCAAATTCGTCAACAGCATGATGTGGGGCGGCAAAAAGTCGACCGCGCAGAGCATCTTCTACGAAGCAATGACCAATCTTGAAACAAAGGGTGGCGATGAAGCGATCAAGCTCTTCAAGAAGGCGGTCGAGAACGTGAAGCCGATGCTGGAAGTAAAGAGCCGCCGGGTGGGCGGCGCTAACTACCAGGTGCCGATCGAGGTAAATCCGGAGCGCCGCACGTCGCTGGCCATTCGCTGGCTGGTGACCTATGGACGTGCTCGTGGCGAAAAGGGCATGGTCGATAAGCTCACGGCGGAGTTGCTCGATGCGGCCAATGGCCGTGGTGCGGCAATGAAGAAGAAGGAAGATGTCCATCGGATGGCAGAAGCCAACAAGGCTTTTGCGCACTACCGCTGGTAAGAGCAGTTGCGGGCTGCGCGTTGAGGGATGCCGGAAGAGGCAATTGTCTGCATCCCGGAAGGTGTACAGCCCGAAGATCGCAATACGGTTTGGTTTTACCGCGGGGCTGGGCTCCGCAGAAAGAAATACTGTGGCACGCACAATTTCTCTCGCAAAATGTCGCAACATCGGCATCATGGCGCACATCGACGCGGGCAAGACGA
>CAXTRN010000209.1:0-6346 GCA_964246645.1 uncultured Acidobacteriaceae bacterium
CGGCAGTGCGCGAGCCGAGCGAGCCGTCCATGAAACCCTTCAACTGGGTGAGGTGTAGCAAGAGGTCATCGGCAGGGTGGCTGTCGCGGCGCTGCTCGAGCACAGGTAACGGCAGATTGAAATCAATCCATTCAGCGAAGCGCAATGGAAGCGCACCGGTGTGCTCCAGATGTTCGAGAACGAGCCAGTCGTCCCAGTCGGAAAAATCCTGAACGCTGGTTACGCCGTGCGCCAGTGCATCGTTGATGGAAAGCATGAGGGCGCGTTTGCGGGTGTCGGCATCCGGTTTAGGGATGCGCTGTTGCACAAGGGCCAGGGCGGGGGCTTCGCGAACGATACCGGTCAGATCGCCTGTGGCGGTGCGGTCGAACTTGCCGCCTTGAGGGTCGGGCGTGGCCGCATCGATGCCCGCCGCAAGAAGGGCAGCGGTGTTCGCCACGCCGATATGCGCGTCTACGCGGATAAGCAGCGAGGGGTGACCGTTAGTGACCGCGTCCAGGTCCTGGCGGGAAGGCAGCATCTTCGAAGTCCAGAGGGTGTGGTCCCAGCCACCGCCCAGTATCCACTGCCCAGGGCGAGCGGTCGCCACGTAGCTGCGGATGCGAGCTTGCATGGCGAGAAGGGAAGCCGTGCCGACGAGGTTGACCGCCAAGCGTTGCTGGCCGGCCAGGGCCATGTGGGTGTGGGCGTCATTAAAGCCGGGCATGGCAAACGCGCCGTGCAAATCGACGACCTCGGTGTGCGTACCGCGCAAAGCGAGCAGGGCATCGTCGGTGCCGGCGGCGATAATTTTGCCTTCACGGACGGCAAGAGCGCTCACGCGCCCGGGCGTGGAAGACGGGTCGCCGGGCTGCAGGCGTGTGCCGGTTAAAACGTCGCCGTGAATAAAAAGGATGTCCGGGGCGGGTTCTTGCGCTGAGAGCAGAGCAGCGCCCAACAACGCCATGGCGGCAAAACCGCGGCGCACGAGGTGTGAAAAGGTGACAGGCACGGGTCGAGTGTAGCGAATCTGGTCGGCACTGAGGTGTTTCAAGATTCGGCTTGACTGGCGATGTGCGCGCAACCGTCCAGCAGCAGGAGCAGAATGCGGCGTAGCGCAATTTCGCGGCCAGTGGGGTCGTACCATTCACCCAGGGTGTGCAGGCCGAAGCCTTTGCCCCCGGTTCCGAGGGCCAGCGCCGGCACGCCAAGCGAGAGCGGCAGGTTTGCATCTGTGGACGCAATGCGGAGATCGGTGTGGAGGCCGAGATGTCGATCGACCGCGTGCAAACCGTTCAGCAGGGGTGAATGTGCCGGAAGGGCGCCTACGGCGCGGCGCCCGGTCCGCTCGATCTGTATGTCGAGCCGCTCGGCGTCAGTAGCCTGCAGATGGGAAGAGTAGCTCCGGTTTTGGGCCTCAATCTCTGCGGAAAGGCGGGTTAGAACGAACATTTCCAGGCGGTCCAGTTCCAGCTCGGAGGTGGAACGAAGATCGAGGCCCGCTTGCGCAAATGCCGGGATGGAGTTAATGGAGGTACCGCCCTCGACGGTACCGACGTTCAGTGTTGTGCGCGGGGTGCTTGGCAGCGGCTGTGCCGCCACGGCAAGCAGCGCTCCGCTGAGCGCGAGAATCGGGTTGGGCCGGTTGCTATCGGCCCAGGAGTGCCCGCCGGGGCCGGTGACGGTGACCCGCAAACGGCGGCTGCCCAGGGCGCGGTTGACCGCAAGCGCTTCACCTGCACCCTCCAGGGCGAGCGCCGTGGCGATTCTGGCACGAAAGGGAGGATTTGCGAAAAGGTGGCGCATGCCGCGCAGGTCGCCTTCGCCCTCTTCGCCGACATTGGCGGCGAAGATGACGGAACAGGGCAGCTGCATGTTGGCGTGCTGCAGGGCGGCGGCGAGACCCAAAAGCGCAGCCAGGCCGGCACCGTTGTCGCAAGCTCCTGGCCCGAGGATACGCGCACCGTCTTCGCGTGGTGTGCAATCCGTTCCGGCGGGAAACACAGTATCGAGATGCGCGGAAAGCAGGACGGCGCCGTCATCCGGCCGGGCCGCTGCGGAGGGCAATAAGGCAATGGCGTTGCCTTCCGTATCGATGTGCGGGTCAAGGAGGCCGAGCTCCTCAAAACGCTCGCGGAACCATGCGGCTCGCATGTTTTCCGCAAAGGGCGGTGCGGGAATGGCGAGAAACTCCAGTTGCCAGCGACGCAGGTGCAGTTCATGCAGGTGCAGCCAATGGAAAGCGCGATGGACAGCGGGGGTCGAAGCGAGAGTGCTGATGCGGCGCTGGGCTGAAAGCATTCTGAGGTTGGGAAAGATCAAGCACACACTTCCGTTGCCACAGAAGAGGGCGCGGTAGAGGGGGCATCGGGGGTAAGGGGCGCGTACTGGACCTCGACCAGGAAAAGGCCGCTTGCGGGCGCGGTCGGACCCGCCTGGGCGCGGTTGCGGGAAGCAAGGATCGCGGAAAGGTCTGCCGGAGTTCGACTCCCTCGGCCGATATCGACCATCGTGCCCACCAGATTGCGCACCATGTGATGAAGAAACCCGCTGCCGCACACCCGGTACACCAGCAAACCGTCTTTGCGCGTCCAGGCGGAACTGTGGATGGTCTTGACCGGGTTGGGAGTCGAAGAAGACCGACTCTGGAGGGGTGCTGAACGCGGCTCCCGCTGCGCTGCGCCCATTGCGGAAAAATCATGTGTGCCCAGAAGAAGCGCGGCAGCGGCCCCGAGCTGCGAAAAATCCAGGGGCCAACGACAATCCCACACAAAGGGCGCCAGAAACGGCGAGCAAACGCCATCGGGCGAGGCTGGGTCGAGCGTACGCTTTGGAGGACGCTCGAAGATACGGTATTCATAGACCTTGCGCCGGGCCGAATGCCGGGCATGAAAGCTCGCGGGCACGATCTCTGCCTGTGTGACACGCAGACTCGCGGGTAAGACGCGGTTGAGGGCGCGCTGCAGGTTGGCGGCAGGGATGGGGATC
Organism: uncultured Acidobacteriaceae bacterium; assembly: GCA_964246645.1. Taxonomy (GTDB): domain Bacteria; phylum Acidobacteriota; class Terriglobia; order Terriglobales; family Acidobacteriaceae; genus Granulicella. Next base: position 2,968 of record CAXTRN010000209.1, read on the forward strand.
GGCAAGGAAAAAGAGGCGACCTGCGCGAGAGCGTGGACCCCGGCATCGGTACGCCCGGCGCCCTGCGGCAAGACAGCGGCGCCGGTGATCTGGCGCAGCGCTTCTGCGAGCGTTCCCTGCACGGTGATCAGGCGGGGCTGAATCTGCCATCCATGAAAGTGTGCACCGTGGTAGCTGAGGGTCAATTTCCAATGCGTCATGCGCGCCGACTGTGTCTCGTTTTGCGTCACTTGCACGTGATGGCTACCCCAGGGGTATTATCGCGCGGCGGCATGACGCGGCTTATACTGGCCCTACCATTGATGCCACGGATGCCACGCGAGTCTTCTGCCCCCATCAGCCCTTCCATGCGCGAGTGCCCTGAACGCTCGCAAAGGTTTCGCCTGGCGAAACCGAGTGGTCCACTCGATCTACCCAGTTGCTTGCAAGCCGGCAAACGGGTAAGGAGGTATGTTCAGACAGGCACCTGGCATGGTGCTCTCTGCCTTTTTTTGCTGGGTTGGAGCGTCACGGGGCAGATGTATGCGTCCCGCTTGTTGCCCGAAGCCGGAACCCCGGCGTCAGCGCCTGTGCCCTCCGCAACAGGCCGCGTCTCGCAGACTGCGACCGCAGGGCAGCAGGCACAAAGCATAAGCCCGACCGCGCCGACGCCCCCGCAACCGATGCAAAATGACACCACCGGCAGGCCGGGTGTGCCCCAGGCGCCGCAGCCGGCGCTCACCGCGCCGTTGTATCTGGAACCCACCGGCATCAATTACCGGCGCGGCAATCCGTTCTTTCCCAACCCGACAGCGATTTATAAAGCAAAAAACTACCCCGAGCCGCGATTGAGTAACGCACCGCAATTGGACGATCTTCTGCGCGATGGAAAGATCTCTCTCAGCCTGGCCGATGCTGTGACGTTGGCGCTCGAAAACAACTATGACATTGCGATCGCCCGCATCAATCTGGATATCGCCGATACCGATATTTTGCGCGCAGAGGCGGGTTCCTCGCTCCGCGGTGTGTCAACAGGTCTGATCACCAACACGCTCGGTGGCTCGAGTTCCACGATCACCGGCGGCGGTGGACCTGCCGGAACGACCTCGTCGAGCGCGGCCAGTACAGGCGCATCCGGCCTGGTGCTGACGACCAACGGCAGCGGACCGTTGCCGGAAAATCTTGACCCGTTTCTCACCGGGACCATCCAGTACGAGAGCGCGCGAACACCGCAAACCATCACGCTGCTAACAGGCACTGAAAACCTGCAAACAAATACAACAACCTACAATTTCCAGTACACCCAGGGGTTCGGCTGGGGCACCAATCTTTCCGTGACCTACGACAACAATCGGCAGACCACAAACAGCCAGGGCATCGTGTATAACCCCTTGCTGCAATCCACCTTCCGGGCCCAGGGAACGCAACATCTTCTGCAAGGGTTTGGGCCGTGGATCAACAAGCGTTTTATCGTGCAGGCCAAAAACGACCGGCGCATCGCAGATTCAGCATTTCGGCAGCAGGTGATCTACACCATTACCCAGGTGGAAAGCATCTACTGGGCCCTGGTGAGCGCCTATGAGGATGACCAGGCAAAAACCAGGGCGGTCGAGCAATCGACGCAGTTGGCGGCCGATGACCGGCGTGAAGTGGAGATCGGGACGTTGGCGCCGCTCGATGTCATCAACGCCGAGTCAGCGCTGGCGTCGGACAAGCAGGCGCTGATTGCTTCGGCGAGCAACCTCGAATACCAGCAGTTGCTGATGAAGCAGGCCATTGCGCGTAATTTGAACGACCCGCAGCTGGCAACGGCGCCGGTGGTTCCCACAGACAGGGTCGGCCTGAACCGCTTACCGGAGGAGGATGCCAAAGTCGAGGATCTGGTCAGCCAGGCCTACGCGAACAATCCGCAGGTGGAGCAGGCGTTTCTTTCCATGGAGAACAACAAGATCACCATCCGCGCGGAGAAGAATGGGCTTTTACCGGTGGTGGATGCGTATGGATTCTACGGTGCCTCGGCCCTCGGTGGGCGGCAGAATCCATTGCTCAACTGCGCGGACGGCAACCTCGGCGGCGGATCGTCCACGGGATTTCAGGCCTGCCCGGCGAATCTTGTACCGACCTTGGGCTATGGTTCGACACTGGAAAATCTTGTGAACAACAACTACCCGGATTACGGCGTTGGCGTAAACCTGACCATTCCGTTGCGGAACCGGACCGCCCAGGCCGACCAGGTGCGTTCGCAAATGGAATACCGTCAGGCAGAGATGCGGTTGCAACAGATTTACACGCAGCTGCGCATCGAGGTGGTGAATGCGCTGTATGCACTGACCAATGACCGGGCAGGGGTGGTCGCTTCCCAGGCAGCGCGTGAGTACGCGTCCCAGTCGCTCGAAGCGGAACGAAAAAAGCTGCGTCTGGGAGCGTCCACGACGGCTAATGTGCTGCAGCAGGGGCGTAATTTTGCCATCTCCGAAAATAATCTGAACTCGGCCGATGCGGCGTACGCACGGGATCGCTCATCTTTAAACCAGCTGCTTTCCAATACGTTGGATCGCTACGGAATATCACTGGGGGAGGCGGTGCGGGGCACCGTGGCGGAAGCGCCGCACATTCCTGGCCTGACCCCGCCGAAGCCGCCCACGCCACCGCAACCGCTCGGGTCTGCACCCCAGGCACCGCAGTAGCATTTGACTTCGGCAATGTCTCGGCAGCTCGATGTATGGCGGCAAAAGCGCGTGTAAGCGGGAAAGAAAAGAGAGGTAGGCAGTGGCGGAAAATCGTTTGGCGCAAGCTGCTTCAGCCTACCTGCGGTCGGCGCGACACCAACCGGTCGATTGGCAGGAATGGGGCGCAGAGGCCTTCGCGCAGGCACAACGGGAAGACAAGCCGGTGCTGCTCGATATCGGGGCGGTGTGGTGCCACTGGTGCCATGTCATGGATCGCGAAAGCTACGAAAACGCCGAATTAGCGTCGCTGATCAACGCGGAATACATTGCCGTCAAAGTGGATCGCGATGAGCGGCCCGATGTGGATACGCGATACCAGGCGGCCGTGGCTTCCATTAGCGGGCAAGGGGGATGGCCGCTCACCGCCTTTCTGACGCCGGACGGTCGACCCTATTTCGGAGGAACATACTTTCCGTTGGAAGAACGCTATGGGCGGCCCGGTTTTGAACGGGTGCTGCGGAGTATGGCCGATGCTTTCCGGCATCGTCGTGCGGAGGTGGAAGAATCCGCGGGCAGCGTAATGTTGGCCATCGAACAGAGTGAAAGCTTTTCCGGACCGGCAGCTGAGCCCGGAGAAGCATTGCTGCACACGATTATTACGTCAATTGTGGGGCAGTTCGATGCGCGCAACGGCGGGTTCGGGGCGCAGCCGAAGTTTCCGCACCCGGCGG
>CAXTRN010000210.1:0-6327 GCA_964246645.1 uncultured Acidobacteriaceae bacterium
CTCCCAATACGGTGGCATTACCGCCGGTCGGCTCACGCAAGTTCAGCAATGTTTTGATTAGCGTCGTTTTACCTGCACCATTGGGGCCGATCAGGGCAAAGATGGAGTGCGTCGGAATGGCAAGGTTCAGGTCCGCGATCGCGGCGGTTCGCCCCAAGCGGACGGCCAAGTCCCTGGTTTCTACGACGTATTGCCGATCCATCGTTACGGTCATCGCGTGGTCTCCTTAACGGCAGCACGTGCCGCTTGATCTGCCGAAACATCCTGAGAGCCCGGTGAAACCCCCTGACCCATGTGCCGGGCGGGGTGCACGCTGAGCCGGTTCCAATGCTCGGTGACCGCCTCCTGGAGGGATTCCAACCTCACGCCGACGCGCTTGGCCTGTACCACCAACGCTTCCACCTGCGGTCCCAGCAGTGCCGCCCGTTCGCGCCGCGAACTGTCCGGCAAACGTGCCACCACGGTGCCAATGCCGGGCTGCGCTTCCAGCATGCCTTCCGCAATCAGCGCCGTCACTACCTTGTGCGCCGTGTTGGGATTGATCTTTAATTCACGCGAAAGCGTACGTACCGAAGGAAATGCCTCGCCCGGCCGCATCTGTCCGGCGATCATCGCCCGCTTCGCCGCGTAGACCGTTTGCTCGAAGATCGACGCTCCGGGCCCGAACTCCACTCGAAAAGGAATCACAGGTGTATTAGTACACGTAGTACAGTCGCGACACAAGGTAGGTCAGGATCGCCGCAGCTTTTCAAGCAGGTCCGGGTTTCGCGGGTTCTCCGCAAACCCTATGCGTAAACACGACAAGCGGCGCGGTAGGATGTCGGCTACCGCCCTTTCGGCTGCCCTCCCGGATTCCACGTCGGCACGAAATCACTGGAAACCAGCCACCGCACCGGCTCTACCAGTGACTGGATCGCCGCCGTCATGAACGCCCAATCCAGATGCGCTATATCGTCGTTTGGCTGATGGTAGGTCGGCACCGTACCCCAACCCGCCGCTGTATGCGCCACAACGCCTTTTAGCGCCAGGGCGTAATTGTCCGAGCGCTGGAAAAAGTGTTGTTCCGGGTACGGATCAGGCCCCAGCAGCGCCCCGTGCGCTTTTAAGGCAGGTCCAAGATTGGATCGCTCCCACCCGGTCAACAGCAACACGCCCGGGGGCATCTTCGGGTCCTGGTTGCCGATCATCTCGAACTCCAGATTGGCGACCAGGCTTTTGAGCGGTACCGGCGGGTGCTCGCCAAAATATGTCGATCCAATCTCCCCAGCTTCTTCACTGCCATAGCAGACAAACAGCACATTACGCCGGGGCTGCGGTCCCGCAGCGAGCGCATGCGCCAGTTCCAGCACCGCCGTGGTGCCGGCGGCATCGTCGTTGGCGCCGTTGTAGATCAGGTCGTCGCCACCGGAAGCGGCCGTTCCCAGATGGTCGAGATGCGCCGTGATCAGGACTGTCCCACTGGACGGGTCGGACCCGGAAAGGTAACCGATCGCGTTGAAGGTCTTGCGCACACCCGGTTTGGTGGGCTCCTGGTCACTCAGCCGCAGCCGTTGCCGGCCGTTCACATTGACCACCTCGACCGCCGCCGTTTGCAAAAAGCCGTCCATGCCTGGAGCCGGTTTCAGGCCGTAGCCGAGAAACTCCGACGCGACATAATTTGCCGTGATCTCCTCGAAACGCGATGCGCTGCCCCGTCCGCCCATCGCATCCGAGGCTAAAAACGCCTCGTGGGCGCGCACCCATTGTGGTTTCACGATCCATGGCGCCGGCTCCTGTGCCCATCCGGACGCGGACACCAACGCTCCCAACAAGACAACCAAGCAGCTTTTCCATCCCAAAATGGAACCTCCTCGTTGCACCACGATGCTTCAGCGTGCAATCTATCCTGCGTATCGGCAGAACTCGTCTAAACTATAGAGAGAATTTTGGTCGCCGACGAAAAGCCGTGAGCCTCACCCTTTTCCCCATCACAGCGCTTCTCCTTCTGCTTTCGGGCATGAGCACCCCCATGCATGCCGCCGGCTGCGGAAAAGCACTAGCTGCTTTGGGAAAACAGATCTCCGGCGCAGCACGCGAGAGCTCCGTCCAGACGCCTGTCCGACATGCCTATCGCTATTCCACCGGGGCCAGTCGTATCCGTACCGCGGCACGTGTCTGCATGGGCGGTTGCGATCTCGCTAAAAGCCGACCCTACGGCATGGGTCGCGGGCTGTTCACGCGCAAGCAGTATCGGACACGCTTCGGCTTTGCCGAGGGTGCCTACCTTGCGCTCGGCCCGCCTGTGACGCGCTTCGCTGCTGACCTCGGCTGATCGTTTTCGCGTTCTTCGCGTCGCAGCCGTCTGCTTCAGGCCGCCGTTTCCCCCCTCGCACAAGATGCTCAAGGATTTCCCGTGATCAACGCCGTACTCGCCAAAGTGTTTGGCACCTCCAACGAACGCGCCGTCAAACGCCTTCTCCCCACCCTCGCCCAGATCAACGCGCTTGATGAAACCATCGGAGCGCTTTCCGACGAGCAATTACAGGCAAAAACCGCCGAGTTGAAAGCCCGTATCGCCAAAGCGCTCGACGGGCTCACCGATCCTACCAGATTGCCGCCACCGAAAAAGCCGCCCTGGACGATATTCTTCCTGAAGCCTTCGCCGTCGTACGCGAAGCGGGCCGCCGGGTTGTCGGCATGCGCCATTTCGATGTGCAGATGATCGGCGGCATGGTGCTCCATGCCGGAAAAATCGCCGAAATGAAGACCGGCGAAGGAAAAACCCTCGTTGCGACCCTGCCCTGCTATCTCAACGCGCTTGCCGGCCGCGGCGTCCACGTCGTCACCGTCAATGACTACCTCGCCAAGCGTGATGCCGAGTGGATGGGCAAAATCTATGGCTTTCTCGGACTCACCGTCGGCGTCATCGTTCATGACCTTTCTGACGAGCAGCGTCGTGCCGCGTACGGTGCCGATATCACCTACGGCACCAACAATGAGTTCGGCTTCGACTACCTCCGCGACAACATGAAGTTCGACCTCGCCGAAACCGTCCAGCGCGGCCACTACTACTGCATCGTGGACGAGGTCGACTCGATTCTGATCGACGAAGCCCGGACGCCACTCATCATCTCCGGTCCTACAGATAAAACCACAGACAAATATGCAATCGCCAACAAGCTGATCCCGCAGCTCGAATTGGGCGAACTCATCGAAACGCTGGAACACAAGACCTGGTCCGGAGACTACGTGGTCGACGAGAAGGCCCGTGCCATCACGGTCACCGATGAGGGTTTTGAAAAGGTCGAAAAGCTGCTCGGCATCGGCAACATCGCCGATCCGGATAACTGGGACATGAAGCATCACATCGAGGTCGCCATCAAGGCGCATGCGCTGTATAAGCGCGACGTCGAATACGTGGTCAAGAACAACGAAATCATCATCGTCGACGAGTTCACCGGGCGCCTCATGCCCGGCCGCCGTTGGTCCGATGGCCTCCACCAGGCTATCGAGGCCAAGGAAGGAGTGACGATCCGCAAGGAAGATCAAACCCTCGCCACCATCACCTTCCAGAACTACTTTCGCCTCTACAAAAAGCTTTCCGGCATGACCGGCACGGCAGAAACCGAAGCCACCGAGTTCGACAAAATTTACAAGCTCGAAATCGTCGTCATCCCCACCAACCGGCAGATGCTTCGCATCGAGAATCAGGATGTTGTTTACCGTACCGCAAAGGAAAAATACTTCGCCGTTGCCGATGAGATCGAGCGCCTGCACGCTGCACGCCAGCCCGTCCTTGTGGGCACAACGTCGATCGAGAAATCCGAGCTCCTTTCTGAAATCCTGAAGCGCAAAGGCGTTCGCCATGTCGTGCTGAACGCAAAATTTCATGAAAAAGAAGCCGAAATTGTTGCGCAAGCCGGACGTCTCGGCATGGTCACGATTGCGACCAACATGGCTGGCCGCGGTACCGACATCCTGCTCGGCGGCAACGCCGATTTCATGGCGCGCCAGGATCTCGTCAAGCGCTCCATCGCCCGTGTCGTTTCTCCGGCTGAAGGCGAGATTCATCCTGTTGCCGCGCCCGGGTTGGTGCGCTTTTACTACCAGAGCCAGGAGTTTGAAATAACCCAGGAAGACTGGGATGCTGCTACCGCGCAACACGCCGCTGCCACGAAAACTGAACACGATCAGGTGGTGGAAGCAGGTGGCCTGCACATCCTCGGCACCGAGCGGCACGAGTCGCGTCGGGTCGACAACCAGCTTCGCGGCCGCGCCGGCCGGCAGGGCGACCCCGGGGCCAGCCGCTTTTATCTCTCGCTCGAAGACGATTTGATGCGCATCTTTGCGCGCGAATGGGTTTCGGGGCTGCTGCAATCGCTCGGCATGGAAGAAGGCGTGCCCATTGAAAGCCGCATGATTACCAAGCGTATCGAAGCCGCCCAAAAAGCCGTGGAGTCGCAGAATTTCGAGTCCCGCAAGCACGTGCTCGAGTACGACGATGTGATGAACAAGCAGCGCGAAGCCGTGTATGGCCTGCGCCGCGGGCTCATCGAAGGCGTCGACCAGAAAGAGATGATCACGGAAGACTATGTGGCCAACCTGCTCGGCAACCTGCTCGGCGAGCACGCCCCGGAAAAGGTTCACCCTGACCTGTGGAATGCCGAAACGCTTTTCAATACGCTGTATGACGTTTTCGGCGCTCAGTTGAAGGATGAGGTAAACGCGACCGAACTCAATCGCACTGAGCTGGGTGACATGCTTTTTGCGAAGCTTCGCGACCGCTACGAGGTGAAGGAGCAGATCCTTGGGCCGCCCAATCTGCGTTATCACGAACGTATCGTCATGCTTTCCGTGCTCGACGGTTTATGGAAAGAGCATCTCCTCGCCATGGATCATCTCAAGGAGGGCATCGGCTTGCGCGGCTACGCGCAGCAGGACCCGCTGGTTGCTTACAAAAAAGAGTCCTACGACATGTTTGAGGCAATGATGTCCAAGTTCCAGGAGGACACCGTCCGCAACCTTTTCCGCATGCAGATTCTCGGCCCCGACGGCACGCCCATCGAAACGCGCGAACAACTGCAAGCGCTGCAAACCCAGGCGGCGGCTTTTGCCTCGCAACAGCAGGCCCAGGCTGCGCTTGCCGCCCAACAACCGCGGCAGCCGCAGCAAGCGCCTCCACGTCCGCAGGGCCGACTTCCCCGCGCCATGAGCAGCACCCTGCAGGTACCTCAGGGCGGTTTTGTTTCCTCCGGCAATCGGAACGGCGGACGTGCCCAGGGCACGGGTACGGAGACTTACCCGAGCGAGCCGCCCGCTTCACATGCCGTACAGGAAACAACAGAGATTCCTGCGCCCGCCTACGCGCCGGCGACCAACATCGATCAACTGCAGCGGGAGTTTGAGGCTCGCAAGGAACGCGAGCTCAATACGGCCCATACCAACGGCACCGCTTCCGAGGTGGACGGTCGCGGCCCCCAACACGCAGGCGCCAAAATCGGTCGTAACGAAGACTGCTTCTGCGGCTCCGGCAAGAAGTACAAAAAGTGCCACGGCGCCAATGCCTAAACACGGGATCTGAACGCCTCCGGCACACACGTCGGAGGCGTTCAGATTTGCTCTACAAAGCTGATCTCGCGCGCCCGTCCTTCATCCAAATAACTTGGAAGTTAGCCAATCGAGCACGCGCTCAATTGGTTCCAGGACTTGTAACCCATTTCAACCAGGCATCGGCCGTGGCGGCATCCGGAACCCAGCCACGCTGTGCACCGGCTACGGTCGGCAAAATGCCCGCAGCAGGTATCCAGAAATCCGATACCCCCTGCGCATCGGGCCAGCCATCCGTGTACCAATCGAACGATACGACCGGGGTAACGGGCACCGTTGCCGAGTACCGCACCGGGGTAGCTGCACCTGTTGCAGCCGTGACCGGAGAGGGGGGCACAAGAGCAGTCACCCAGGGAATCAATAAATCCCGCACCGATAGACTGCAGCAATGATCGGTGTGATTCTGCACACCGAGATTCCAGGGCGCCCCCATTGTTTGACCCTTCTTGAAAAATCGAAAGCTGCGCTGGTCGCCCGATTGGGAATCGTAAGCGTTGGCAAGCACCAGTGTCGGGATGCGCGCCATGGCAGCGGTCACCGACACCGTATCCAAGTCAAAATGCGCCGATCCGGATGCGTAAGGAATCATGGTCAGCACGCGCTCCGGAAACGCGCTGGCCAGCGTGACGGAAAGTACACCCGCCGCTGAAAAGCCGAACGGGATTACCTTGTTGGTGGCAATCTCCGGGTGCCCGGTGTCGGTAGCGTAGGTGGAAAGGGCGGCGATCAGGGCGCGGCCCG
>CAXTRN010000211.1:0-6307 GCA_964246645.1 uncultured Acidobacteriaceae bacterium
ACCGTGAGGGCGACCGCCACTAAAAAGATTGTGTGGATATGTCGCGAAAGCCAAAAGGGACGTGGCCCGGTGGGAGGTTCCGGTGGCGGAGCGAGGCCGGGGATGGGAGCAAGGGCGGCCACTAATCCTTGCCTCCGTCGTTCTTTCTGTCGCTCTGTTTCTCGTCGCCCTTGTTCTCGTCGCCCTTGTTCTCGCCGTTTATGGACACCTTTGTGCCGTCATCCAGGCCATAGCCGCCGCCGACGATCACTGTGTCCGTGGTGGAAAGACCATCGGTGATTTCGGCGCTGGCTGCTGTGCGGATGCCGACCTTGATGGCCCGCTTATGCGCAGTCCCATCCGAAGCAACCACAAGCACCTGTGTGCTGCCATCGTCGGCGGGCAGAATGGCCGCAGGCGGCAGTTGCAAGGCATGGGCAACGGTGTTGCCGCGGATGGTGACGTGCACCGGGGTGCCGACCTTGTAGCGTCCGTCAGGGTTGGGCAGCCGCAGCCAGAGCTCGACGGTGGTCGAACCGGCATCGAGCACAGGACTGATGAAAGCGACGGTGGCTGCTTGTGGATCTTCGATGCCGGGCACATGGATCTCGGCAGGGTCGCCGAGGCGCAGTTTTTGCGCTGTCGCTTGAGCGATGTGCAGCTTGGCGAGCAGGGAGGAGGTATTCATGACGGTGATGATGGTGGTGCCTGCGGACGCGGTTTCCCCGGGAAACAAGGGGCGGTCGGTGACAACGCCGTCGATGGGGCTGCGCAGATGGCTGTAGCTGATCTGCGCCTCCGCGTTGTTGTAGCGCCCCTGCGCCGCCGTGAGTTGCCCCTGTGCGGAAGCGGCTTCGGTGCGACGCGTGGTATTTTGCACGCTGCTCAGGTGCTTGGTTGCGGTGTCAAAGGCGGCTTGTGCCTGCACCGCCGCGGCGATGGCGGTGTCGGTGTCGCGGCCGGCGATCGCGCCTTCACGTAATAATCGTTTGCGTTCTTCGGCGGTGCGATTGGCGACATCCAGATTGGCTTTTGCCTGTGCGACGTCCAACTGGGCTTTCTGTACATCTTCAGGGATGGTAGCTTCTGTTGCCGTGGTGAAGGCGGCCTGGGCGGCGGTGAGGCTGCCTTGGGAGTCGAGCGCGGTACCCTCCAGATCGCGATCTTCGAGCGTAAGCAACAGTTGCCCTTTGTGCACGCGAGTGCCGCGCTGCACATATTCCGTGCGGATGGGCGAGCTGAGGCGCGGTGCAATGGCAGCCTGCGCAAGCGGCGCCAGAATGGCGTCGGCGACGATCTCTTCGGAGATGGGACCAAGTGTCGGATGCGCGGCCTGCACGGCAACGGCAGTCTCGGCAGCGTTGTTTTCGGCAGCGTTGCCGCCCTCGGCTGTTTTCTTTTTGCAGCCGCTAAAGGCAAGACACAGCAACAGCAGGGAAGCCGCAAGCGGAAGGCGCCGGAACTGAGGAGTAAAGGGCATGGTTAAAGTTTTCCGGTAAGGGTTTGCAGCTGCGCCAAGGCAAGCTGGTAGCGCACGCGACCGTCCGCTTGCGCAGTTTCAGCCGCAATCAGGGTGTTTTGTGCATCCACCACATCGAGCACGGTGCCTTCGCCATCGACGTAACGAAGGTTGGTGAGGCGCAGGCTTTCCTGTGCGCTGCGGATGGTGATGTCGAAGGAGGCGAGCTGTTGCTGGGCAGCTTCGGCTTCCGCATAGAACTCCTCGAGGTCCGCGACAAGGCGGCGCTGCGTCGCGGTCAACACGGCTTTGGCGGCGCCCGAGCGGATGCGCGCTTCCTTGATCTTGCGTTCGGTGGTCAACCAATCCCACACGGGAATGTCGAGTGTAGCGCTTGCGGAATAGCCCAGATTGCGTGCGCCGCCGGGACCTTGCCGCGCGAACTGCGGAGCGTCGATGCCGTAGATGAAGTTCAAGCCGAGATCGGGCAGCAGCGCCGCCTGCGCGGTGTAGGTTTCGGCCTGTGTGGCTCGAAACGCGGCAAAGGCGCTGCGCAGTTCAGCCGTGTTGGCGCGGGCCGCCGTTTCAATGCCGGCACGATCGGGCAACAACGGCGGCGCACCCGCAGCTTCAAGGGTGTAGGGCGTGGACGGGTCCGGAAAAAGAAGCACGCCAAGTTCCAGGCGCGCTTTGCGCAACAGCAGTTGCGCATCCACGGCTTCCCGTTCGCGCTGTTGTTGTTGCAACTGCGCTTTGAGCACATCGGCGTGCGCGGCTTCGCGGCCGGCTTCCCGCTTTTCGGTGGTGTCGACAAAGCGTTTTGCTTCTTCCAGGGCTCGTTGTGCGATGCCGACCTTTTCTGCCCCTGCCGTGAGGGAGTAGAACAGGTTGACGACCGTGGCGACCAGGCCGCGGCGTGCGATCTCCAACTCCGCTTCCGCGCGGAGGGCGTTGGCATCGGCGAGCCGTACCGCTCCGATCTGCGCGAGCCCTACGGTTTCACTCAACACGCCCTGACTGCTGTATTCATGCACGGCATTGTTGGCGATAAAAACAGGAAGCGATTGTTCCACGCCGGCCTGAGTCACATACTGGCCACCGGCCGTGCCAAGCGTGGTGTGGGTGCGATTGGACTCCGTAAACAGAAAGGTGTTGTGGTACGTCGCCGAGGGCAAAAGCGCGGCGCGAGCGTCTTTACGTTCCAGGGCGGAAGCGCGACTTTCTGCAGCAGCGATGGCAAAGCCGGGCTCATTGGCTGCTGCCCGTTGCAACACCGCCTCAAGCGAAAGCGGTGTTGTATTTTCAGCGGCCGTTCCTGGACCAATTGCCGTTGCTGGACCGGAGGGCCTCGCCGTTGCTGGACCGGTAGTCGCATTTATTTGTGCAGGCGCATGCACCGGCAGGGCAAAGGGCAGCACCGCGGCAGCGAGCGTCCTGAGCATGACTCGCCGGTTTTCTGAGCTCCAGAAAAACATTCTGTGGCATGATAGCGGGCGTTCGCTTAAGGCTTGCTGAAGGGCCTAGCGCGAAAGCCGGGCCAAGCCTTCAAGATCCCGTTCGCCGTGCGCTTGCCGCAGAAAAAGATCGGTTTCCGCATACCGAATCGCGGTTTCGTGATGCATCGCGAGCGGGTAGGGTCCGTAGGCACGCGCAAACCGATGCAGGATGTCTGTGCACGCCTGTTCGACAAGGTGCCGCACAGTGAGCGCGCGTCTCTGGGCTGCCACCGTGTTTGCCGGATCGGTAGCGGCCTGTGCGTCAATCTGTCGTCCGGCCTCGTCAAGAAACGCGGAGAGGGCCCACAGGTCGGCTTCCATGGCGGCCAGGTGGGCGAGCGTGTGTGGGTCGGCGCGGCGGCTGGTGCGCGCGAAATCGAGCAGGCCGGCGGCGCCGCCTGCCCAGCAGGCTGCCGGGCCGCAGGCTCCATGCCAAAAGCCGGGCCGGTTTACGTACCAGTTCGGGGCTCCGAGCACATCCGTCTGGTCGAGCATCACATCGCGAAAAGTGAGGGTGCCGGTGGCGGTGTGGCGAAAGGCTTCCGTGGCCCATGACGACAGATCCACGTCGTAGCCTCCACGATGCTTGTGGAGGTCGACTTCCACAAGCACGGATTCCGGAGAACCGGCGGTCACCAATGCGCGATCCACCAGCGTGGCGCCACTGCAAAACTGCTTCGTCCCGTGCAGTTGAAAGCCCTGGCCGTGGGTGGTGAGGGTTAACCCCTGACCGGGAATCTCCGATGCCCACACGGCATACAGGGCCCCGGGAGCGGGTGTTTTGCCGGCTTCGGCCAGAATGGCGACAGCATCCCAATGCGCTTCTGCCAGCTTGGCGAGGCTGACGTTTTCGCGGCTCACGGCAAACAGCCGGCGATGCCGTTCGGCGGTGTCGCCATGGCCCGGCAAGGGCAGGGTTGCGGCACATACCTCACGGAAACGCCGGCTCAGCTGCGCTGGTGGCAGGCTCGGGGATCGCGCGGGCATGGGCATATTCCTGGACATGGATCGTTAAGCGAGTGACTCGTTGTGAGCCGCGAGCGCTTCGGCAAAGCCGCTCGGCGCGCGACCCACACGGCGACCGCTGGTGATCACGCGCAAGGCGGCGGTGGAGAAGCGAGAGGCCCCGATGTGGCGCAAGCGTCGCCAAAGGTCGTGATCTTCCGCGGTGAACAGGTTGGACCAGCCGCCTGCACGCGCATAAACATCAGCGCGGATGCCGAGGTTGGCCCCATGTACATGCGGGTGCGTGCCATCGGCATCGATCAGGTAGGTGCGGCGAAAGCGCTCCGCGACCACCGGATCATGATCCGAAAAATCTTCCACATCGACGATGCCCGCCACGGCGGCATGCCCACGCCCGGCCAGTTGCCACTGCGTAAGAAGCCAGTCTTCCGGCACCTCGCAATCGGCGTCGGTGTTGGCCAGCCAGCAGTGCTGGGGGGCGGTGGTGGATCGTCGCAACGCCAGTTGCGCGGCGAGCGCACGGGCCTGGCCGACACTGCCCGCTTTCGTGGCCGCAACAACGCCGGCAGCCCCGATCAGCGTTTCCGCGAGATGTTGCGTGGCATCGTGACAACAATCGGCAACCACGATGAGATCGCTCGTGACGGACGACGGCAGGCGCAGGCGCGCTCGTTGCACGGAACGCAAGCAGCGCGGCAGCAGCGTTTCTTCGTTGCGTGCGGGAATCAGCACCGCGATGTGCTGAATCGGATCGACCGCTTTGTTGGAAGAATCGGTGTCGCCGACTTGGGTGGCTTGCACATCGAGGGTGGCGTGACTCATACACGCCTCCAGCGATCGAGCCGAAAGGTGCTGTGTCGCTCCGCATGCTCATGGTGCAGCAAGTTATTTGCGTGCAGCACCGCATGCACCGCATCGCCGCTTAGCTGATGGTCCGGCGATTGCCCCAGCCAATGGCAGGCAAGCAATGTTGTGCCGCTTGCGGCAGCGGCGATGATTTCGCCCGCGAGCCGTTGCCATTCCGTTTCGCTGAAGTAATACCCGATTTCGCTGAGCACTAAAAGATCGAAGCCAGCAACGGGAAGGCGCTCGGGAAGGGAAGCGCAGGTGAACGTCACATGCCCCAGATGCGCGCAACGGTTCCGTGCGCGATCAAGCGCTGTTTGCGAAAAGTCGATCGCTTCGACTGCATCGCACACCATGGCAAGCCGCTCGGTGAGCACGCCGACCGAGCAACCGGGCTCGAAAGCCCTGCCGTATCGATGAGGGGCAAGGGCTCCAAGAATGGCACTGTAGCGCGCCAACTCGGTGGGATCACTGCCAAAGCGCCACGGGTCGGCATCGGCCTGGTAGAGCGATTCGAAAAAGGCGGAGGTCGAGGTGGAAAGCGAGTCGGAGGCTGAATCGGCGGTGCTAGACATGGCCAAGAAAGATCTCATAGGGGCGCTGTGCCGGTGAGGTCAGATGGGGCGGCAAAATCGGCTCGCCGTCCGCACGGTGCAGCTGCGAGCGATGGCAGCTAAGCGCCGCCGCGCGCTGACGGCGGGGTTGCTCGGCGAGCGAAAACCGGACGGCACGTTCGGCGGCAAGCATGGCCGGTGTGCCCCGATGCCAGGTCCAGAAGAGGTACCACGATAGCAACGGCATAGCCTGCGATGGTGACGCCTGCGCCGGTGACGCCTGTGACCTGGCTGCATCGGCTTCGGCCGCATGGGCCGTTGCCGCGTGTTGCGCGGCAACACGCTTGACCGCAGCGGCGGCGGCGCGGCCGCAGACCTCATGGTCGGGATGAAAATCATGCTGCCATGGGGCAAGCACATGCATGCCGGGTGTGATGAAGCCGGCGAGTGCGGCCTCGATGGCCGGCTCGTGCGCGGCCAGGCCGCTGTCCGGCAAGCGCAGGCGGTGGATGTGTTCGCGCGCGACTCCCAGGTGGGCCAGCGCTTCGGCCTGCTCCTGTTCGCGTAGATGGCCCAGCTCTGAAGCCGTTGCGTGCATATTCGGATGCATGTCTGGATGCTTATCCGGGTACGCGTTTTCACCATCGGTGACGGCCACCACGTCGACCGGAACATTTTCGGCGCGCAAGGCGGCGATCAGGCCGCCGGCACCCAGGGTTTCGTCATCCGGATGCGGTGCGATCACAAGGGTCGGTACCCGCGGCGGCTGCCACAACGGCAGGCTGTCGAGGGTGTAGCGCCAAAACGGTTCAGGCGTGAGAGAAGCGATCATTTCTTCAAAACTCAGATGCAAACATTCCGGCTATTCCTGGCGGAAAGCTGAGTTTTCCTCCGCCACGTCAAAAGGGACGCACTTTATGCGTGAGCGCATCGCATAGCTTGTTCCGGGGCAAAGGCAGGACATCCGTTGCGAACGGAAGCGATTCCTATTTAAGAGGAAGTCGGGC
>CAXTRN010000212.1:0-6213 GCA_964246645.1 uncultured Acidobacteriaceae bacterium
GGGAGCGCAGCGCCACAAAGCTGTTCTACTAACTCGAGCGACGCTTCCACAACAGCAGCACCAGGAGTTCCCTTGCCCATTGGCTCACCCTCAGCGCCGAAAGCCGCACCCAACGCTGCCAACGCCGCGGAAGCCCTCGTGCTTTCCACCCCTGCTCTTTTTGCCGCTGTCCACGAGCTCGCGCCACGCGTGGCCGTCTTCGACTGCGACGGTACGCTGTGGTCCGGTGATGCGGGCTCTTCGTTCATGCGGTGGACCGTCGAGCAAGGGATGCTGTCTCAGGAAAGAAGTACCTGGCTCAAAGGCCGATATGACGGCTACAACCGCGGCGAAGTGTCCGAAGCCACGATCTGCGGCGAGATGGTGCAGGTTTACGCCGGGCTGCCCATCGTGCAGCTGCGCGAGGCCGCTGCGGTCTTCTTTCGTGAACGCATCGAGGAACATATTTTCCCTGAAATGCATGCTCTCGTAACGGAACTCCAGGCGCGCGGCACCGTCATCTGGGCCGTCAGTTCCACGAACGATTGGGTCATCGAAGAAGGCGTCCGCCGTTTCGGCATCGATCCCGCACACGTACTCAGCGCACGGGTGGCCACGGTCGGCGGCACCATCACAGACCAGCTACTCGATGTGCCCACGGACCAGGGCAAGGTGCGCGCGCTGCTGCTGGCCGGCGTTACAGCACCGGACGCCGTCTTCGGCAACTCCGTACACGATGCCGCTATGTTGGCGATGGCGCGCGGCGCCTTTCCCGTCAATCCCACACCGGCGCTCGAGGAACGCAGCCTTCACGAAGGCTGGCCGATTTATTGGCCTTCCGCCACACGGCCTGCACAGCCCACCGCCTAATCACGGCAGTTGGCGCCAACATCCGCAGCGGCAGCAGCCCCGTAAGCCACGTACAATCTTACCGAGCAGCGCCACCAACGGGGGTCGGGGTGAAACAGCCTATCCGCAAGCTACAAGAGGGACCCCGCCCGGTCAGCAACCGGCCTGTGCGCCACGTGGTTGCCGCGCTCATCCTGCGCGGTTCTGCCGAGGCGCGCGAGGTTCTCGTCTGCCAGCGACGGCCGGACCAGCCCATGGGCTCCAAATGGGAGTTTCCCGGCGGCAAGGTTGAACATGGCGAAACCGCCGAAGCCGCCCTGGCGCGCGAACTCAATGAGGAACTCGGCATCGACGCCACCATCGGCCGCCGCCTCACCACCGTGCGGCACAGCTATCGCAACGGCTCGACCATCGAAATCCAGTTCTTCGCGGTCGACCATTTCACGGGCCACCTGGTGAACCGCATCTTCCTCGACATGCGCTGGAGCACACTCGCCGACCTGCCCTCGTTCGACTTTCTCGTTGCCGACCTCACTCTGATCCATGATCTTGCCGCGGGCAAATTGCTGTAACCTCGGCGCTCAGCGCGCACGAACCCTGCAACTCATGTTGCTCCCAACAACTGCCCGCCCAGCATCACCACCATCAAGACAATGGTCAATCCGGTCAACGTCCAGGCCACGACGTTGTACACACGCCCATTGACCAGCGTTCCCATCAGGCTCCGCCGGTTTACCAGGATCAGCATAAATACCAGCACAAAGGGCAACAAAAGCCCATTCAACACCTGCGACAGCACCGCCAGCCGTACCAGCGGCACACCGGGAATCAGAATGATGGCCGCCCCCAGCACAATCAACGAGGTATACAGCCAGTAGAATGCCGGCGCCTCGCGAAACCGTTTGCTCAGCCCGGACTCGAACCCTAACGCTTCACATACGGTGTAGGCCGTCGAAAGCGGCAGGATCGACGCCGCAAACAGCGAAGCATTGAGCAGCCCGAACGCAAACAGCAGATAAGCGTAATCGCCGCCCAGCGGCCGCAGTGATGCCGCCGCATCCGCGGCATCGGTGATGCTGTGATGACCGCTGGCAAACAGCGTCGCCGCGCACGCAATCACAATGAACGCGGCCACCACCACGGAAAATACCGACCCCACGATGGCATCGGCCTGCGCGTAGCGAAGCTCTGCTTTGCCTGTACCCTTATCGACCACCGAAGCCTGCAGGTAAAACTGTTGCCACGGCGCCACGGTGGCGCCGATCATGCCAACGGAAAGAAACAGATAGCTCGAGTTCCGCAGATCGGCCAACCGCGGCAGCCGCATTGTTTCCCGCACCGCAAAGCTCCAGTTCGGGTGCGCCAGGGCCGCGGTCACAATGTAGGCAACGTACAAAAACGACAGGACCACAAAGATTTTTTCGAGCTTTTTGTAATCGCCAAAGACCACCAGGCTCCACACGAGCAGCGCCGCCAAGGGCACGGTGATGTACTTGCTCAACCCGAACAACTGCGTGCTGCTGGCCACCCCCGCAAACTCCGCGATCACATCGCACAGATTGCACAGCACCAGGCCCAGCATGAGCAGCGCCGTGGTGCGCAGGCCGAACTCTTCGCGAATCAACTCGCTCAGGCCCTTACCCGTGGTCACGCCCATGCGCGCTGAAATTTCCTGCGCGAAGGTGAGCATGATCGTCATCGGAATCATCGTCCACAGCAGGCCGTAGCCGAACTGTGCGCCCGCGGTCGCGTAGGTGTAGATACCTCCCGCATCGTTGTCGACGTTGGCGGTGATAAAGCCGGGGCCCAGCACCGCCATGATCAGAAGTATGCTGTTGCGCCACCGCTTCCACTGGATCACATCGCCACCGCCCACATCCGCATTCGCTTAAGCCCGCACACGTCTCTGACCGACAGCCTCGCCGACGCATGCCATTGACGTGCCAAATTGTTCACAAAGGTTCTAACGCTTCTCGATTCGTTTCTAGAGTACCCTGCCCTCCAAGGCTCCCAGAGCCTGCAGACAAGAAATCCTGCCATTCCCAGAGCTTTGACAGACCTTTCACAGAGCAGCTGAATTCTGCTTACAGCAGGCTGTTACCTGTTTTTAGCAACGGCGTGATGCGCTCCAAAATCCGCTTTACCTGCGCATCATTGTTGTAACCGTCGCGCACAGCCCGCGCGCGCCCGGCTGCCGCAATGCGCGTCCGTGCCGCCTCATCGGGCAGGTAGCGCCGAATCTGCGCAGCACACTCTTCGAGATCGCCGAAGAACACAGCCTCTTCGCCTTCGGCAAACCGTGCCAGATGCCCCGGCGAACGCTCGGCCAGTAAAAAGGCGCCGCACCCCGCAATCTCGAAGCTCTTATGCACAAACTCGTCCTCGTTGGAATGCGTAAGAAAACTGAGATTGATTTTTGACCGCCAGATTGCCTCGCGATACCCCGCCCCATACAGCTCTTCCCCGGTAAACAGCACCCGCGCGGCTTCAGGCGTAAGCGCCGCGCGCCACATCTTCGCCGACCCTGAGATAACCACCGGCGCTTCGAAGCGCTGCCAAAGTTCTGTCAAAAGATCCGTGCGTCGGTCATACGGTGTGCCGATAAACGATACTCCTCGATCCCGATCCCGATCACTCCAGCCCGCCGGTGGCGGGAAGTGGACGGTCGGCTCATACGCTGTCTGAATCTTCAGGGCATCCCGCGCGCCGGCTGCCCGGTAATCCAGCACGTTCCGGTCCCGTTGCGTTGCGTGGAGATCGAAGTGCGGAATCGCCTGCATGTACAGCCGCCAGCCCGGATCGCGCCGCGGTCCAAACGCGTTATCGATCATGTAGCTCACCGTCACCACACCCATCGCGCGCAGCCGGTCCAAGGTTTGCGGCTGTAACGCGAGCAGTTTGTCGGCCCAAAACACGTCGGGGCGCTCACGCTCCGCGGTGGCCAGCACATCCCGATTCAGGCGCTCGACCCATGGGCCCACCTGCAATCGGTGCAGGACTTTGCGCAACAACGGCGGCTGCGGTTCATACGTATACGCATTCAGCGAGACGATTCGGTGACCCAACCGCTGCAGGGCCCACAGCCGATACAGCGATGAATCATTCTCCGACAGCCCTGCCGCATAAAGAATGTTCAAAGGCCGTAAGTTCAGCAATCTCGCTCCCTAGATGGACATACCCCGCGTGACCTGCAGGATAAAAGATCAGAACCGAAAGAAACGGACGGCGACGGGATCTTGCCTCATCGTTCGCGCAGCGCGGCAATCACCTGCTCCGCGTGGATCACGCCCGCAACGCGTCCAAACTGATCCAGCACCGGCAGCGACCGCAGATTGTATTTATCGAACAGCTCAGCCACTTCGGACGGGTGCGCCTCCAGCCGGCAGGTCACATGCCGGCCCTCCGGCGCCAGACCCAGCACCGTCGCTTCGGCGCGCGCGAGCAACAACCGCGCCATCGGCACCACCCCCGCAAGATGATCCTGCTGATCCAGCAAAAACACCTCCGTGACATTATCCGGATCGCCCTTGAACTGCCGCAGGCTGCTGATCGCTTCGGCCACAACGGCCTCTGCCGGCAAACAGAAAAAATCAGTCGTCATGCGGCCGGCGGCGGTGTTGGCTGAAAATTCGAGCAGCTCCTCCACCTCCTGCCGCTCTTCCGGTTCCATCTCCTCCAGGATGGCTTCGCTTTGCTCATCGGAAAGCTCCGCGAGCACATCGGCCGCCGCCCCGGGATCCATCTCCTCCAGAATGTCGGCCGCCCGCTCCGAATCCATGCTCTGCAGCAGTTCTTTCTGTAAGCGCGGCTCTATCTCTTCAAGCGTTTCCGCCGCTGTTTCCTCCGGCAAGCTGGTAAACACCGCTTCGCGTTCCGCCGGTGCGAGCTCTTCCAGAATGTCGGCAATGTCGGATGGATGCAGCTTCGCCAGCCGCTCCTGCCCGATCTTCAAACGCACCCGCCGGTTTGGGTCGCGCTCGATTAAATCGACGCAGCTCCAAGGAATGGTGCTTGCGTGCAGGCGGTCCGCGATGCCGAGGACCGCGCCGTGCGGCAGTCCATGCAGCAACCGCCGCATGGCGCCGCGCAGCCCTACCTCGACACCCTCGATGCGTAAGCCGGCTGCATGCCCGCCATCCGCGGTCAGCTCCCAGCTCAGGTTTACGTCATTGACGCGCACCACCTTGCGCCCATCCACGTCGATAATCTGCTGATCCAGCAGATCGCGTTCCAGTAGCAGGTCGTCTTCAACGCCTTCCATTGACTCCAGCGCCACCGTCGCTCGCAGCGCCCCGCCGGAACGCCGCGGCAGATCCAAACCATGCACCCGCACCGCCGCCCGCGCACCGCCCGGACGCCGGCGCACGATCAGCGCCGACACATGCTCCGCGTCTTCGGCCACATCCACCGCGAGCTCATACACACGACCGCAGCTACGCCCTTCCGCATCCAAAACGGGCGTGCCCAGCAGCGCTGAAGCGCTTGTCGTATTGGATCCGGTGAAGAACATAGCTCCTGGACCGTTTTCCCTTGCGAATGTGTTCTCCACACCGAAGCAGACCGCGTGACGATCTGATTCCTAAAGGAACCCGAGTGGACCTGCGGTGACGTGCCAACCCCTTACTTGCTGAAGTCCACCGTGGGTGCGGTCGCGTTGGCCGGATTTCCCTTGTAGTACTGATCTTCTTTGGGACGATACCCCGCCATGCCTGCCCAAATGCTGTTCGGAAACTGTTCGGCATATACGTTGTAAGAACGCAGCGCCAGGTTGTACCGATTGCGCGCTACAGCAATCCGGTTTTCCGTCCCGGCCAGCTCATCTTCCAAACGCACAAATTGCTCGTTGCCCTTCAGATTCGGATAGCTTTCCTGCAAACGCATCAGTGGGCTCAATGCCACATCCAGGTTGCGATTGGCGGCAATCGTGCTCGAAGGATTGCCCGTCGCCGCAATGACCGCGGCGCGCGCATTGGCGATATTGGTCAGCACGGTTTCTTCTTCCTTCACGTAGCCCTTGACGCTGGCCACGAGATTCGGAATCAGGTCCAACCGCCGCTGTTGCGCCACATCGACCACCGATGTGGCCTGTTCCACATCCTGATTCAACTCCACTAGATGATTCTTTGTGGAAACATAGCTTCCAAAACCCAGCAACGCCACGACTACCAGCAGGGCCAACACGCCCAGGCCCACAAAAGATCCCTTCATCACTCTCCCCTGATTCTGTCTCGCTCTGTTTCAGTTCCGTCTCGCTCAGCTTACGTCCACCGCCCCGCGCTGTGCTGAAATTCTTCACATACATCAAAAATCTACAATCTCACCGGCTTCGCGCGTCTCGCTCAGACGGGGTCGCCTCAGGCCACATCTGCAAGACCGGCGCAACCC
>CAXTRN010000213.1:0-6165 GCA_964246645.1 uncultured Acidobacteriaceae bacterium
CTACAGGACGATCAGGCCAGGGCAGGGTAGAGCAGAAGAAAGGTCACCAGCACGAGCGCCATCAGATCCATATACGCGCACAAAAGGACGCCGCCATGGTAGAAATCCCAGCGTTTGCGCATGCATCGCAAGGTGTCCGCCGTGCCCGCGGCGATGCCGAAGAGCGGCAGCAATAGCCAGGGAGTGGAGCGCAGGTGCGGAAAGTGCGACAAGGGCAGCGCAACGGCAACGCTTCCCCGCACCAAAACATTGCCGCGGATCAGCGAGCGAAAACGCGGGGTGAAGAAGGTGATCGCCAGCATTTCCAGGCTCACGAAAAAGCACCCCGATTCGAGCGGACAAACGGCACACGCCGTGACTCAAGTTTACCGGCGCGGTCAGGCTCCGAGCCGGGGCGGCCTGCTGAAAGCAAGCGCGGGGCGTTCGCTGTTTGACAACATGAAGCAATCGCCGGGATGTTTCCGAGTCGCTGCGCGGTAGTTCTACGAGATTCCGCAAGCGCGATTCGCGTGCGATTGCGCTTCTCAGGCGGAAACGGTTGCCGGAGTTTCGAGCATCCGGTCCGATGCCCCGCTTTGTGCCATCGAAGCGATGGTGTCGGCGAAAGGGGCACGGAGCACACCGCGCTCCGTGATGATAGCCGTAATGTAGCGAGCCGGTGTGACGTCGAAAGCTGGATTTTCGATGCGGACGCCTTCCGGAGTCATTTGCTTGCCGTTGGCGTGGGTGACCTCGCGACGGTCACGCTGCTCGATGGGAATGTCTTTTCCGCTGGCCGTGGCGCGGTCGATGGTGGACCAGGGAGCGGCGACGTAGAACGGAATGCCGTGTTCCTTGGCGAGGATGGCGACGCCGTAGGTGCCGATTTTGTTGGCGGTGTCGCCGTTGGCAGCGATGCGGTCCGCACCGACGACGACGGCTTGTACGCGGCCGAGACTCATCAGGTGGGCGCTCATGTTGTCACAAAGCACAGTGGTTTCGATACCGTCCTTCATGAGCTCCCAGGCGGTCAGGCGGGCACCCTGGAGGAAGGGGCGGGTCTCATCGGCGAGGACGTCGAGCTTGTGCCCGCGCTCGATGGCGCCCCGGATGACGCCGAGCGCGGTGCCGTACCCACAGGTGGCAAGCGCGCCGGCGTTGCAATGGGTGAGCACGGTGCCTTCCATGGGCAGCAGTTCGGCCCCAAAGGCGCCCATGCGCTTGCAGGCCGCGATGTCTTCGTCGTAGAGCTTTTGCGCGAGAGCGACGGCGGCGCGCTTGATTTCAGGGATCGGGGCATTTTTCTTCGCGAGTTGGTTAAAATTTTCGCGAATTTGGCCGATACCCCAAAAGAGGTTGACAGCGGTGGGGCGTGTGGCGGCCAGCGTGGCGCAAATCGTTTCGACTTCTGCGGAAAGGTCGGCAAGATCGGTGGCCTGGCTTTGTTGAATGCCCAGAGCCACGCCCATGGCCCCGGAAACACCGATGGCCGGCGCACCGCGCACAATCATGTCGCGGATGGCGGCGGCGACCTCGCGATAATTGCGGGCAAGGACGTAGGTTTCTTCGGAGGGGAGTTTGGTTTGATCGAGAAAGCTGACGCCTTCGGGCGTCCATTGCAACGTGGGAATCATGTCGAGATCAGTGTACGTTGCCGCGCAACCATCCTAAGCCTGGTTATTCCACCGTACCGGGGGCGTTCGGGGGTCGAGGGCGGCGTGCATCAGGAAGCGGCGTTCGCAGCTGTAACAACGATAAGGGCGAAAAAACGGAAGCAGATACTCCAACGAGCGCCGTCGCGACCGAAACACATTTTCGGATTGGCATTTTGGGCATTTGCGCGCATCAGCCATGGAGCACCTCGCAAGATCGATTGTAGGCCACGCTTGCAGCGGCAGGATCGCATGCCGCAGCGCAGTTTGATGCGGAAAAGGTCTACGTGCGGTTGCCGCTTGCTCAGCTTCAAAGGCGATCGAGATGGCGGAATCCGCCGGTGGCAATCAGCGCTGCGATAAAGATGGTCAGGTTGTAGGTGAGATGAACGAGTGCGGAACAGGCGACGGAGTGGGTACGGAGGCGCACGTAGGCAAGCAGGAGACCGACAACCAGAATGACCGCAACCGGACCCCAGGTGTATTGCAGTTGCGGCGCGTGCAGCAGCGCAAAGGGCACGCTCGAAACCAGCGCGCCGAAGATCAGGGAGGCTTTGGTGTGGTCCGTCGTGGAAGACCAGCGGCGCAGGCCGGCCGGTGTGCGGTCAAGGCTGAGCCAATCGTAGGCCGTGGCGAGCGCCGGCAGCAAAAAACCGCGAAAGGCGATCTCCTCGAGCACCGGCGCCAGCAGCGAGCCCAGGATCATTGCGCTCCAGGCACCGGCAGGGGTGCGCATCAGGTGCTCGATGGCCGGGTCTTTGGGTTCCGTGATGAAGTGTTCCGCGCCCTGCGCGAGCACGCTGAGCAGAAGGCCTGCAAGCATCAACCGCGGCCAGTAACGCCGCGCCGCCAGGCCATTCCAGTGAATGCCGCGCAGAAAGGAGCGTTTCCACAGCAGCGGAAAAAGGTAAAAAGCCGCGATCAGCGTGAGCACATAGCTCAATGCCTCCAATCCTACAGACCACAGGGCGTCCGCGTTGCTGCCCGGCTGCACCTGCCCATGCAGGGCTGCGGCCAGGATCAGAACGCAAATGAGAAAGATGGTGGCGGCGAGCGCAAAAAAGAGCAAGGCATGGCCGAGGTGGGGAATGCGCTTGGCCGGACCCTCCTCCTGTGCGGGGAACGGATCGTGCTGGATGTCGAGCACGTCGTTGAGATTGTCGT
This sequence comes from uncultured Acidobacteriaceae bacterium, assembly GCA_964246645.1. Taxonomy (GTDB): domain Bacteria; phylum Acidobacteriota; class Terriglobia; order Terriglobales; family Acidobacteriaceae; genus Granulicella. The sequence goes on from CAXTRN010000213.1 coordinate 2,796, forward strand.
TTAGCGTGTCGTTCAGTGTCTCAGCGGTCGGCTCGGGAGAGGGAAGGTCGCTCATGCGGTAACCTCCGCCTTGGACTTTGTTCTCCCGGTCGCTTTGTTTGTCGCTTTCTCGATCGCGTTGCTTGCTGTTTTCCGTGTGGATTTTTTGGCGACCCGCTCTTCGGCAGGCTTTTGTTTCGAAGCCACCGGGACGCCGGTCTTCTTTTCCGGAGCTATCCATTTCGGTTTGGGTTGCTTTTTTGCCAGATCCGGCAGATCGACCGGAGGTAAGGCGGCGGCAAGCTCCGGTAGGGCGGCGGCATCGTAATAGCGCGCCAGGAACTCGCCCGTGTACGAGCCGGGAGCATTGGCGACCAGCTCCGGTGGGCCCTGTGCCACCACGCGCCCGCCGCCCTCGCCGCCCTCCGGGCCCATGTCGACGAGGTAATCGGCGTTGCGGATCATGTCCATATTGTGTTCGATGATCATGACGGTATTGCCGAGGTCGGTGAGCCGGTGCAGCACTTCGAGCAGCCGCCGCACGTCGTCGAAGTGGAGGCCTGTGGTGGGTTCATCGAGCAGATACAGCGTGCGTCCGGTTTGACGCTTGGAAAGTTCCTTGGCCAGCTTCATGCGTTGCGCTTCGCCGCCGGAAAGCGTAGTCGCCGATTGCCCGAGCTGGATGTAGCCGAGGCCGACATCGACCAGCGTGGATAAACGCTGATGCACGGCGGGTATGTCTTTGAGGATAGGCACAGCGTCTTCGATCGGCAGTTCAAGAAGGTCGGCGATCGAAGAACCGTTAAACTTCACAGCCAGCGTTTCCTGGTTGTAGCGGCGGCCGTTGCAAACCTCACACAATACATACACATCGGGGAGAAAATTCATTTCGATGCGGCGTTGGCCTTCGCCTTGGCAAGCCTCGCATCGGCCTCCGGTGACGTTGAAGCTGAAGCGCCCGGCTTTGTAGCCGCGTTCGCGGCTTTCGGGAAGCATGGCGAAAAGATCGCGAATGGCGGTGAAGACGCCGGTGTAGGTTGCGGGATTGGAACGCGGCGTGCGGCCAATGGGGGATTGGTCGATTTGAATGACCTTATCGAATTGATCGGCACCATGGATAGCTTTGTGCGCGCCGGGTTCTTCGCGAGAGCCGTACAGCTCTTTGGCGAGGGCGCGGTACAGGATGTCGTTGACGAGCGTGGATTTACCGGAACCGGAAACCCCGGTGACCACCGTCATGACACCAACCGGAAAGTGCGCCGTAACGTGCTGCAGATTGTGCGACGTGGCGTCTTCGATGGAAAGCCAGCGACCGGAAAGGGGCCGCGGCGCCTTATCAGGGGTAGGCCGGGTGACGATGTCGATTTCACCGGCAAGGTATTGACCGGTGACCGAGGCTGGATTCGCCATGATCTCCGCCGGCGTGCCGGCGGCCATCAGTTGACCGCCGTTTTTGCCGGCGCCGGGGCCGAGATCGAGCACGTAATCGGCCTTGCGGATAGTGTCTTCGTCATGTTCAACAACCAGAACGGTATTGCCGAGATTGCGCAGGTCCTCGAGCGCATGGATAAGCCGCTGGTTGTCGCGCTGGTGCAGGCCGATCGAGGGTTCGTCGAGCACATACAAGACGCCGCGCAGCCGGGAGCCGATCTGGGTGGCAAGGCGGATGCGCTGGCCTTCGCCGCCCGAAAGCGTGGCCGCCGAACGGCTCAACGAAAGATAGCCGAGCCCGACGGCATTGAGGAATTCGAGCCGTTCGATAATTTCGCGCTGCAAACGGTCGGCAATGAGGCGATCGCGACCGCTGAAGTGCATTGAGCGTGCGCCTTCGAGGGCTCGTGCGAGCGAAAGCGCTGTGAAATCGGCAATGGACACATCGCGGCGGGCAGAAGCGGACTCAATCGGCTCGGTGTCGTCGTCCTGCTTGTTCACGGGCGGGTGCAGGGCCGCGGCGATGAGCGGCAGGGTGACGGCAAGCGATTCCGGCCGCAGCCGCTGGCCATGGCAGCGCGAACAGTCAGAGGCCGACATGAAGCCCATCATGTAGTCGCGGTAGGCTTCAGATTTGGTTTCTTCCATGTTGTCGCGCAGAAATCGGAAGACGCCGTGGAAGCCGAGGCGTGCGCCGTCGGACCGGGTCGGCCCATAGAGCAGAATGTTTTGTTGTTCTTCGGGGAGCTCCGAAAAGGGCTGCTTGAGGTTGATCTTGAACTTATCGGCGGCAAGCTTTAGGGAACGCAGCAGATACTGCGAACTCGAGCCCGGCCCGAGGCCGCCGTCCAGTAAGGGTTTTGACCAATCGGAGACGACCTTGGCCGGGTCGAAGTCGAAGATCGAGCCGAGCCCGTGGCACTCGGGGCAGGCGCCGTAGTTGGAATTGAAGGAAAAAGAGCGCGGCTCCAGCTTGGGCACGTTGATGCCGCAATCCGGGCAGGCCATGGAAGAGGAAAACAGGGTTTCGGTGTAATCGCCGCCGGGTGGTTGCAGGCCGATCAGCACGAGACCATTTGCCAGTTGCAGGGCGGTGGTGACCGCGGCGGCCAGCCGTTTGGTGTCGAACTGGGGGGCAGCGGAGGGGACTGCAGGTCTCTCCACTGCGTCTCCGCTGCGCTCCGACTCCGGTCGAGAGGACAGGTTGGGGTAGGTGCCTTCCGACTCCGGTCGAGGTGACAGGTTGGGGGAGGTGCGCTCCGACTCCGGTCGAGAGGACAGGTTGGGGTAGGTGCCTTCCGACTCCGGTCGAGGTGACAGATCCTCGGAAATGTTGCTGGTGGGCAAGGGCTTCAGGATGATGCGGTCGACGACGGCTTCGATCGTGTGGTTTTTGCGCTTTTCCAGGCGCATGCCATCTTCGACCTCAGCCATTTCGCCGTCGATGCGTACGCGGTAGCCTTTGCGATCAAGGGCTTCCAGTTCTTCGCGAAACTCCCCTTTGCGGCCTCGCACCATGGGCGCGAGCACGGTGATGCGTTCGCCGGGTGATTCGGTCTGATTGCGTTCCACAATCTGCGCGATGATCTGCTCAGCGGACTGACGCGAGATCGGCCGATGGCAATTGGGGCAGTGCGGCTGCCCAACCGAGGCCCACAGAAGGCGCAGATAATCGTAAATCTCTGTGATGGTACCGACTGTGGAACGCGGCGAACGCGACGTGGTCTTCTGCTCGATGGAGATGGCCGGGCTCAGGCCGTCGATCGAATCCACATCCGGGCGTTCCATCTGGTCGAGAAATTGCCGAGCGTAGGCCGAAAGCGTTTCGACGTAACGGCGCTGGCCTTCCGCGTAGATGGTGTCGAAGGCGAGGCTCGACTTGCCGGAGCCCGACAGGCCGGTGAAAACCACGAGCTTGTCGCGCGGGATCGTCAGGTCGCCGTTCTTAAGATTGTGCTCG
>CAXTRN010000214.1:0-6156 GCA_964246645.1 uncultured Acidobacteriaceae bacterium
GTGTTTGCGGGTCGGGGTACATTCGGTCACGATGAAACAGAAGATCAGTGGCCGCGTGGAAGGGAATGGAATGGCGGCCGAGCAGCGGTAGTGCGGCTGCGGCTTTGATCGCGGTCAGTTGCGCCTCGACAGTGGAAGGGTCGACAGTATCCGGAGCCTCTCCGAGGAGGCCAAGAAGAACGGCGCGGTCGGTCGCATGCCCGATGCCGGTGAGCGCGAGCGAACCGTAAAGTTCAACGGTGATGCGGGCTGTCCGGTCGAGCAGAGAGTGGGCCGCAAGGCCTTGTACAAAGCGCAGAGCCGCACGCATGGGGCCAACCGTGTGCGAGCTGGAAGGGCCGATGCCGATCTTGAAGATTTCAAAAAGACTGGTGTTCATGGTTTCTGACAGCTGTACACGATTGTAGGGCTGTAGGGGCGGCGGTGCGGTGCGCCTTTGGTGTCACCCGGTGTCCGTTTTCAGGACAGACAGACCTGTGGAGAGGACGGAAGTGGTATTTGGCCACGCGTTTGCCGTTGCTAGACTGAGCCCATATCAGGCCTCGGAAGCGGCAGCAGGCGGTTCAACCAGGATGCTTTTCAAGACGCGTTCGGCAGCGGTGTACGGCATTGACGCGCACATTATCGATGTGGAGGTGGACTTTTCCGGAGTAAAAACGCAGGAAGAAACGTTTGCGACCGTGGGACTGCCGGATGCGGCAGTGCGCGAAAGTCGCGACCGGGTGCGTTCGGCGATCAAAAACTCGGGTTTCGATCTGCCGCCGACGAGGATCACGATCAATCTTGCGCCCGCGGATCTGAAAAAAGAGGGCTCCGGCTTCGACTTGCCGATAGCGGTAGGGATTTTGGGAGCCTATGGCGGGCTTGCCATCAAGCAGGTGGACGACTTTGTGCTGGTCGGTGAGCTGGGGCTCGATGGCGGACTGCGAGCGGTGCAGGGCATGTTGCCGATCGCGATTGCGGCGCGGGCAGCGGGGATCAAGAACCTGCTGATTCCGACCACCAACGCGCGCGAGGCCGCGGTTGTGGATGGGGTAAACGTATTTCCTGTGCGCACGCTGCTGGAAGTGCGCGAGTTGCTGAACGGTGCGGCGATGGGCACGATCTCGGCGGAGCCGTTGCGGGTCGCGTCGAAGGCACTGCTGGCGGAGGCGCAGGAGGGCGTGCCCGACTTTGCTGATGTGCGCGGGCAGCACATGGCCAAACGTGCGTTGGAAGTTGCCGCCGCTGGTGGGCACAACATTCTGATGATCGGGCCGCCGGGCTCCGGCAAAACGATGCTGGCGAAGCGGTTGCCGTCAATTCTGACGCCGCTGCGCTTTGAAGAAGCGTTGGAAACCACCAAGATTCACTCAGTTGCGGGGGTATTGAACCGGGATGAAGGACTGGTGACGCACCGGCCCTTTCGGGCGCCGCACCACACGATTTCCGATGCCGGGCTGATCGGCGGTGGGATGGTGCCGCGGCCGGGTGAGGTGTCGTTGGCGCACAATGGCGTGCTGTTTTTGGATGAGCTGCCGGAATTTCCGCGCAATGTGCTGGAGGTTTTGCGGCAACCGCTCGAGGACGGACATGTGACAATTGCGCGGGCGGCAATGAGCTTAAGCTTTCCGGCACGATTCATGCTGGCCGCCGCGATGAATCCCTGTCCGTGTGGGTATTTCAATGACAAGGGACGGGAATGCCTGTGCACGCCGCCGATGATTCAGCGGTATGTGAGCAAGGTGAGTGGGCCTCTGCTGGACCGAATCGATATTCATATCGAGGTACCTGCGGTGCAGTACAAGGAGCTTCGGGGCGGTACGGCGGCGGAGGGCTCGACGCAGATCCGGGAACGAGTGCTCGAGGCGCGCGATCGGCAACATGCGCGCTTTCTGGAGTTTGGCGCGCGCACCCAGGGATCGAAAAGCGCGGCAAGTCGCGCCGTGTTTGCCAATGCACAGATGACGACCTCGCAGATACGGCAATATTGCGAGCTGGCGAGCGACGCGGAACGGTTACTGGAACGCGCCATGCAACAGCAGGGTTTAAGTGCGCGGGCGCATGACCGCATCTTAAAAGTGGCGCGCACGGTCGCTGACCTGGAGGGCGCCGAAGGCATAGCGGTGAAGCATATCGCCGAGGCCATTCAGTATCGAACCTTGGACCGCAGCTACTGGGCAGCGTAGCGAAAAGGAGATCAGGGAAAGGTCTGGGCTCGGAGGGGCCTGGAAGAGGCCAGGGAAGAATCCCATTTTCAATATCCTTCCTCCAATTCTCCGAAAAAGTGTTGACCTCCGACGGCTGAGACGATAGATTGCAAGTATTACCGGGAAACGAAAGACGGTAGGATCCTCACGCCCGACGTGGTCGAGCCGAGGTTTTGTCCATCCAGGCACCTCATATACCCGGCCAGGGGTACAGGTTCGGGAGTGCGGGTTTAGCAGGCGGCCTCCGGTCTTCATGCAATGGGCTGAGGTTCGGATCTCCATCGGAACATTGAAGTTTAGTGGACGCACCTTTAAGGAGCCTTGTTGCGTCTAATGAATAACCAGTGAAGAGCATATGCGCTTTTGCAATGCCTTCCTTGTGGGGCGGGCCTCTTACCTATGCAGAGGCGGCGGAAGATGTAGTGCTCCGGCCTCCCATAAACATTTAGGAGACAAATTATGCGCTCGGATTTGATTTTTGGAGCACTCACGCACGTGAACAACCGGTACCAGCTTTGCCAGCTCGCGTCCAAGGCGACCCGCAAATTGCACAAACCGAATACCCGGTTGCAGGACACGACCAATGACGTGCTGGAACGATTTAAAGATACCGTGCCGATGGGAGATGAAGCATCGGACGCGGAACAACAGGAACTACTCGCCACAGAACGTCGTGCGGCTTAGCGCACGGTCACCATTCACAGCCGGTCCGGATGTTGCCTTTCAGTTCCCAAGAGATCTGAGCTTCTTCTGTTAGGCTGTTTCGTAAAGCTCAGACACCTTCTCACCCGCATTAAAGATCTGCAGTTCCCCCTCCGCTCTTGCTTCTTTGAGCGGTCTCTTTCCGAGACCGCTCCCGCGGTTCTCTCCGCTGTGATGTTCCCTTCCCGCATTTTCCATCCAAAAATTGAAAGAAGTACCCGAGATACATGACCATCTCTGAATTAAAGGAAAAGAGCATTGCCGAACTCGGCAAGCTCGCTCGCGGCCTTGAGATTGCCGGCACCAGCGCGTTGCGGAAGCAGGATCTGATCTTCAAGATTTTGCAGGCCCAGAGCGAAAAGGAAGGCCACATCTTTGCCGAGGGCGTTTTAGAAATCCTGCCCGACGGCTATGGTTTTTTGCGTTCGCCCGATTACAACTATCTGCCCGGTCCGGATGATATCTACGTTTCGCCCAGCCAGATTCGGAAATTCGATCTGAAAACCGGCGACACGATCTCCGGCAATGTCCGGAGCCCGCATGAGGGTGAAAAATATTTTGCGCTTGTAAAGATCGAAGCCATTAATTTCGAATCGCCTGAAGAAACACGCAACAAAATTTTGTTCGACAACTTGACACCCCTGTACCCGCAGGAACGCATCAAGATGGAAACGGTACGCGAGGGCATTTCGGGCCGTGTGCTTGATTTGCTGACGCCGGTGGGCAAGGGCCAGCGCGGGTTGATTGTGGCGCCTCCTCGCACGGGAAAGACCGTGCTGATGCAGTCGATTGCGAACTCCATCACGGCAAACCATCCAGAGGTTGTGTTGATTGTTTTGCTGATCGACGAGCGGCCGGAAGAAGTGACGGACATGCAACGGTCGGTCAAGGGCGAGGTGATCAGTTCGACCTTCGATGAGCCCGCTGCCCGGCACGTACAGGTAGCCGAAATGGTGATCGAAAAGGCCAAGCGGCTGGTAGAACACAAGCGCGATGTCGTGATTTTGCTGGACAGCATCACCCGGCTGGCGCGTGCCTATAACACCATCGTGCCGCCAAGCGGCAAGGTGCTTTCAGGCGGTGTGGATTCAAATGCGCTGCAACGGCCGAAGCGCTTTTTCGGTGCGGCGCGCAATATCGAAGAGGGCGGTTCGTTGACGATTATCGCTTCAGCGCTGGTGGAAACCGGTTCGCGCATGGATGAGGTCATCTTTGAGGAATTCAAGGGCACGGGCAACATGGAAGTCATTCTGGAGCGCAAGCTGGTCGACAAGCGTGTGTTTCCGGCGATCGACATTCAGCGTTCCGGCACGCGTAAAGAAGAGTTGCTGATCCCAAAGGACGAATTGCAGCGGACGTGGATTTTGCGCAAGGTACTGAACCCGCTGTCGCCGGTGGAAGCGATGGAATTGCTGTCCGATAAATTGGGAAAAACGCGAAACAACAGCGAGTTTCTACATAACATGAACTCGCTTTAGAACCTTCGGTGGTGAAAGCAAGGGGCGTGGCTACGAGCCACGCCCTTTTTGGCGTTTCGACGTAAATTCGGCTCAGTTCGCGCAACGAAGGAACATCGGCAGCGGCCGGAACCTGAGGCTCTCCCCGTATGTGGTCTGCATCCTAGAGTGCGGGGGTTTTGAGATGAGCGAAGTGGGAAAAGTGGATCAGACCGCGGCGGGGCAAGTGTGGATGGGTGAGGGCTTTCCGGCGCTTTTGCGCGGCAAGGTGGCGGTGGTGACGGGAGCGGCCCGGGGCATAGGTCGGGCGATTGCGGTGGATCTGGCGCGCAATGGGGCAAAGGTTGCAGCGGTCGATATCGCGGGCGAGGTGTCAGCAAAGACACAGTATGCCGCGGCCACGCAGGACGATCTAGACCAGACGGGGAAGTTGCTGCGCGAGATTGGCCCACAATCGGACACAATGATCGGCGATATACGGCAGATTCAAGATTTGCGCGCGATTGCCGATAAGGTCGAAAGGGAGTTCGGCGGCATCGACATTGTGGTCGCGAATGCGGCGATCCAGACGTTCAAGCCGCTGCTGGAGATGGACGACGACGATTGGCATGACACGATCGACAACAATCTGAATGGAACGGCGAACACGGTGCGGGCCTTTGCGCCGTATCTGGTGAAGCGGGGCGGCGGCCGGCTGATTCTGGTGTCGTCGATGCAGGGAAAGTACGGAATGAAGCAGGGCGCGGCGTATTCGGCGTCGAAGTGGGGGATCATCGGGCTGATGAAGTCGGCTGCGTTGGAATTGGGCAAGCACAGAATTACGGTGAATACGATTGAACCGGGGCTGATCGACACACCGCTGACGCGCAATAGCAAGCGCTGGAGTTTGGCGGTGGGTGAGACGATGACGACCCCGCCGCCGGAACACCCCAGCGAAGAGGAAACGGTGAAAGCGCGACTGCCGAAGGTGCCGCTCGGCGTTCCATGGTTGACGCCGGAGCAGGTCGCGCCCGTGGCCGTGTTTCTGGCCAGCGATGCGGCAGCTATGGTAACCGGATCGACTTACGACGTGAACGGAGGGGATTCGGCGCATGTAAATGCGTGATGGAGCGAAGGCGCGCTTCGTGAATGTGGGCTGTTCGACTCAGGTGATCAGAACGCGATTATCTCTTTGGCGTTCGATTTTGGCGTTCGAGGGGGTGGGGAACTTTGACCGAGGACATGCCCGCGGCCTGGGCGGCGGCGATGCCGAGGTCAGTATCTTCGAAGACGAGGCAATCGGCTGGGTCAATGCCCAGTCGTTCGGCGGCCAACAGGTAAGGCTCGGGGTGAGGTTTGGCACGGGTGTAATCTTCGGCGCAGACAAAAATTTCGAAGCGGTCGAGAAGGCCGAGTTGCGCAAGGGAGCGCTGGACGGAGTCGCGACCGCCGCCGGAGACGATGGCGAAGGGAATGCGGCCATGGGCATCTTCGATGTGCTCGAGCACTTCGGCGACGGCGGTGAGTTGCGGCAAAGCCTCATGGAAATAGCCCTCCTTGATTTCAGCTGTTTTGGCGACGGGGAGGGTGAGGCCCTGGGCCTGGCTCAGGTCGGCCAGGATCTCCTCCACTGGGCGCCCGCCCCAGGCGTAGAAAAGCTCTTCGGGAAACTCGCAGTGCAAAGCATCGAGCGCGCGCCGCCAAGCGAGGTAGTGGAGCGGCATGGAATCCACGACGGTGCCGTCGCAGTCGAAAAGGTAGGCCTTGAACTCGCCCGGGGGTAAAGGAAGCGCAACCCGGCGAGGAGCGGGATGGACGGGGGTGGGCGT
>CAXTRN010000215.1:0-5890 GCA_964246645.1 uncultured Acidobacteriaceae bacterium
TCCGCCGTCAGCCACATGATGTGCACGCTTTGAGGCGAAGATCGGCTCGAGCTCCTTGTACGAACCAAACGAAGCGTGTGTCCACCCGTAGCAGGCCGCTGTGCACCTGGTTCTTTCTTCGAAGCTCGAGAGCTTCGCGGAGGCATATCCGGAAATCAAACTAGATGTGACCTCTTCGCCGGAGGTCATCGACAGCGTTGCAGAAAGATACGACGCCGGCATCCATCTTGGTGAATGGATAAGCGCGACATGATGCAAGCTCTGTTCTCGCGAGCAAAACAATCATGAGATTGAACGCACATGCAGACCTGTGAAGGGATTGTGTATTCGTGGCTCAACAACTTTGAGGAGCCGAGCACAAGAGCAGTCAGGGTACTTGGAGCGCTCGTACGACTACCTCAACCTGCACTTCGATCATTCTCCGCAGACCCTGCGTATCTGACGCAGCCTCCCGTACTCCGCGCATTCCGAAGACCAGCACACGGGCAAGCTCGGCGGGCGAGGCGCAAATACCGGACCGCTCGACTTCACTGCCGATCATGGCAGCAATCAACGTCTCGAAATGAGCGTAGGCCTGTTGGACAGCGGGAAAGCGTAGATCAAAGAGATCGGCCGCGTCAGGGTGCATTGCCGCGAGTTCTGCCGGATGCAGACCCCAGTCCATGCACGCAGCTGTCAACTTTTCGCGGAGATTAGGGACCTTCTCGATCTTGGCGCGAATCGCAGAGAGCATACACATGTCCATGTCGCGAATGACTTGATCAAAGATCACCTGTTTGTCGGGAAAAATCAGATACAAAGCGGGACGCGACATGCCGGCTTTTGAGGCAATGTCAGCCATAGTTGTGCGCGCATAACCGTAGCGGGTGAAGACCTCGGCTGCCTTTTCCAGAACGCACTTCTCTTTTGGGTGCTCTGATCGAGTCATCGTTCGAGCATGACGAGCCGCTAGATGGGAGTCAAGGCACTGTGACGTTATGATGTAATATGTCAGCAAGTCACAGGAGAACATATGGTCTTGCATGAACTCACGGAGGCAGAGTTGGACATCGCGGCTCCAGGACTAGGGGAGGGGCCAGTCGTTATGGTGAACCAGCTTTGGTTCCGTTCTGAAGTAGCCTACTCAGAAAGTGCCCCCTCGATGCAACCGGACCCACGGAGCGCACTGTACAACGGCTATGCTGTGGCATTCGTTGAGATTGCCCGAGAACTCGGAGTGGAGGGTGTCGAGGCAGTCTTTGTCGGCCCCCGCAAAGCGGGACTGGTCGCAACGCCGGAGGATAATTGGGACGATCTCGTCATCGTTCGTTACCGCAGCTTCTCCGATTTCAGGAAAATCGTCGAAAGCGAACAGTACGCCCGGAGGGCGAAGCCACACCATAGAGCGGCGATTGCCAACTGGCGTCTGACTGCTTACACGGCGTGACGACGTAGACAATCTTAAAGCCTTACCCTTCTCCAGACCCGACGCGATCGGTTACTTTAATTGCTACGGTGTTGAATCGAAGCTAGCGGTGCCTCCGAGGCCGAAACGGGCCAACTTCCGTGGTGCGCAGTTAACGGTCCACATCTACTCCAAAGAACCTACAGAAAGATCCACCCTGATCGTCGATTTTGCGGAGCCGGAGCAAGCGCGCGCTCCCTCCCGCGGACGATCGGCGCGATGAGCGGGCACGAGAGCAAAGCAGTCCCGCCCGGGGCCGTGAGCCGGAGCGGCAGTCCACCGCTGAGCACTTCAAAAGGAGCAAATGTCGCTATGAGTAATCCGCCTACCGCTTATGCCACTTCGTCGACCATCCCCCTCCCGTCGGACACCGACCTGTCGCCGGACATGGTCAGGGAGCTGAAGCAGAGCAACGACCTGAACGTAGCCCGGATGCTCGCCGGCACCACCGACATGTATCCAGGCGCCAAGGCCATGGTTGAGGCGGTGTTCCAGGCAAAGGACGTCGATCCGCAGCTTCGGGAGCTGATTATCCTCCGGTCGGCGTATTTGCTGAATTGCCCTTACGAGTGGCAGGCCAACGTCGTGATGGCGAGGAACGCCGGATGCACCCAGGCCGCCATCGACTTGGTTTCAAGTGCCGGTCCGGTGGACGGGATCGACGCCAGGACCGATCTCGTCATGTGCGCGACCGACGAGCTCACCCAGACGGGCACCCTCACCGACCGGACGCTGGACGCGCTACGCGCCGAATACGACGACGTGGTCTGCCGCAAGCTCGTGCTCGTCATCGCTTGGTTCAACCTGCTTGCGCGCTTCCTCAACGGCTGCCGCGTGCCCCTGGAGACGGGCGACAAGCTCGGATCGCGCACCTCGCCCCTCGGCTGATCGAGCGCGGCGGCATCGGCTTGGACGGAGGCGGTTCAATGAGGTCAGGACGGTATCGAGCGGCGGAGATCGCTCTGATCCGCGGCGTGGTCGGCATATGACTCGTTCCGGCCTTGACGCGTGCTCAGCAGCTGTCCGGGAACATCGTGGATTCCTGGAGGTGAAGCTCCTTCGGGCCGGAGAACCGATCCCGTCCTCATCGACCTGACCGTTCTTGCGATCACTGTGCGAAATGGCCCGCTGGCGGAAGTTGGTCCGATGCTGGCCCAAACGAGCCGGTTGACCTGATTAGTCAACACTGTGCCACTTAGCAGGAGCGAACACGCTTTCTGGCAAGATTAATTACGGCTAGATCTGAACCATCCCACCATCGACGAAAAGTTCAGCGCCGTTCACGTAGCTCGCATCCTCTGAGGCGAGGAATAAGACTGCTTTTGCAATCTCGTCCGGCTTGCCAGGGCGACCGAGAGGGATGTCTTTCGACAGCTCCGACAAGAGTCGCTCGGCATTGTCCCGGCCACCTGTCGCCTTCTCAATCGAAGGAGTATGTACTGGGCCTGGGCTGACGACGTTTACGCGTATCCGCCGCTCCCTGAGTTCGTTCGCCCACGTCCGCGCAAAGCTCCTCACCGCAGCCTTGCTCGCGCTCAACACGCCGAAACCAGGTATTCCCTTGATCGTCCACATGGAAGCATTCAGAACAACCGCCGCTCCATCGGGCATGAGTGGCAAAGCCTTTTGCATGCAGAAGAACACACCTTTGACGTTAGCGGAGAACCCGGCTTCGAACTGACTTTCAGATACCTGTTCAATCGTGAGGTGTTCAGCCGTGCCAGCGTTCGCGAACAGGATATCCAGCCGCCCCGCTTGCTCTCTCACCACCGTGAACAGTCGGTCGAGATCCTCCCGCTTGGAAACATCGCCCTGGATGCCCACAGCGCCATGGCCGATCTGCTCGATCGCCGCTGCGAGTTCTGGACTCCTTCGCCCTGTTACAAAGACCTTGGCCCCCTCCGCTGCGAGCAGTTTGGCTGTCGCTAATCCAATGCCACTTGTTCCGCCTGTAACCACCGCAATCTGGTTCTCAACTCTCCCCGACATACTTGCTCTCCTAAAGGCCAATGATCTTCAATCAACTCCAACGTTTTGGTTGGACACCATATAAGACTCCAACCTAGCCGTTGGAGATTCAAATAGAATGCCGGTGTATGGCCTGGGATACACAAGAAACACGTCGTCGTCTTCAGCAAGCGGCATGCGCAGAGTTCACGGCACATGGTCCGGACGGTACGACGATGGCGCGGATCGCAGCTCTCGCGGGGATCAATAAGGAGCGGCTCTACAACTACTTCGGGGACAAACGACGACTCTTTGAGACAGTGCTCATCGAGGAGCTGGAAAAGCTCGCGATCTCCCTGGGAGCGAATGCTCCGGGCCTGGAGGACATCGGGGAATATACGGGCTGCATCTTCGACTACCATGCCGAGCACCCTCATCTGGTCCGACTCTTGCTCTGGGAGGGGTTGGCCGAGGGTCCAGCCGTAAACGAGGCGGCTCGCACGGCTCACTATCAGCGCACGGTGGCGATGTTTGCCGAGGCACAACGGGACGGCACACTGAACGACGATCTTGATCCGGCAAAGCTCGTCTTTCTACTCATTGGGCTGGCTGCGTGGTGGTTTGCCGTACCTCAGCTGTCGCGCATGGTCACAGGCTCGGATGGCAGCACTTCAACGGAGCGAAGCCGACGCCGGGCCTGTGTTGTGAGCGCCGCCCAGCATCTGGCCTGCCCGCACCCGTAAGGAGGGGCTGCCGGATCGTTGGGATGATCTCGGTCCCGGTAAACGCCCATAGCGAACTTGGCCGCACCCGACTCCGATGCTGGCCAAAAGCCAACTCCTAAAGACTAGTCAGCCCTGACGACGGATTGTGGAACCACTGGTAGTAGCCGCTGTATATGGCATGGTGTCGAGACGAGGTCGGCATGGCCTTCAAGCGCAAGACCCAGGCGAGGGGTATGGGAAGATGTGGTTCGCTGCCCAGAACTCCTGAATTTGTGTCCTACTCTCACCCTCCACACTGGGTTAGCCCATTAGGATCGACCTGGCCTGACAAATGCGGTTGACTTGCTAGGTTGTCTTCTTCAGATAATCAAGAAGCGTATTGGGCTTGCGTCTGAGCAATGATTCAAGAACGTAGGAGTTTCCGGTCAGGCCGTGCCGGTTGTAGTACACCATCATGTGTTCAAGATCATCGGCTTGGTAGGCTTCTGCCACGGACGTACGAGGAAGGTGATTGATGATGCTCTCGGGTGAGACGGCTTCTGCCTTGATCTCGTGGCCTGTTTGTTTACTGATGGAAGAAGCCATTTCACGGATGGAAAGCGGATCTGTTCCCACCAATTCATACGTGGCGCGAAGGTGTTTAGCCTCTGTAAGGATTACAGTCGCTGCCTCTGCGACATCGTCCAGATCGACATAGGACATCGGGATATCGACAGAGTAAGGCGCAGTCCAGGTCCCACCTCCCAAGACCTTCTCTATCCCGGCAGTTTGGAGAAAGATCGTGGGCTGGAGGATCGTATAGGGGACTCCAGAGTCTACAAGATACTGTTGCACCAGAAGCTTCATGCGGTGATGTGCCAGTGCAGCGATGTAGGGGTGTATGACAGAGAAAAACACGAACTGGCGAACCTTAAATTCTGCCGCAAGGTCGATCATGGCCTGGCCGATTGCCAACTCGCCGGGATGTTCAGGCGGACCGATGTGGAACACCTGGTCGACGCCGTCGAAGGCGCGGCGCAGCGTCGGAGGGTCGAAGAAATCACCCTCGAAGTAGTCGACCCCACTGAGTTTTTGGTCGTGTCCCACGTTCCCGGCGCGGCCAAAGGCGCGCACTGGAAGGCTGCTGGAAGCAAGGGCCTCAACTATCTTCATGCCCACATGGCCGTTCGCTGATGTGACGAGAATCATTCTCGATTCGCTCACACCGGAAGTGCGCGCTGTCGACACGCTGAAGGCAGCGGCGCTGCTTGCGTTTGCGGGTGGGGGCTTGATGCTTTTTTGTTCCTCAACCATGGTCAGGTCTATGCGGGCGTGATGAGCGGCAACGCCGTGCTATGCGCGCTGGCAGTTGCCGGCCGGGGCACCCACACTGCTTTGTACTATGCGTGGACCGTGTTGGTGTATGTCTGTGGAATCTGGATTTGTGCGGTGCAGCGGATCGCTGCCCTCCAGCCGGTCGTCCACTGCGTAGAAAAGCACGATCGATGGGTAACCGGACGCAAATGCAGGGTTTAAGCTGCCATTCTTTCGCCGCGCTAAGCAACGAACGCCCTGCGCGAATGAGGCAGACTGATCTGGGAACTGATCCCATGAAGCCTTGACGGCCAAGCTAACCGGCAAGGCGGCTCACTTCCGGTTTGCCGGCTAGCTCCGGTCGCTACCTTGTCGCGAAGCGTCTTGACACTTCGGCAACACGCACACCATAGAGGCGACCTGTCTCAAGGTCTCCTTCTGACATATCAGACGGTGCGGCATCTGCATCGGACTGCGCCCT
>CAXTRN010000216.1:0-5859 GCA_964246645.1 uncultured Acidobacteriaceae bacterium
GTATGTATCTGGCGGGACAGCCGTTTCCGGAGGCCGATACGCGCCGGTTGAATGCGGGCGGTGCGTTGTTGTCCAAGGCGCTGAAGGCGGTTTCGGGAGCGACGGATGCGGCGATGACGGCGGCATACCGCCGGCACGGGGATCTGGGCGCGGCGGCATACGATCTGCTCGCGCCACCTCCAGGCCAAACCGCCACAACTGCAACGATTCCGATGACTCCAACCACCGCCACAGTCACGTTGGTGGAGGTTGCGGAAACCTTCGATGTGATGTCGACGGCGCGGACCACGGCTGCACGAACGGCGGCGGTCGAAAACCTCTTGCGGCGCGCGACGGCGCTGGAAGCAAAGTACCTGTTGAAGTTAATGCTCGGCGATATGCGCATCGGCGTGAAGCAGTCCCTGGTGGAGGAGGGGATCGCGGTGGCGGCGGGCGCGAGCGTGGAAGCCGTACGCCATGCAGTCATGCTGGAGGCGGATTTGCAGCGTGCGGTCCTGCGTGCGTTTGCGGGCACACTGGCCCAAGCGCGCATGACGCTGTTTCATCCGCTCGGGTTCATGCTGGCCTCGCCTGTGGAAACACCGGCCGAAGCCGTGGAGCGGTTCACGGAAAAGCCGAAGAAGGTTGCCAAATCGAATCTTGTAAAAACGAAGCGCGGCAAGAAGGGGGCGAAGGGGATCGTCGAGGTGCTTCCGGGGGATGCGGCGGCGGTCGGGTATGCGAAGGATGTAGAGGCCGAGGCCTTGTTGGAACCCACCTTAGTCGACGATAAGGCCGTCGCCGAAGATGGGGCACCCGGCGAGAGCGATTCCACCCTTTCCAGGGAGGCCGGTGAGGATGGGGAGCCCGGTGGACAGCCCGGAGCGGGTATCCATGCCCTGTTGGAGGATAAATTCGACGGCATCCGGGCGCAGGTGCATTGCGGTGATCCTGCGCAACCGGGGCGCGTGGCGGTGTATTCACGATCACGGGAGGATGTGACGGAAAGCTTTCCGGAGTTGGCGGAGGCCTTCGGTTCGGTGGCGTTACCCCCGAATGGGCTCATCTTCGACGGTGAAATTTTAGGGTGGGATCTTTCGGGCAACCGGGCGCTGCCGTTTGCGGTTTTGGCGCAGCGTATCGGGCGCAAGCGCGTGGATGATGCCATGCGGAAAGCGGTGCCGGTGGTGTTTATGGCGTTCGATCTGATGTTTGCCGACGGTGAACTGCTCTTGCCGCGCCCATTGCGGGAGCGGCGCGAGCGGCTGGAGGCGGTGACTGCGGCGCTGCTGCCATTCACCCTGGCCCCGCTCGAAGCGAGCAAACAGGGGCGGCAGGGACAATTGTTTGCGGCAAACAGGCACGGAAAACCTCCGTCGGAGGCCGGAGCTACAAAGGCTGGAGCTACAAAGGCTGGAGCTACAAGCGAAGGGGCTGAAAATACCGAAGAAGGGCAGACTTCGCCCGAGGTCCCGGAGGTGGGCGGGGTGCAGCGGCTGCTTTTATCGCGTGCGCGGATGGTGGAAAGCGCGGAAGGCGTGGACCAGGGCTATCGCGATGCCCGTGCACGCTCGAATGAGGGCGTGATGTTGAAGGCAGCGGGTTCGGCGTATCTGCCGGGACGGCGCGGGTTGGCCTGGCTCAAGCTGAAGCGCGAGTTGGCGACGCTCGATGTGGTGATCACCGGGGCGGAATACGGCACCGGCAAACGCGCGCAGCTGTTGAGCGATTACACTTTTGCGGTGCGCGGGCCCGGAGGTGAACTGCTGAACCTGGGCAAGGCGTACCAGGGCGTGACGGATGCGGAAATCCTGGAACTGACGGACTGGTTGAAGGCGCACACGCTGGAAGATTTCGGCCATTTCCGCACGGTGGAGCCGATCCGCATCATTGAGGTGGCGTTCAACAATGTGATGCGTTCGCCGCGTCACAGTTCGGGGTTTGCGTTACGCTTTCCGCGCATCCTTCGACTGCGGGATGACAAGCCGCTGGAAGAGATCGACACCCTGGCGCGGGTGGAAGAGGTGTACAGCACACAGCCTGACAAACCCGAGGAAAGCCGGGCGGTCGGTGCGGAAGAAGATTGAGGCTTGATCCGTGAACTGCCCGAAGCTGCGTTTTGCATCTGAGAAGCTGTAAAGCTTTTCCGCAGAAAGTTTAGCCGCGCTGATGCGCTGCAGAAGTTCCTTTCCGCTCAGCAAAGCAGTCCCGCTCCGGCCAAGTGCACAAACGTACCTCGAAGCGATCTTTGCTCCGATCAATTTCTAAACGCAATTTCAGGAGTAACGCATGGTGGAAGACCGACAGCGAACAGCGCTCGGCGACGCGTTTGAGCAGGCGCCTTTTCTCGACAAAGCCGAAAAAGCCGACGAGGGTGACGAAGCCGGTGAAGGCGATGCGGGGGCCGAGGCATCCGCCGGAAATGCGGTGAGCGCGGCAGCCGAGCCGGAAAGCACGACACAAAAAAACCTGGCCCGGCCGTCTGCCGAGGATATTTACAAACAGGTCGCGCGAAACGCCAAAGAAGAGTTGAAGCGCTCGTCCGTTTCGCTTGCCATTTCGGGCTTCACGGGCGGCACCTTTATGGGCTTTTCGGCTCTCGGGGTGGGCATCATGGTGGCGCTGTTGGGCGATACTCCGCGCGCGTTTGTGCTTTCCCGCATGTTTTATCCGCTGGGATTCATTGTGGTGATCCTGGGGCGGTCGCAGCTGTTCACAGAAAACACCCTGTACCCGATCGCGCTCATTCTGGCTGAAAAGAAGCAGCTTTGGAATACCTTGCGGCTGTGGGCGATCGTGTTGCCCAGCAATGTGCTGGGGGCCTTTGCCTTTGCGGCGTTGATTTCGCGGACCCATGCGCTTGCGCCGGGTATCGTGCATGCGATCGCAAAGCTCGGCATGGATGCAGCAGCCGCGCCGGCTTCGACGGTGTTCTGGTCAGGGGTGATGGGCGGCTGGATCATTGCGACCACGGCGTGGCTGGTATCGGGCTCGCATTCGATTACCGGGTCGGTGATGATTATCTGGATACTGACGTTTGTGGTGGGTTTGGGCAGTTTTGCCCATTGCATCGCAACGTCGGGCGAGATCCTGTGCGCGGTTTTAACCGGTGCGACGCCGTGGTGGCGATACCCGCGCTGGCTGGGGCCGGCGGTGCTGGGCAACGTCTGCGGAGGCGTGCTGATGGTGACGCTGCTTGAATACGGGCAAGCCATTTACGGCGGGGCGATCGATCAGGCCATCGGTGACCGCGCCGATGCTTGATCGACCAAGCGCCTGAACACCCAAGCGCCTGAAAGAACGCCTGGTCTGGAACTTTCATTCAGGCAACAGGATAGGCGCTGCTTTGCCGTAGAAGGGAATCGGCGCCTCGCGGCGTGGCCGGGTGGCCCATCCGGGGAATGTCACCCGGCGCGCAGGCTGGTTAGGGTGGGAGTTGAGGAACCGTGCTCCCATGCTGCAAGCCCATCGGCCCCACATGCAACCGCCTTTGCTGGTGCTCGACAACCGTGAGGCCATTCTCGATCTAGCCCCGCTGTTGCAGACCCTGGCCGAGCGCTGCGGGCAACCGGGAGCGATGCACTGGCTACCGTATTTTTTAGACAAAGCCGCGGGAAGTCATCGCGCGCCGTTTCTTGTGTTGGTGCTTCAGCCGGAGGAGGATCAGGGGCGCTCCTTGACGGCGGACGCCGTGCAAGCGGCGGCCCTGTTTTTCGAGTACCGCTTTTTGGGATTGCCGACCGGCGCGGTGGCCACCGCGGACGCGGTCGGCTTCAACAGTGTCATCGCGCCGTTGCATGAGCGGCCGCGTGTAGCCGCTGTTGCTGCACGGGCGCTGGTGGAACGCGGAGCCAGCGTTGTGCTGGCCACCTACGAAGGGTACAAAGACCCGCAGCCGCAGGATGTCCTTGGTGGATTCATGGAAGTGTCGCTGGCGGGGCGGCAACGGACGATCGAACGCACCCTGCGCTTGCAGCCGACCCTGGATGCGACGCTGGCGCAGATGGGCAAAAGCACACGATTCAACCTGCGCTACTACCGCCGCCGGCTGGAAAAGTCGATGGCGCTTTCGTATCTGCCCGAAGCGGCCGCGGCGCTTCGGGGCGCGGACTTGCAGAAGATCAATGCGTCGGCGTTGAATCCGGTGGCGAAGGCAGAGTTCGCTCGGCGCGTCCGCAGCGCTTCGGAGCTGCCGGGCAGCTTTCTTTGCGGACTGCGCGGCCCGGACGGGCAGTGGCTGAGTCTGATCGGCGGCTGGCGGCAGGGCGGGATCACGGTATTGCATTGGCAGATGAACGCGGCCGGATTTGAGAAACACTCGATCGGCACGGTGATGCGATCGTTCTTTTTGGAAGCAGAAATTGAGCGCGGGGCGCAACAGCTATTCATCTATGGCGGCACCCCGCACACCATGCGGCACGCCTTTGAACCACAACCCATCGCCGACCTGGTGGTCCGCCGCCATGGGTTGCAGGCATCAATCCTGTGCGCGGCCTCACGGCTTTTGGCGACGCCGAACGGGGTACTGGGCCGCACCAATTTCCTGGCGAGTACGCTGCAGGATAGAACGCTGGAGTGGGTGACCGAGGTGCGGACGCCAAGACCAGATAGAAGGACATTGGTAGCACCGCAACGGACAGAAAGGGCGGCGTAGCGGCTTTGACAGGAGCTCGGACGATTTCATCTCGAAGAGTGGAGGGTTCCAGCCTGCCGGGCATGAGCTGCTGACTAGTTGTCGGCACGGAAGAGGTTTGACCGTTGGCAAATCTGTGAACAGGGCACCAGCCTGCGGTAGGACGTTGCTACACTGAGTTCTGCATGATTCTGCCGTTTGTCCGCGAGCTTGTGGCGGATTTGGAAAGTACAAACGCGTTTGGGCGTGTGCGCCGGCATCTTGCGGGCGGCGCGGGGCGGCGGCGTGTGTCGGGGCTGACGGCCACGGGCCGGGCCTTGTTTTTGCCGTTTTTCACGCGAGCCGCCGGTGCGCCCTCGCTTCTTCTGGTGTCCGATAACAAGACGGCGGAAGCCCTTTATACGGCGGTGCTGGCTGCGTGCGATCTTTCCGGGGCGCTGAAGCCGGGCGAGGTTTTGCGGCTGCCCGCCCATGATGTGTTGCCCTTTGAAAACCTGTCGCCGCATGGAGAAATCCAGGAGCAGCGCGCCGCCACGTTATGGAAGATCGCGAGCGGGCAGGCCCGGCTGGTGATTGCGCCGGTGGAAGCGGCGTGTATGCGTTTGTTTGGGCGCGAACACTATGCCGCGTTGGCGCTGGAACTGCGCCGGGGCGAGGAGCACATCCCCGAGATGCTGCTCGAGCATCTGCTTTCGGTCGGGTACACACGCGTGGATGTGGTCGAGATGACCGGGCAGGTGACCATGCGCGGCGGCATTCTCGATGTGTATGGGCCGGAAATGGACAGGCCGGTGCGGGTGGAGTTTTTCGGCGACGAAATTGAATCGATCCGGCGTTTCGATCCCGAAACCCAACGGTCGTCCAATCCGGTCGATCATGTGCTGCTGCTGCCGTTGACCGAAACCCCGGCAACGGAAACGTTGTTGGAAGCAATCAATGCGCGGCTGACGCGCACAGGTTCTGCGGCCGGCGCGCAGCTGGACGGTGGAGACATACCGCGGGAGCTGCAAACGCATGTGGCGCATGCGGGCGGCCGCGAAGGCAATGCCACGATCTTTCCGGGATGGGAGTTTTATGCGCCGGTGGCGGGTGCCAAATCTACGCTGTTGGAGCTGATGGGGCCGCAAACGCGGGTGTTTGTGGAAGAACCCGCGATGGTAACCAACCAGAGCGAACGCTGGTGGAACAAGGTCGAGCAACGGCATGAGCGTTCAGGCATCGGATCGCTGGTGCGTGCGGAAGACCTG
>CAXTRN010000217.1:0-5848 GCA_964246645.1 uncultured Acidobacteriaceae bacterium
GTACAGCTCCGGAATATACGGCTCTATGCGGCAAGCCGATCCGGAGTTCGGCGCCGTGTACCCGGCAAACGAGATCGCCGCCGTCCTGGCATTGCCCGAGTCAGACTTTTTGGACGGCTTTAGGGCGCAAACCGTGTCGACCGGCAATCCGTTCTGTATCGTCGCGCTTCGGTCTGTAGAGGCGCTGGCGCGGCTCCAGATCCCACAGCGCGAGGCCTCGGCTTGGCTGCTTGCACGGGGGATTCGCTGGTTTTATTGCATCGCCCCCGAGGCCGCCGGCTCCGGTTGGCGCGCACGCATGCAGTGGAACAGCGGCGAAGACCCGGCCACCGGATCGGCAGCGGGGCCCTGCATCGCCTGGCTGGTCCGGAACGGGTTGGCCGCACCGGCGGTGCCGGTCATGCTGCGGCAAGGGGTCGAGATCCTGCGACCGAGTCGCTTGATCGTACAGGCGAGCCGCGTCAGCGAGCGGATTACCAATGTGTTTGTGGCAGGACGCACAATCTTCGTGGGTGAAGGGCGGTTTCGCCTCTCGTTGTGAATGGCTTTTGCACAGGGCACGAACCCGAATCGTCAATACCACCAATGGTTCACGACAAACCGGTGGATTGCGGATGTACGGAACGTGAATTGTTGTGCATTTCCGGGGGTTGCCGTCTGTGGTTCGTCTCCGTATGCTCAGGCAATCGAAGCAGAACAGAAAGCTCGTTTCGGTAAACGAGTTTTGAACGAAATCCGCTGAAATTTCAGCAAAGATCGCGGACTCCAGCCCGCTCGCCCCGTCGCGTCTGCCGTCCGGCATGAAGTTTTAGGGGCTCGAGGGAAGACCGCAACGTGCTGCAGAGACTTCTGCGGCACAAGATTTGCACCCCCATGGCGGGGTGACCCAACGCAAGGCGGCCTCCACGGCGAACGTGCCTTTTTGGTGCGACCGCGGGCCCTTGCCCACAAAAGTTCCTACCGGTCTGCTCCAGGGCACGCCGGTGCAGCAGGCCGGCTCACGCCCGGCGGGAGAACACGTAGCTATGCGCCCTCGCAAAACCATTCTGTGTGTAGACGGCAATGAACAAGCTCTTTCGATCCGTAAGTTTATGCTCGAAACTCGTGGGTATCGTGTGCTGTCGATGACCACAGCCGCTGCCGCGCTCGAACATCTGCAGGAAGCGATGCCGGGCAGCATCGATCTTTTGCTGGCCGATCTGGTGTTGCCGGGAATGGACGGCAATGAGTTGACGCGGCGGGCCAAGCTGCTGCACCCTTCCCTGCCGGCGCTGCTGGTGTCAGGGATGGTCTCGAACTTCGACCGGGCTGCCGCGGCGGATGCGTTTTTGCCCAAAGGCGCCTGCACCGCCGCCGAGATGCTGGACCGCATTCGCCTGCTGGTAGCGCGCAAGCGGGGACCCAAAAAGCAGATGCCGACGACGGGGCTGCAGGTGGCCATCGCCGGGTAGCGGTGTTGCTGGGAGGGGAAACGCGGATTCCCTGCGGGAATGACAACAAGGTGGGTTCCTGCGGCGCTATCAGCAAACGCGGATTTCCCTTCGGGAATGACAACAAAGGGCGGTTCCTTGCGGCGATGACGACAAGCTGATTGGAACAACCACAAATCTTGGAACAACCAAAAACCCTTAGCACAACCGCAAACCGAGGCGTCAGGCTTCGACCAGGCCGTAGCGCCGCTGCCATTGCAGCTTCAGCCGCGCCCACACGGCGGAGCGTTCCTCCGGGCTGATCGCGGGGTCGGGGGCCTGGGCGAAGCGGGCGGCTTCGAGCTTCGCCCATTCGAGCAGCTTGCGGTCACGGGCGAGGTCGGCGCCGCGCAGGTCAGGGAGGCCGGCCTGCCGGGTGCCGAAGAACTCGCCGGGGCCACGCTGGGCGAGATCAAATTCGGCAAGGGCGAAGCCGTCCTGTGTGTTGATCATGGCTTCGAGCCGCGCTTCGGCCTCCGGGGTCACGCGCTCGCCGGTCAGCAGCACGCAAAAACTTTTGGCTTTGCCGCGCCCCACGCGGCCGCGCAACTGGTGCATCTGCGCCAGACCGAAGCGCTCGGCATGTTCGATGACCATCACGGTGGCATTGGGAACATCGACGCCGACCTCGATCACGGTGGTCGACACGAGCACATCGATCTCGCGGCGCTTGAAGCGCGCCATGGTGACTTCTTTTTCATCGGCGCTCATGCGGCCATGGAGCAGGCCGAGGCGCAAGTCGCTGAGGGCGCCGGCGCGCAGTTCTTCGTACACTTCGACGGCGGAACGCAGCTTGGGACGCTTGGGGGAGCGAACGGGGCCGCTATGCGGAAAACCATGCGGAGTACGGTCGGAACGCTTGGACGGGGGCGAGGAGGTCGTGGCGGTGAGCTGTGCCTCCGGGTCGCGTGCAAAATCCAGCTCCGGCTGATCGGCGTTGTCACCCTCAATCACCGGGCAGACAATATAGGCTTGCCGGCCGGCAGCGACCTGTTTGCCGAGAAAGGCCCACACCTCGCCGGAGCGTGCGCCGGGCATCCGGCGTGTGGTGACCGGGGTGCGTCCGGGGGGCAGCTCGTCGAGCACACTGGCTTCGAGGTCGCCGTAGATGGTCAGCGCCAGGGTGCGCGGGATGGGCGTCGCGGTCATGACCAGCACATCGGGCTCCGTCGCCACGCCGTTCGGCCCGGGCTTGCGCATCAGCCGGTAGCGCTGTTGCACGCCGAAACGGTGCTGCTCATCCATGATCACCAGGCCGAGATTATCGAAATCGACCTTTTCCTCCACAAGCGCGTGCGTGCCGATGGCCAGGTCGGTTTCACCGCGAACGATGCGGCCGCGGGCGTCGCGCTTGGTGCGTTCGTCGAGCGAGCCGGTAAGCAGACCGATACGGTACGCGCGGCCTTTGCTGGGCGAGGTCGCTTCAGCCAGCAGCTTGCGCGCGGAAAGATAATGTTGCGTAGCAAGTATTTCGGTGGGGGCCATGAGCGCCACCTGGTAACCGTTTTCGATGGCGACCAGCGCGGCTTCAAAGGCGACGATGGTTTTGCCGGAGCCGACATCGCCCTGCAAAAGACGGCGCATGGGGCGGGGTTCGCGCATGTCGGCGGCAATTTCGCCGAGTACGCGTTTTTGGGCAGAGGTAGGTTTAAAGGGCAGGATTTGCTTGAGCGCGGCACGCACGCGGCTGTCGGTAACGAATGCGGTGCCTTCGCGTTCGCGCATGCGTTTGCGCTTCAGCTCCAAACCCAGTTCCAGGTACCAGAGTTCTTCAAAGATGAGCCGGCGATGGGCGGGGGTGCGGGCGGCTTGCAGGTCGGCCAGTGCGGTGTCCGCGGGAGGGAAATGGAGGTCGCGCAGGGCCTGCATGCGCGTCGGCAGTTCTAGACGCTCGCATAAGGCACGGGGCAGGGTTTCTTCGGCTTCCATTCCGGTATTTTCGAGTTCGTGGAAGAGCGTCCAAAGCACCCGCCGCAGCCAGCGCGATCCGAGTTTGCCCCCCAATGGGGTGGTGCCGCCCAAAGACTCGTAGATTGGAACGATGCGGCCCATCTCCAGATGAACGAACTCGGCCTGCTCACCTTTGGCGCGGGCGTCGGGCAGGATTTCAAAGGTGGGTTGGATCATCTTCCACTTGGCCGAGCCCGGGGCGGCTTTCAAGGCATTGCCGGAGCGGGAACCCTCGAGTTTGCCGTACAGCGCGACGCGCTGGCCGGGCTGGAAGCGGTCGCGAAGATAGGTGCCGTTAAACCAAAGGCACTTCACCGTTTCCAGAATCGGTGCGGCAGAAAGGTGAGGCAGGCCGGGTGCGGGGAGAGTGGCAAACGACGTGGGCGGTGAAGGTGAAGACGATACAGGCGGCGGTATAGAAGGATCGACGCCGACGGTCATCTCGAAGATGGGTTTGACGCGGGTACGCAGCAGCACCGTGCCGCGCACCTCGCCGGTGACCGAAGCCATATCGCCCGGCTGGTAGTCCGCGAGCGGCCTGGGGTGGGCGCGGTCCTCATAGCGGAACGGCAGGTGATAAAGCAGATCTTCGACGGTTTCCACGCCGCGCTCAGCAAGGCTGGGCGCGATACGCTCGCCCACGCGCTTGAGCTGCTGGACGGGAGTCGAAAAGGTGAGAGGCACAACTTTCATGCTAACGGGTGGCCGCCGTGTTTCGTTATGGGACAGGTTGATCGACGATTACTGCGGAAAAGTGGTACGCCCGATACCGTTCAAGCGTGGATAATGGAGGTGCGGCCCAGCCGCGACGAGCCTATGTCCCCTGCCGCCCAATTGACGATCGCGATTCTTTCCGCATTGACACCGACCGTTGCGGTCTTTCTCGGTGTGCTCATCCAACGGCAAGATACGCGGGACCTCCGGACCGAGATCGCGGGTCTTCGCAAAGACATGCATGGTGAGATTGCCAGTCTGCGTAGAGACATGCAGGCCGACATGGTCAGTCTCCGAAATCAGGTGCACGCGGACATGCTGATGATTCATGAGCGAGTGGCCAAGGTGGAAGCCCGCCAAGGGCAGTAGGACTGGCCGCGGTCTGCACCTATGGAGTCTTTTGCGCGGCTGAAAAATCCCCTTGTTTTGCTGGCGTTGGTGCTTGCGCAAACGCTGTGGCTGGCGGTGCAGGTGCAGCGGCCGGTGCGGCCCGCGTTTGCGCTCGGCGGGCCGCAGGATAGCCAGAACGTCACATTGTTGCGCTCCTGGACGATGTTTGCTTTTGGGCCCGTGGAGCGGGCCACGGCTGCCACCGGAGCGGGCGTACGGCATCTTTGGGCAAACTACGTCGATCTGCGTCAAACCCGCGAGCGGGATGCGGCGTTGCGTGGCGAACTCGCCCGGCTGCGCGAAGAACAGGCCGGCTTCGCTGAAGATGCAGCCGAGGGCCGGCGCTTGCAGCGGCTGCTCGCCTTTAAGCAGCAATACATTGCCACCACGGTGGCGGCGCAGGTGATCGGCACGAGCGGATCGGACCGATCGCATGTGTTGTGGATCAACAAGGGCTCCATGGACGGGCTCGCGCCGGAGCAGCCGGTGATGACCCCGGACGGGGTCGTCGGCAAATTGCGCGACGTGATGCCGCACACGGCGCAGTTGCTGCTGCTGAACGATTCGAACTCCGGTGCAGGCGTGTTTTTGGCCACTTCGCGCATGCGGGGCGTCTTGCGTGGCACAGCAACCGGAGAGGTGGTCATCAACAATCTCACCCCCGATGAGCGCATTCACCCGGGCGAGCGGGTCATCACCTCCGGCGGCGACCAGGTGTTTCCGCGAGGGCTTCCGGTCGGTGTCATCGAATCGATTGCCCCTGACCCGCAACATCCGCCGTATACGCTGATGCGCATTCGGCCCGCGAGCAATCTGCGACAGTTGGAGGAGGTTCTTGTGGTGACCGGGACGTCAACGGAAATGCCGCCCGCCGCCCAAGCCGATGCGGCCCAGGCGGACGCGCTTGCGCAGGAAAACAAGCGAGCCGCGGACCTGATCGCGGAGCGCCTGCCCAGCTTGCACGGGGACGCTAAACCGGGGGCGGACGCGGCTACGGGCTCGACAGCCGCAGCCGGAACCACCGCGAAAGCGGCTGAAGAAGCGGCCAAAGGCGCGGGTGCCGTCCCGGGCGTACCGAACTCCGGTATGCCCCAGGCGCAACCGGCCGTGCATCCGGACCGCTATTCGCCGGGCATCGTACCGCCGGCCGCAGACTTGCAACCGGGAGGGGCGACGACACCCCATTAAGCCGGTTGTCCAGACGTGGAACAGGAAAGTCCGCTTCGTATTGCCAGATTTTGACCGGGGTGGCCGATACCTCCCATAAGTGCGCAAGGCCCGGCACACGGTCTGCTCAAAAGCGACACGCGGCATGCCTGAACACA
>CAXTRN010000218.1:0-5825 GCA_964246645.1 uncultured Acidobacteriaceae bacterium
GCTGCAGAGGACATGTCGTAGCCCATGCTAGCAGAGCTGTGACGTTACCTTGATCAAGTTGACCAACTTTGGATGTCAGGGCAGAATGAAATCTGAGGACCCTATGGCAGCTTTCAACATTTATGAGGCGAAGTCGTCTTTCTCGAACTTAGTGGAGAGGGCAGCGGCGGGTGAAGAGATCATTATCGCCAAGGCCGGAAAGCCGCTGGTAAAGATGGTACCTGTGGGGGATGAGAAAGCTCCGAAGAAGAGGCTGTTGGGGCAGAATGTTCTTGGAATTACGTATATAGCTGATGATTTCGACGCGCCGCTGCCGGATGACATCCTGGAAGCATTTGGGTACTGATGCGGTACTTGCTTGATTCCCATGTGCTGCTTTGGTGCAGCACTCAGAGGAGTCCGCTTTCGGCGGAACACCTGGAGCTCTTGAGTGATCCGAGACATGAACTTTATTTAAGTGTAGTGAGCGTTTGGGAACTGGCCATCAAGCGCCGTTCGGGGAAGTTGCAATTTTCCGGCTCATTTCATGTAGCGGCACAGTTGTTTGGGATGTCCATCTTGCCGGTAACCCTCGAGCATGCTGAAGAAGCAGAACGTCTTCCACAATTCCACCGTGATCCGTTCGATCACATGTTGATTGCACAAACGAGGGTAGAAGGCTTGATCCTCGTGACCCATGATGACGCGATCCGGCGCTATGATGTGCCCCTTCTGCGGGTGTGAGGGGTTTCGGCTGTGTGTGGCCGGACGGGTAACCGATTCAGAGCTGGGTTGTGCCGGAAGGCGGATAGTTCGCGGGCGGGTAGGACGTTGGCGGATAGGCAGGCAGGCCCGAGGCGTAGGTGGAGGTGGCCGGAACGACCTTCCATTCGCTGAAGGCCAGGATGCACAGCGCAATAATCCAGCCGATGCCGGGAACGAGCCAGAGCAGCGCCAATGGGCCTGGCAGACCGGCCTTGGCGAAGATTCTCCAGACAAGATAGACAAAGAAGACGACGATGGCGAGGGCAAACAGCAGGCCGAAAAGGACCGCGCCTATGCCAAGACCAGCGAAAAGACTTGCTGCCTGTTGCTGTTGTTGCGGGTCCATACAGCCTCCTGGGATGGTAGGAAAGTTGCAGCCACTGTACCGGAGAAACGTACGCCATACCAAGCGAAATCTTTTGGGGCTGAGGATTACGTAAGGTCGTCGGTGTCGAAGGTGGGGAGTTTGCGGCCGAGCGCGCTTAGGTCGTCTTCGACGAGCACGGTGCTGAGAACCCCATCGACCTCTTCGGCAGCGGGCACCTCGTCGGCGACAGCCAGTTTTTTGTGCTCCCTGGGCAGCTTGATCGCTTCCAACAGAGCCACCACATGGGCGACAGCGGTGCCGTCCTGACCGAGACCTTCGGGCGTTTTCCCCTTGATCGAAACGCAGTTGAGATCGAGCGACAGAAGATCGGCGAGACGTTCGCGCATTTCGGCGGCAATGGGCACGATTTTGGGACGGTGCATGATCAGAACGCAATCGATGTTGACGATCTTGTAGCCGGCAAGGGCGATCTCTTCAAGCGCTGTTTGGAGAAAGACGGTGGAATCGGCACCCTTCCAGCGCGGGTCCGAAGGCGGAAAAAAGGTGCCGATATCGCCCGCGCAAACGGCGCCCAGCAGAGCGTCGGTAAGGGCATGGAGCAGCAGATCGCCGTCGGAATGGCCGGCAAGGCCCTCGGGATGATCGATCTTGAGACCGCCGATCACAAGCGGGACGCCGGGGTGGAAGGCGTGTGAGTCAAAGCCGAGGCCGATGCGCATGGACATGGAAATATCCTAAAGCAGGCTGTACAAAATAGGAGTTCATAGAGGACAGCGAGGCATCCTGCCTATCTTCGATATCCTTTGCAGTATCCAAAATGTTCACTGACGCAGCAGTCGTTGCCTTAAGATGAACTCACAACAAGGAGATTTCGTGGCATCTCGGGTCAGCCCGTCGACGCACCGTGGCAAGGCGCAGTTCCGGCCGGAGGCTTGGCCGCTGTCTTACGAGTTCCGTTCCCCGGACCCGGCCACCTGGTACTCAGCCGCTGCGGAGACATTGTGTTTGGGCTTGTGGGGTGATCTACGGGGGTTACAAGAGTTATCAATACGGTGAACGCGCGGGTGACATAGTTTAGGGGTGGGTTGCCAACACTCGTTTCACCTCATTGCCCCAGGTACCGGTTCCAGCCGGCTCCCTTCCTTAAAATCGAGGTTATGCCGTGATGAATGCCTTTGTTGAGCTAAGGACCAGTTGGGATGACCAGCTCTTACAAACAGCAGATTTGCAGCCGAAGGGAAGCATGTCGGTTCTGATGGACTTCGCCTTGAAAGAGGATGCTATCGATGCGGGTTTACCGGACTTGGTCCGAACAGCACTTGCTACTGGATTAACAGATTACGGCGTCGTGGCCGGTCGTTGGTTTGAAAGCGAGATACCCATACCACCTGAAGCTACCTTGTTCCATGTCCAAAGCCGGCCATTTCTTAGACGGGTCATAGAAGGCGCGTTTAGCAGAAGACCAGTGCCTGTAGTTACGGCCCGCGAACCTAAGATAATCGCTGAGTTGCTTGATCAAGGGTGGAGTGTACAACATCAAGCTCTGCTTGTTTTCGACCCATATAGCCGAACACCTTTGGATCAGGCACTGGAGGCGCTCAGCACGAATCGCAACTGGTCCGAATTCAACTTTCCCTCCCCTGCGAAAGTTTTAGTCACGCCTGGTGTGGACGGCGACTTTATCCTGGTTACCGCCGCTATCGAGCATTCCCTCAAGGGAGTGTTGAAAAGTTTAGCTTCGTCCTTTGGCGCGGCTGGATTTTCATTCCCTACCCAAGAATGAGCGTATACGCGCAGGCTATCTTCAAGACGAACCGTCAGCCCGCTAAATAGAACTCCGCGATTTCCAGGTCGCCGGGTTGCGTCACCTTGAGGTTGCGGGCGGTGCCGGCAACGACGTGGACGGGGATGCCGGCGCGTTCAAGGAGGCTGGCCTCGTCGGTGCCGGTGAACTCGTCCTGGACGGCTTCGGCAAAGGCGCGGCGCATGAGGGGGACCAGGGCGCCTTGTGGGGTTTGGGCATGGACGATGAGTTCGCGAGGGATGGTGGCAGTGATGAGGGCGCCGTCGGCGGTGCGCTCGACCTGCTTGATGGTATCGACGGCGGGCATGCCGACGATGGCCGCGCCGTGGCGTTCGATGGCCTCGATGGTGCGGGCGATGGTGGCCGGATCGATGAGGGGGCGCACGGCGTCGTGGACGAGAACGATGTCGCGCTCCGAAGTGGACGGGAGAGCCGCAAGGGCGTTGGCGACGGAGTCCTGCCGGGCATGGCCGCCGGAAACGACGTGTACACGGTCGGCGAGGCCGTGCTCGGTGAGCAGGTCGCGGAGGCGCTCCTGCTCGGGCTCGCGTACCGCAACGTAAACGCCGGTGATCTGCGGTCCCTGTAAAAAGGCGTGAATGGCATGAACGAGGACAGGCACGCCCCGAAGGGAAAGAAACTGCTTGGGAGCGCCGCCGGAAGCCGGAGCCATACGTGTGCCGATGCCGGCTGCGGGAACGATCACAAAAACTGCCATGGGAACGCGAGTATACCGTTTAGACAGGACTGTGGACCAGAGTGGAGTCGAACCTCGAGCGCGAGGGAATGGTCATGATGGAGAGCGGGAGATTGTCGATGAGGTTGGAAAATCTGAATCGCGGCTTGTTCCGGGCAGGCGACCGGGTTTGCTGCGCGGTTTCGGGCGGGGCGGATTCGGTAGCGCTGCTCTTGGCGATGCAGGAGGCGAATCGAGGCAAAGAGTCGCTCGGGGTCGTGCTGAGCGCGGTGCATGTGCACCATGGCTTGCGGGGTGCGGAGGCGGATGCGGACGAAAGCTTTGTGCGGGAACTTTGCGAGCGGCTGGGTGTCGGGCTGCGGACCGAGCACGTGGACACGGCGGCCCGGCAGGCGGCGGCACGGGAAGGGGTAGAGGATGCAGCGCGGCATCTGCGGTACGCGGTTTTTGCACAGCTTCTGAGCGGCGGGCTGAACAGCATTGCGACGGCGCATACGCTCGACGATCAGGCGGAAACAGTGCTGATGAAGTTGCTGCGGGGAGCATGGACGGAGGGTTTGGGCGGAATTTCACCCGTGTGGGCAGGGTGGAACTCCGGGCTGGAGCGATCAGCGGTGATGCGGGGGCGGTTTGCCGGCGTGGATTTGGTAGGTAGTGGGTCGAGTAGCGAGCTTGCGGGTGGTCGCGTGGTGCGTCCGATGCTGGAGGTACGCCGAGCGGAGGTGGAAGCGTTTCTGCGCGAGCGGAAGCAGCCTTGGCGAGAGGATAGCTCAAACGCTGATGTGAATCTGACCCGCAACCGGGTGCGCCATGAACTGATGCCGGCTCTACGCGGGTTCAATCCGGGCATCGATGCCAGCCTGGCGCGCACGGCGGAGATTGCCAGGGATGAGGAGCTGTATTGGCAGGCCGAGGTGACGCGACTGTTGCCGGGACTGCTGCTGCCGGGTAAGCCCGTGCGGGGCGGGGGCCGCGCTGTCAGTACAGCAGTGGGCGAGCGTGCGCTGGCCATCGAACTGGAGCGCTTAAAGGGTATGGCGCCAGCGCTGCGGCGACGCATTTTGCGGGCGGCCGCGGCCACGCTGGGGTACCGGCTGGGCGCGGAGGAAACAAGCAAGCTGCTTGCACTGGCGGGAACGGACGCGGGGCAGGGGCCGGGAACGCAGAGCGGGTCGCGGATGAGCCCGCGGACGGGAACCCGCCTGGAACTGGCGAATGGACTTCGGGTGGAACGGTCCGCGCGCGAGCTTCGGCTTTCCCGATATGAAACTTCTACGACGGAAGATGTAGACAAACGCTGAAACGGACCCCCTGTGATAGGGAACCGGGGGTAGTATTTAGGGAAGTCTCTTTGCGGGCTGAAGCGAGGGTGCCGTGCTATGCACCTTCTCGCCACAGCCGTCGTCTAATGGATGGGTCTTGTTTTGGATCGCTTCCCACGTAGAAATGCGGTGGGCTGGGACGTGAAGCGCAGATCCGGAAGCGTAGAGCCGGGGTTTAGAAACGAGGGGTCCATTGAACTCGACTGTGAAACAGTTGTTGATCTGGGTAGTCGCGGTAACCTGCTTGCTGGTGGGCTGGCAGTTTGTACTCAAAAATATGAATGCGGGCCACAACCGCACGATCAGCCTGACCGAGATGCAGAATGATGCAGATGCGGGCAAGATCACGGATGTGACTGTTTCCGGGACCAAGGCGACGGGCAAGTACAAGGATGGCAAGGAGACTTTTTCCACAACCATTCCGCAGAACTATCCAGAGCTGTACAAGGACCTTCGCGACCACGGCGTGAATGTGAACATCGATGACCCGCAGGGTGGGTTGTGGTTCTCGCTTCTGCTGCAGGTCGCACCGATTCTGGTTATTTTGGCTTTGTTTCTATTCATGATGCGGCAAATGCAGTCGGGCGGGAATAAAGCGCTGAGCTTCGGCAAAAACCGGGCGCGCCTGTTGAGCATGCAGCAGAAGAAGGTCACCTTCAAGGACGTCGCCGGTGTGAACGAGGCGAAAGAGGAGTTGAAGGAAATCATTGAGTTTTTGCGTGAAGCGCAGAAATTTCAGCGGCTCGGTGGACGCATCCCCAAAGGTGTGTTGATGGTCGGGCCTCCGGGTACCGGCAAGACTCTGCTTGCACGCGCTGTGGCCGGTGAGGCCAACGTACCGTTCTTTTCCATCTCCGTTTCGGATTTTGTGGAGATGTTTGTTGGCGTGGGCGCCAGCCGTGTGCGGGATCTATTTGAGCAGGGTAAGAA
>CAXTRN010000219.1:0-5756 GCA_964246645.1 uncultured Acidobacteriaceae bacterium
GGGTGAGATGGCTTCCTTACACAGCCGCAAACCGGTAGGCTCGTCCTCGTAACAATTCCTGGTAGAGCCCTTCGCCGCCACCCACACCGCCCAACTCCGCTATGATCCTGCGCCGCCGTCCTCCGCCCCCCTCTCGTGCTGACCCGGTTCATCCCTTCGATCGCGATCATGGCACCGACACGTCGGGCCTGATTCCGGGCCGGGAGATCGCCGCCGGAACCGGCATCGCCGCCCGGGACCTTACCGCCTACTACGCGGTCGCCCCCAGCATTCTCGACACGGTCATCGAGCTTTGGCTGCATGAGACCGCGCCGGCACAGCCCATTGAGCGCACGGTTTTTCTCGATGTCGGCGCCGGCAAAGGGCGGTCCATGTTGCTCAGCTCGCGCCATCCGTTTTTACGTGTCGAAGGCGTCGAGCTCAATCCGGCGCTTGCCGCCATTGCCGCGCAAAATATAGCGCTCTGGCAAGCCGACCCGCGGGCAGGCGCGCTCGCGCCGTTGCGCCTCCACCTCGGCGACGCTACACGGCACCCATTGCCGCCTGAACCCACCCTGGCCTACCTTTTCCATCCCTTTGAGGCCAAACTGCTGCGCCGCTTTCTTCGTCACGTCGAAGCAAGCCTCCGGGCGAACCCGCGCCCCTTCGACCTCGTCTACGTCAACGCCGAACTGGACTCCCTGCTCGACCATGAAACGAGTCTGCAACGGCTTTGGATCGGCCGTGTGCCCATGTCGCCCGACGACCATGTGGCTGACCTTGCCGCGATCGCACAGCAGCAGGAATACGGCTCAACGGGGGAAGAATTATGTGCTTTCTATAGAACAACTGTCAAATAGCTACAACTATTTGTGTATTTTGGGCAGAAAACCTGCATCGAAATGCGAAACCTGTAGTCTCATAGGTATGAGAGTTCAGGACACAGACGCGCTGAAGGACAGCATGTGACCCCGGGCTCGACCCGCAGCGACCGTGACGGCTCAGTCCAGATCTGACCCCCGCCCGCGCTACCCACCTCATGATCGTAAGCCAATCTGGCTGTGCGCAGCCCTTGCCGTTGCGCGCCTTCCAGAAGGAGTTTTGTATGTATCAGCTCATTGTTGCTACCGCTTTCGCAGCCACCGTCTTCGTTCCCAGCTTCATCGGTATCCGTGCTCAAACCGAGGCGCAGGTGAACAGGGCGCGACGCCGGCGGTAGAAAACGTCGTTTGCAGAACCGGGCCACGCTCCTTTTGAGCGTGGCCCTTGCTGTTTGCGCAGGCGGGTAGCTTCCCTTCCTTCCAGAAAGCCGTCCAGCATGCGTCGGAAGAACGAAATCTCGTTTTACCGCTCACGCCAACGCACCAGCAGCAGGCGCTCGGTCTCCGTTTCGCCCTCGGAGATGCTGATCTCCGCATCGGCCCGCGCGACCAGCGATGGAAAGCGTTCCCCCCATTCCACCAGCACCAGCGCGTCCCCGCGATCGGCAATCTCCCACACGCCGACCCCTTCCAGCGCGGATTCCTCCTCCAAGCGGTACAGATCGAGGTGGAAGATGCTCGTTTTGCGGCCCGTGTACTCGTGCACCAGCGTGAAGGTAGGGCTGGTCACGCTTTCCGGATCAGCTGCCCCGAGCGCCGCAACGATGCTCTTCACCAGCGTCGTCTTGCCCGCACCCAGGTCGCCCCGCAGCAGCACCAGACGCGGGGGCCGCAGCAATTCCGTGAGCAGTTCGCCCAGGGCCAGCGTGCCTGCTTCACTGCGGGTGCGCAGCCGCTTTTCCCGGTTGAAATCCCGGTTGAAGTTCAGGCTCGCATCCAAGCCCGGGCCGCTCATCGCAAACCGCCCGGCACTGCAGCAAAGGCGCCATTGGTGGCCGTCCCCGCAATCCACGTGAAGCCGTCCTCGTCTTCCACCCGCGCCCGGAACGCCTGTTCCAGGTGCGCGACCGTATCGGTGGCCAGCACCGTATGCTCGTCCTGCGCAAGACACGCGAAATCCCCTGCAAGCCCGTGCAGGCATACCGCAGCCTCAACCGCGGCTGCCGCATTTTCCGGGTATTGCGCCAGCATGGCGGCCACGATGCCCGTCAAAATATCGCCGCTGCCGCCTTTGGCCATGGACGGATTGCCGGTTGTGTTGACCGCGATCCGCCCGTCGGGATGCGCGATCAGCGTTCGCCAGCCTTTCAGCACCAGCGTCACGCGGTGCTCGGTCGCAAACCGCCGGGCCAACCCGATGCGATCCGCCTCGACATCCTTCACCGACCCGCCGATCAGCCGAGCCATTTCGCCTGGGTGCGGCGTCAGCACGACCGTGCGCGGCGCGCCATGCGCATCGGTCCCGGCTGCGGCTTGCTTCAGCAGATCGGTGCGCCCGGCAAAGGCGTTCAGGGCATCGGCATCGATGACCATCGGCAAGGTCACGCCTGCGACGAAACGATGAACAAACGCCGGTGTCGTTCCATTTTGGCCGAGCCCCGGACCGATCCCCACCACTTTGATCCCTTGCAGCAGCTTCTCGAGCGCTTCGGGAGCAAGCACGTCGAGCGCCAGACCGCCTTGGGCGTCCTCCTCTAACGGCACCGTCATCAGCTCCGGTGTAATCCCCGCGACCTCGGCAAGAATCGACCGCGGGATCGCCGTCGTAACCAGCCCTGCCCCGGCGCGCAGAGCCGACAAACTCATCATGGCAGGCGCCCCGGATTTGCCGAACGCGCCGCCGACCAGCAGCACATGCCCAAACTTTCCCTTATTGCCGTCGACCCCGCGCGGCTGCTCGGCCACCGCCTTCGAGGCTCCCGCCCAGTGCAGACCTTCCGTCGATTGCAGCGCCCCGGCCGGGGTCCCGATCTTTGCAACCACGACGGCGCCAAAGGTGCGTCCCGGCGTGAGGTGTCCGAAGCTGTGCGCCAGCTTGGGCGCGCTGAAGGTCACCACCGCATTCGCCCGAACGGCCCCGCTGGCGCTGTTTGCCTCTGCTGAGGCGTGCATGGCGAAGGAATCCGCATCCCAGCCGCTGGGCAGATCGACCGCCAACACCGGCACTGTGCTTTGTGCCAGCACATCGCGCGCCGTGGCCGCCAGCCCGCGCAGGGGCGGCTTAAAGCCGGTGCCGACGATCGCATCGAGTACCAGCGCCGCGCCCTCCAGCGACGCGCGCAGCCCAGCCTCGTCGCTCACTTCCAGCCGCTCGGTCCCGGTCTCATTCGGGTTCACTCGGCCCCAGGCTCCCATCACCAGCGGTGACAACTCCGTTGCCGAACCAAGCAACACTATGCGCACCATGCGCCCGGCCGCTGCCAAACGCATCGCCGCCACCATGCCATCGCCGCCGTTGTTGCCCTTGCCGCAGAGCACCACGATCGGCCCATGGGCGGTCCCGTGTCGCAAAGCAAATCGCGCCACCCCCGCACCGGCGGCCTCCATCAGCGCGGCCATCGGGACACCCTGTTCCACGGAACGACGGTCTGCGGCACCCATCTCCGCCGCAGTCACGATCAGCATGCCCTCACCTCAGCTATGTCAGATGCGCGGACGGTCAGATGCACGTACACCCGAGGGACGCACGACTCGCGCGAACTGTTTGCCGCGCGGAGGAACTGTTTTCGATCGCGAAAAGCCCTACTGCCCGTTCGTACCTGCCACGGTGGCGATCGCCGGCACATGCGGCGCAAAATAATTGCGCTCATACATCGCGCGATAAAACTCGCCGGTCAGCTCCGCAGCCTTCGGCCCAAAGGTCGGCCGTCCGCCTTCCAGAAAGATCACCGTCACAATGCGGCCCGTCGGTGCGTCTCCATAGCTGACAAACCAGCCGAAGCGGGTGCCGTTGTTCGAGCAGGTACCCGTTTTGCCGAACACCGGAAACTGCACAAAATTCGTCTTCAGCGAACGCGCGGTGCCGAAATTGACGGCTCCGCTCATCCCCGGCAAAATCTCCGGAATCACCGATTGGATGTCGAGCAGCCGCTTCACCTTGGGCTGGAAAGCGCTTACCTGCTCCGGGCTCGTCGGGTGCTGCAAATAATACAGTGTGCCCCCGTTGGCAATGGATGAAACCAGCGCGCCCAGCTGCAACGGCGTCATGGAGATGCTCTCGCCGAAAGAACACATCCGGCCGACGCCGCCCATGTTGTGCGGCAGTTCCGTGCTGGGGTACACGCCCAGCTGTTCGCCTTCGATGCCGTACCCGGCCAGCTCACCCAGGCCGAACTCGTTCGCATAGTGCTTTACGCGCTCAAAACCCATCGCACGGCCCAGCACCTCGAAGTACAGATTCACGCTGCGCGCCAGCGCCGTCGTCAGGTCCAGCGAATAGTGACCGCCCAGGTTTACCGGCGTGTCCGCCTTGACGATACCTTCCTTCAGCGCCGCCAATGCCACCGAAACCTTGATTGTGGAACACGGCTCTGCCCCTGCACTCAATGCCAACTTCTGGTTCACCATCGCCAGAATGCGGCCCGACGAGGGATCGATCGCCAGCACCGTACCGTTCATATTGCCGAGTGCCTGGATGGCCGCTGCCCGCACCACCGGATCTTCGCCCGCGGTCACGTCCCCGCTGGTGATGCTGTTCGCATTGTCGGTGAAGCTGCTGAGATAAAAGCGCTCGCCCGCATAGTGCACCGGCACACGCGAACCACCGCTACGCAGGGCTGCCCGTCGCGCGGACCTGCCGGTCGCACGGCCTCGCCCCGAGCGCGCCAGCCGGCTGCTGACCCGCCCCGCGCTTGTACGTGCACCTGCGAAAGCGTGACGGGCCACGTGCCGGGAACGGACAGCCGCGGCGTCCAGCGAACACAACAGCGCAAGGAGCAAACATGCAAAAACACGGTCCATCGCCAGATTTCCTTCCGCTAATGGGTGCGGCGCAGAAACGCCGGTATATCGAGCTCGTCGGTTTCCGGAACCCTCGCCGCCTCGCCCGCGTAGCCGCTAAAGGACGGCACACGGGCCTCTGGCCAGCTTGCCGCAGGGGTGCTTTCCGGCGCCATCCCTCCAACAGGGGAAGAACCTGCACCGCTGGGGGGATTGTCAGACGACTTGCCCGGTCCCGCGGAGTCGCTTGCCCAGCCCCGCTGCGTGCCGGCACGAAGCTCATCGTTGCCTTTACGGAAAAACTCGTCGTCGAAGACCGACGCCGGCACAGGCACCAGCTCGGCTGCAGCCGATCCGCTTTCCGCGGGGCGCGCCGCTTCCAAAGTCTCTCCAAACGTCGGGTTCTTTGTTTCAGTCCCGAAGCTTGACGAGCTCACCAGCTCCATCTGCGGCTCCGCTGTGCCCTGGAACTCCGGGAAGCGCTGCGTTGCTGCACTCGCCGGGGCAAGGAAGTTCACCCGCGGCGCGCGGGTGGCCTCTTCACGCGCGTTCAAAAAGCCCGGCGCTGTTTCCAGCTCCTGCCCATGCCGGACCACACGCACGGTTGGCGCCTCAGCTTCGCGGGCTGCATGGATGTCCGCTTCTGCCGGTTTTGCGATGGTGCTGTTTGCGCGCGCTTCGCTCGCAAACGGGGTTTGCGCTACCCGCGGCGCGATGCGCGGCAAGAAACCCGCTGCATTGTCCTGCGCATCCGGCGCGGCGATGTTGCCCAGCATCCGCTCACGCCGCTGCGGCTGCGCTTCACGGAATCCGGTCGCAATCACGGTAATCTTCACGTCGTCGCCCATGGTTTCATCCAGCACAGCGCCGAAGATGATGTTTGCATCCTCATGCGCGGCATCCTCATCAACATCACGGGCTCGAGCAGCGGTGAAGCCATGGCCGCCATGGCTGCCT
>CAXTRN010000220.1:0-5755 GCA_964246645.1 uncultured Acidobacteriaceae bacterium
TCGGCCTGAAGTATAGTTTCGTCGAACTCGGCCTCCCCGTTATGCAACACAACTTCGCCGTGCGCTCCCGTGTCGCCATGGCGATTCGCAATTTCCTTGTCAGCCAGGATTTTTTAGAGATCGAAACTCCCTTTATGACGCGCTCTACCCCTGAAGGCGCACGCGATTACCTCGTTCCCAGCCGCGTTCATCCGGGACATTTCTACGCTCTCCCGCAATCGCCGCAAATCTTCAAGCAGATCTTGATGATCGCCGGGTTTGACCGTCATTTTCAGAATGCCCGCTGCTTTCGCGACGATGACGTCCGCGCCGAGCGTCAGCGCGAGTTCACGCAGATCGACCTCGAAATGACCTTTCCGCAGCAGGAAACGATCTTTGCCGTCGCCGAAGGCTTCCTTCGCGCTGCCTTCCACGCCGCCGGCATCGAGCTCCCTCCCCAACCCTTCGTGCGTATGACCTACGACCACGCCATTGAGCGCTACGGCATCGATAAACCCGACATGCGCCTTCCCGCCATGGTGAATCTGTCGCAGGAGCTGACACCGGCCTTTCGCGAGCAGTTGAAAATCGAACCCACGCTTCCGGTCTACGGCTTTACCATCCCTCGCGCCGGCGCCATGAGCGGCACGCAAAAGCGCGCCCTGGTTGAAGAAATTCGCAAAATTCTTGGCGACACCGGGCTCGACTTTCTGGACGTCGCCCGCCTTCGCACCAATGAAAACTTTTATCCCCTCGCCGAAGCGATTGCCGCCCGGTTCAATGCCGAGCAGCTCACCTTCGCCGCTTCCCTTGAACCCTCGTCATCGCCACCGGAGCGCAGCGAAGCGGAAAGCTCTGCGCTTCCAGCAGCCGGCCCAAGCTCCTTCACCCAGGATGACCTTGCCATCGTCATCACCCCCAAACTCGGTACCGCCGCTGTTTGGGGCAACGATCGCCACTGGATTCCAAAACGCATCGGCCAGCTCCGCCTCGAGCTCGCTCGCAAGTTTGCCGAAAAGCACAAGCTTTTCGAGAAAACCGGCACCGCGCAGGACTTCCGCTTCCTTTGGGTCACCGACTTTCCCATGTATGAGTGGAACGAGGACGCCAAGCGCTGGGATGCCGCGCACCACCCATTTACCTCGCCGCATGAGGAAGACATCCAGTCCGGCGCGCTTTATCACGACAAGGGTTCCG
Source organism: uncultured Acidobacteriaceae bacterium (assembly GCA_964246645.1). Taxonomy (GTDB): domain Bacteria; phylum Acidobacteriota; class Terriglobia; order Terriglobales; family Acidobacteriaceae; genus Granulicella. The sequence continues at coordinate 1,177 of CAXTRN010000220.1, forward strand.
TCCGAGCCCTCGCCTATGACATTGTTCTCAATGGGACCGAGCTCGGCTCCGGCTCCATTCGCATTCACCGCAAGGATGTCCAAGCCGAGATTTTCCGCACTTTGGGCATGACCGACGATGAAGCGCACGAGCGGTTCGGCTTCTTTCTCGACGCGCTTGAATACGGCACGCCCCCGCACGGCGGCATCGCGCTCGGTCTCGACCGCATTGTGATGATTCTGGCCGGCGCCCAATCTTTGCGCGAGGTCATCGCGTTTCCCAAGACGGCCCGCGCCATCGATCTCATGGTTGAAGCGCCCGCACCGGTCAGCGACCTGCAACTGCGCGAACTCAATCTGCGCATCGCCCACCGCGCCTAGAACACATCGGCCAAGGTGAACAGTTTTCAGGAAGAAAACAGGGGTGGATTTGATGAGTATGGTCCCGGCAAAACCCGTTTTTCGCCAACATCCCCGTCCTTTGGCGGGGATTGTGACCGCCCTGCTGACGGCTGTCGCCATTCTGCTCTCTTTACCGGCAAACGCCTTTGCTCCCCAAAAAGCGCAACAAGCCGAACAGGCGCAAACGTCCGCCGCCCAGTCCTCCCTCGACCCGGCGCTCGGCATCACGACCCTTCGCCTTTGGCCGTGGCGTGCACCCGGCGCCAAGGGCGACGCTTCCGCGGACATCCCTACCCTGACTGTATTCCGTCCCGCCCGCCCGAACGGCACCGCCGTCATCGTCGCGCCGGGCGGCGCCTACCTCAACCTGGCCGCGAACCACGAGGGCCGGCAGCCTGCCGATCGTCTCGCCGAGCTCGGCATTACCACGTTTGTCCTCAAATATCGCCTCGGCCCTACGTACCTGTACCCCGTCCCGCTTGAGGACGCCCGCCGTGCCGTGCGCCTGGTCCGCTCGCTCGCGCCCACCTACGGCATCGCTCCAGACCGCATCGGCATGATGGGTTTCAGCGCGGGCGGTCACCTCGCCGCCTTGACGGCTGTTCTGACCACCGGCGCTCCGCGCTCCGATCACGCCGACGACCCCGACCCGATCGAGCGTCAGTCCGATGCCCCGAACTTCGAGCTCCTTATCTATCCCTGGCTCAACGCCATGGAGCCCCAGGTCGCCGCCGAATCAGCAGTCCAGCCAGCCGCCCAGGCTGCCGACAGCACGGCAGGAAGCGCCCCCAGCGCTCCGCACCTGCTCATCAATTACTGCTCCGTGACCAAAGGCCTGACAGCAGCCGACTGCGTCCGCCTCCATGCGCTGTACACCCCGGCGACCCACGTTACCGCGCAAACGCCGCCCGCCTTCATCGTCGCCAGCACCGATGACACCGTCGTTCCCGTTCTCACCAGTGTCACGTTTTATAACGCCATGCACACCGCCGGCGCCGATGCTGAACTTCACCTCTTCGCCCACGGTCCCCACGGCTTCGGTACCGGCGGCGCCGACCCCACCCTGGCCATCTGGCCCACCCTGCTGGACACCTGGCTGCGCGCCCACAACCTGCTCACCGCCCCCGCAGGCGCCCACTAGAGCGCGGCTGGATCGGAAACGCGCGGCTGACCCTGAGTCCTGTTCGGGCCCCAGGCTTACACTGCACGCCAACCGGCCATCGCTAGAGCAAGTTTCTAGCAGGTGTACGGAAGTCCTTGCTTTTTTCCGGTATTACCCTGGCGGATATGCTGTTGGAGACCGCAAACTGCAGGTCTCTCCACTGCGCACACGATGAAGCTGTCTACTTCGGTCGAGATGACAATCCTGTGGCGGGAGCAAGGCACCGACTGCAGGTCTCTCCACTGCGCAGACGATGGAACTGTCTGCTCCGGTCGAGGTGACAATCCTGTGGCGGGAGCAAGGCACCGAACTGCAGGTCTCTCCACTCCGCGCTCTGCGCTCCGGTCGAGATGACACGGTATAGCTATAGGTAAACCGCTTTAGAAAACTCTAGCCCGGTGACGGCTGAGTAAGGAAATTACCAGTGCAGCGTAATGGTCATCGGCTGATACGCCCCTGCGGTCCCCGCGCCCCCCGCGCCGAAATGTAATACGAGATCGTCGCCCACCAACCGCGCGCCTTCGGCCGTAATCGCACGCACTGCCGGGTCGTTGCGCCGCAGTTGCAGATGCTGCTCGGTGCCGCTCGGTGCCTCGACGGTCAGTAGCAAGCTGCGCTCCGTCACCTTCGCCGAGATCACCTTGAGCGCTGAGGTTCTTGCCCCCTCCGTCGCCGGCGCATGCGGCACGCTCACCTCCACCGGCGGCAGCGGCAGCGATGCACGATGATGCACCGCCGCCTTTTCCGCGCACGGCGCTTCTGTAGCGGTTTGCCGCAGGCAAAGTACCTCCGGCGTCATGCTGCTCACATCGATTTCCAGCCGTTGCCGCACCCGCGTCATCGAAACCTGGAACAGCGCAGCGCCCACGCGTACATGGTCTATCGTGGCCCCATTCCAATCAGCCGGCAGCTGTGGCGCCACCCGCAGCGCGTGGTGTATCGCGTCCGGCTCCAAGCCGAAGAGCCCGCGCACCGCAGGGGTCAGCAACATCGCAGACGACCACAGCTGGTGAGACGAGCTACGTCCCAGCGGCTCGAGGAACTCGCCCGAAAGTACCTCTGTGATCGCGCCCGGGTCCTGCAGAACCGTGAGCTGCGCATCGTTGTACAGGTTGGCGTAGCCCTGCAGGCTGCGGCCGGTGCGGTACTCCGCCATCGCGGCCCAGCCGGTGTACAGCGGCCACACGGAGCCGTGATGGTAGCTGATGGGATCGTAGATGGCCGCCTCGGGCGCCACCGAGCGCGTTCCCCAATCCGTTGCGAAGCGTTCGCTCGCCCAACCGTCGAACATTGCGTCCGCCGCCGGTAGCGTGAGCCCACCAGTCCACCAGGCAACTGCCGGAAAAATCGACGGCACCCGCTCGTAGGATCCATCGGCATTGCGACTGAAGGCATAGGTACCATCCTCGAGCCGGTACGCGGCGAGCTTCGTCCGGATCTCCGCTGCCCGGGCCGTCGCCGACCGGCGCAACGGCTCATCCCGCATAAGTTGCGCAAGCCGCGCAAGGCTTTCCGCCGATTGCTGGTCGAGCGCAGCAAGGTAAATCTCCTGGTGCGGCATCCGCGGCACCCATTCTTCCACCCATCCTGTGCCCTGCGTGTTGTCGTAGACGCCGTCCGTGGTGTGCGCACGGGTGAATGCGTAAGCGCGCTTCACGTTATCCCAGTGCTGCCGCAAAAAGGCGAGATCTCCGCTGCTGCGCACATAATCTTCCATCTGCATAACAAAAAGCGGCGTCGCATCCGCCGCGGCGTACAGGTAGGGCAGGTGCTCCCAGTCGACCTCGGCGGCGGTTTGGGAATATTCGTGCATCATTTTGCCATCGACGCGCTGGTGGGCGAGCAAAAACTCCATCGCACCGCGACTGAGCTCAAAATCGCCATAGCTGTTCACCGCATACAGCGTCCACAACGTGTCTCGGCCGAAAAACCATCCGAAGCCGGGCCGTGCGGAGTCACCCGAGGGTAGCCATCCACCGGCCAGCCCAAAGCCCTGCCCAGAACTGGTTCCGGCACTGGCTCCGGCACTGGGTCCGGAATCGGCTCCGGACGCTTGCACCGTCGCGACCCGCGCTTGCTCGATCGAGATTTCGGCCCAGCGCAGCGCCTCATCCAGGCTCGGCTCCGGTGTGGACACTGTCAGGTGCGTGTCGAAAAAGTGTCGGTAAAAGTCGGCGGTTTCGCCATACAGCGCCGGAACGCGTGGCGCCTCGCTAAGCAGACGATCAAGCAACAGCCGTCGCGCCGCCTCGCCCGACGACCTGCCGTCGGAGACCGCCGCCAGCAGAGGATAAAAGACGCCGTCATCGATGCCCGGTTTATAGGTGAAGTGCATCTCGAGCGGCTCGGTTTTCGCGCGCTCCTGGTAAGGACGCAGCGCACCGTGGGTTGCACTCGGCATGGCAACGACCCCGAAATAGCGAGGATCATCGGTTTCCAGCACAAACGCGCCGCCGCTGCCGCGCGCGACCCAGCTGCCATTTGGCCGACCGTAGTTCGGAGCCGGCCATTGCCGCTCCATGCTGGGCGTGAACGACAGGCTCAGTTCAGCCTCGCGTATGCTGTGAACCTCAAAGAGCACGAGGGCCGAGGCGATGCCCGGCTCCCCGGTACGCGGCACAAACATGTGCTGACGTACGGTGATCGCCGCATGCGCGTAGGTGATGGTGGTGTGGTCAGGCCGCACCTCCACCGACGAGGCGCACTCGTTCAACTCGATCGGCGCGTCATAGCCTTTCAATCGTGCCGTCAGCCGCGCATTGTGCAGCACCTTTACCGGCAACAGCCAAAGCTCAAAGGTACCGTCCTGCTGCCCAAGGATCGCGCCGCGCTGCCCCACTACCGAAAACGGCTGATTGGGCCGGGCCGCGCGCACGATCTTCAGCGGGTTGCCATCCAGTGGGAACGCCGGCACCGTCGTGAACGGCATGGACTCCTGCGCCAAGAGCCTGGCATAGACGGCAAAGAAGGCCGACAAAAGGACAAAAAGGCAGAACGCGCCCAAACGCAAAGGAAAGCTCCGGAAACGGTACAGGCT
>CAXTRN010000221.1:0-5754 GCA_964246645.1 uncultured Acidobacteriaceae bacterium
TGACAAAACTTGTCGGATGCCCGGCAAACTCGATGTGCTGCAGGTCGTGGTCGTGGCCGGTGATCCAAAAATCGACCTTGGCCTGTCGGATCAACGAATCCCAGCGCTTGATCAGCAGTTTGTTATCCTTGTGCACGCCATTGGTATACAGCGGGTGGTGGCAAACGACAGCCACGAAAGGTGTGGTGCGTGGTTTGGCGAGTTCCCCGCGAAACCATGCCTCCTGTGCTTCCGTATGCTCCTTGCTCATCGTAAAGCTCCACGGAAACGGGTCATCCTTGGTGCCCGGCAGGTTGGAATCCAGGCAAAGAAAGGTGATCACGGGGTTTACCTGCGGCCACTGGAAGGTGTACCAGCGATCCGGCATGGTCCAACGCGTCTTTACATGTTGCGGATACGCGAGCTCCAGGTCGACCTTGCTGTCGATGCGGTGCTCATAATCATGGTTGCCGAGCACCGCATAAAACGGACAGGCAAAGTGTGACGTCGGGTACATCTGCTCGAAATCGTTTTGCCATCGTGGCGAACTCAAACCGCCAAGCATGTTGCCATACCAGTTATCGCCCAAAAGACAAACTGCCTGCGGATGCACATGCATTTCATCCACAAACCGCTTCATCTGCGCGGCAACGGCGCTTTGCTGCTGCGGATAATGGTCCGCCCCCCAATCGCCGAGCAGCAGCATGTGGGGGTTGGCGGGGTTCGGCTCCACGCGCGGAGACAGGCTTGGCGCCGGTGCGCTCCCGCCGGCCGCCTGAGCCAGCAAAGCTCCGGGGCTCATGGCCGAAAGCGCCGAAAAAGCGACCGTTTGCCGCAAAAAGGCGCGGCGATTCAAAGCGCGGCTCCCCTGGTTCGCAAACTCGGACAATCCAAACTCTCCTTTGAGAACTTTCGGAAGCGCCGTGCCCGCTGCAAGTGCCAAGCCGCGTGCAGACCTTGAGAATTGGACGCCTCAGGGTATGCCCGCGTCGCAAACCAGCAAATCGCTATGTCAAACCTGTAACTCGCTATGCCCCAATCCCTTTCAGCGTGCAGCAGGAACTGCGCCGAGGGTGACCCCAGCAGCGCGTGGCGGCCGGACCAGAAACGGCAGAACCGCCGAACACAGCAAAAGAATGGACAAAATGTGCAGGCCGCCGGCGTAATGGCCGCTGATTTGCCGTGTGTGCGCAATCAGCAGTGGGCCAAATGCGCTGGCAAACCCCCAAGCGGTCAACATCAGGCCATAAATGGGACCAACGAACTTGGGCCCAAAATAGTCAGCCGCAAACGCCGGCATGGTGCCGAAGCCGCCGCCGTAGCAGAGCAGGACGATAAAGGCGACTACCGTCAGCACGCCGCGGCTCCCCAGGCTGGGCAACAGCCAAAACAGCACGGCCTGCAGCAGAAACATGATCAGAAACACGAAGCGGCGCGGGATGAGGTCGGAGACCGATGCCCAGAAGACACGGCCCACGGCATTGCCGATAGCCACAACGCCTACCATGCCCGCCGCCACCGCCGCCGAAACGCCGGCCAACTCCTGAAACATCGGCGACTCCTGCGAGATGATCGAAATGCCGGCGCAGGTATTCAAAAACAACAGCAGCCAAAGCGCCCACCATTGCCATGTACCCAGCGCCTGGCCGAGCGTGAAATTGCGGGCTGATTCTGTTGTTTGCAGCGCCGCCGAAGGTTCCCAGCCCTCAGGTTTATAGCCTTCCGGCGGATTTTGCATAAACGAGCCGGCAGCCACGGAAACGACCAGAAACACCACGCCGAGGTATAAAAACGTGGTGAGAACACCGACCGTCGCGATCAGATGCGTGGCGACCGGCGCCGTAATGAGCGCCCCCGCACCAAAACCGCCGACAGCGATGCCGGTCATCAAGCCGCGTTTATCCGGGAACCATTTCACCAGCACCGAAACAGGAATGATGTACGCAAAGCCCAGGCCGATGCCGCCGAGCACCCCATAGGTGAGATAAAGCCACCAAAGTCCGTGATTGGACTGGCTGGCGAGCGCAACCCCGGCGCCGTACAACAGGCCGCCCGTCATGGCTACCACGCGCGGTCCGCTTCGGCTGCTCCACAAACCGCCGAAAAAGGCGGCAAAGCCGAGCACAAAGATCGCGATCGTAAAGGTAAGTGTGACCTCTTCGATCGTCCAATGGAAGCGCGTCGCCAACGGTTTGCGAAACACGCTCCATGCATACACCGCTCCCAACGCCACCTGCAAGACGACCGCAGCCAGGGCGATCCCCCAACGCTTGCTGTTCATGAAGATCCTTTGCCGACGTCCTTCGCCGATGGCGACGTAAACAAATCAGATGCTGGAATAGGGAGCCTTGTCGAGGACAAAGGTAGAAATCCAGCGCACGTTGGTACCTTACCGGGCATTACCAGATGCGGCGCACACCAAAAAGATCGAGCTGTTCGTCAGTGCTCACGACGGGAGTATCCTCTGCAAGTGCTTGGGCAGCAATCATGCGATCAAACGGATCCTTGTGCGGGGCTATCAACCGCCCAGCGCGGAGTGCCGTTTCCGGGCTGATCGGCAACAGGAGATACCCTGCACCCGCTATATGGACCAGGAAATTGCGCTCCAAGGCCGCAGCCGCTGGAAATTTGCCGAGACGTACCTTCGTTGCAATTTCCCAGGCACTCGCTGCAGAAACGAAAAGGGTGTTGTCCTTGTTCGAAATAATCGATGCTGCAGCCCGGCTTAAAAGTGGAGGATGCACGATAGCCCAAACCAGGGTGTGCGTATCGAGCAGAGCTTTCACCTGTCTTGGGTCTTCTTTTTAACTTCCAAGGCTTGAAGGATGGGATCATCCGCATACCCACACTCTTGGTCGGATAGCGGTTCCCAGAATGAGTCGGGCATGACGAAGTGGGGGTCATACAGCAACCCAAGCCTTTGTATCGGTTTTGGCTGTTCCATGGGTTCCAGTCTCGCAACAGGCGTTTTTTCCCGCCCGGAGGTGATCACCACTGTTTCCCCAGCCTGCACCTGCTTCACCAACTCAGAAAGATTGGTCTTTGCTTCAAACATGGTTGCAAAGATCATAACTCCATCCTGCTAACAAGCTTAGCAGGATACGGATTTAGCTTGCAACGAGTCTTGTGCTCACCCTACACAGCAACAAACGTCTATCGCAACAGCAACATGTTGACTCCGGAGTCAGCCATCGCATGAGCGCCTCATCCACACTGATCCTTCCCGGCGAACCCATCCGCCGCCGCCCCAGCCCCTTTGCGCTTGGCCTTGAAGAAACCCGTGCGGCTACGACCGCGGGAAACGCCGTCGCCGCTATTCTGCCCAAAGGCGCCCGTTCTGCTGTGCCCTCCGGCGGCCGCGCCAAGCTGACCCCGCAGGAGATGGACGCGCGGGCACAACAGCGCGCCGAAGATGACGATCTGATCCGGGCGGCGCAAAAAGGGGAACGCACCGCCTTTGACGCCTTGGTACGGCGGTACGACCGCAGTGTGCTGCGCTTGGCACTGCACATGCTCGGCAGCGAAGAAGACGCGCAGGATGTGCATCAGGAAGCCTTTATCAAGGCCTACCGCCACCTTTCGAACTTCCGCTTTGAATGCTCGTTTTACACGTGGCTTTATCGGATCGTCACGAACCTGTGTCTCGATCAGCTTCGTCGTCGCAAAAGCCGTCGTGAAGATCCGGCAACGGTTCTCGATGCCGCCGGCGACGAGATGGATCTGATGGCGAATGTGCAGGATGATCGCTCCGGCGCCGATCCCGCACGCGAACTCGAGCGCAAAAACCAGCACGCAGCGATCCAAAGCGCGCTCGCCGAACTTACCCCGCGCGAACGCACCGTCTTTGAACTGAAGCACTACCAGGGCCTGAAGCTGCGCACGATCGGCGAAATGCTGTCGACCACGGAAGAAACAGCAAAAAACACATTGTTCCGCGCCACACGCAAACTGCGCGCCCGCCTGGCGGAGGTACGGTAGTTTCTCCCCCTTGCGATGGGGAACCCTGACGGTGAATCGTCGAAAGCAAGCGCAAAAATGCTGTATGGAAAGGCGGGGGCAGACAGCACACGCTCCCGCGCCGGTAACACCTCCTTTTGAGAGGCAACACAAGGAACGCAACATGCACTGTGAAAACGCGCAGCAGAATATCGTTCTAGCTCAATACGGCGAGTTACCCGACGCCGAACAGCTTTCACTCGAGCAGCATCTCCGGACTTGCGAGCACTGCCGCCGCGAGTGGAATGCCCACTTGGCGCTGGGTGAAACGCTGGGCCTGCACCCTGTCGTTGAGCCCTCGCCGAACCTCGTCGCGGCTTCGCGGATGCGCCTGGATGAGGCGCTTGACGCCATGCCTGCGCGTTCGCTGGGGCAGCGCTTCTGGGGCAATACCTTTCGCTGGCTGGGCTATGTGAAAGGCGCGCCGGCGCTCACGACGCTTTTGCTCGGCGTCGGCTTTCTGGGCGGCAACGCGCTCACACGCTACCAGGTGGCGCACACGCCGCAGTTGCCGCGTCCCGTGATTCTTTCGCACCCCGCCCAGGGCGCTGTCGCGAATGTGTCCGGCATTGTGCAAACCCCAAATTCCGGCCTGGTCCAGGTAAATTACAACCGCCTGGTGCCGGAAACCGTGCAGGGATCGCTGGATGACCCTGAAATTCGTAAGCTGCTGATGCTGGGCACGCAGCTGGCCACCACAAACCAGGCCCACGCCGATGCCGTTTCTCTGCTGGCCAACGAATGCCGCGCCGGCCATAGCTGCGATGGCGATCGCGTGGGCAGCTCCGCCGGCATCCGTTCGGCCCTCTTGGCCAGCCTGCACTACGACAGAAGCCCGGCGGTGCGCTTGAAGGCGCTTGCCGGTTTGGAGCCGTACATTGCCCAGGACGAGCGTGTGCGCGATGCCGTGCTCGATGTGCTGATGCATGACCACAGCGCCGAGGTCCGCACGGAAGCGATCTCCATGCTGTCGCCGGTGGGAGCCGATTCCAGCGTGCGCCAAGCCTTGCGAACGGTTTCGGCAGAAGACGCCAGTCCCGCCATTCGGACGGCTAGCTACCACGCCCTGCAAAGCGCTGCGGATATCGAGTAGACACCGTCCATGAGACCTTTTCTCCATAGGAAAAGTGAGGCAGGCGGGCGGAAGTCATGGCGTCCCCCTATCGCCGGTACGCTGGCGACGGCCCTGCTGGCCGGTTCGGGCCCGCTTGCTCTTTCCGCCATTGCCGCTCCGCTGTTGGGTCACTCCGGCATGCCCGGTCCTGCTATATCCGGTCCTGCTATACCCGGTCCCGCTATATCCGGTCCTGCTGTGCCCGGTTTTGGTGTGCCCGGTTTTGGTGTGCCCGGTTTTGGTGTCCATGGCACCGTGAACGGCCACTCGCAGGGGTATCTCGGTATTGAGTTCCGTGATGCGGCCGATGACAGCAGCCCGGGGCTGCGGTCCCGTAATGGCCACGGCGTTGAAGTCGTCATGGTGGACCACGACGGCCCTGCCGGCCAGGCGGGGTTGCGGCCCCACGACATCATCATCGGCCTGAACGGCCAGGTGGTGGCGGGGGCTGAGGCCCTGCGGCGCATGATTCATGATGCCGGGGCCGGCGTGCAGATCGCCCTCAGTGTGCTGCGCAGCGGCCATCCGCTCAGCCTGACCGCCCAACTCGCGGACCGCGACGCCGTGGCCCGCGCCGCGATGGCGCGGCTCGCCGCCAATGGACCACCACCGCAACCCGTGGCCGGGGAGATCGAAGGCTCAGGCTTTGTCGAAGCCCACAGTGC
>CAXTRN010000222.1:0-5742 GCA_964246645.1 uncultured Acidobacteriaceae bacterium
GTATCGCATTGCTGTAACACTTGGTAGAAATCAAAGTAGAAGTCGAACCTGAACGCCAACTCTAAAAGAGGCTTTGACACGTATGAATCTCGTCGTTACGGGAGGTGCGGGCTATATCGGCGGCACCGTCGCCACGCGGTTGCTTGAGGCCGGCCATCAGGTCACGATCATCGACAACCTTTGCCACAGCCACGCCAAGGCGCTGCCGGCCGGCGCTGCCTTTGTTCAAGCCGATCTTGCCGATCGTTCCCGCGTTGAGTCCGTGCTGCGCGACTCCGGGGCCGAAGGCGTCCTCCACTTTGCGGCCCTTATCGAAGCCGGTGAGTCCATGCAGCGCCCGGAGCTGTATTTCCGCAACAACACCGCTTCCACGCTCGCGCTGCTCGAAGCCATGCTCGCCACGGGCGTCCGCAAACTCGTTTTTTCCTCCACCGCCGCCGTTTATGGTGAGCCCGAAGCCGTCCCGATCCCTGAAACCGCTGCGCTCAAGCCCACCAACGCTTATGGTGAATCCAAGCTCCTCGTCGAGTACATGCTTGACTGGCTCCATCGCATTCACGGCCTACGGTACGCCTCGCTGCGATACTTCAATGTCGCCGGTGCGCTTCCCGGCCGTGGTGAAGCGCACGAGCCCGAAACCCACATCATCCCGCTCATCCTCGACGTAGCCCTCGGGCGACGCGAAAAAATCCTCATCTTCGGCGACGACTACGCCACCCCCGATGGAACCTGCATCCGCGATTACATCCACGTCGCCGACCTCGCCGACGCGCACACCCTCGCACTTGCCGCCCTTGAGCCGCACGATCGTCTTGTGCTCAATCTCGGCAACGGAGAGGGTTTTTCCGTCAAGCAGGTCATCGAAGTCGCCCGCCGCGTGACCGGCAAGCCCATTCCTGCCGAAATCAAGCCCCGCCGCCCGGGTGATCCCGCCCGCCTCGTCGCCGGCTCGGAACTGGCGAAAAAGACACTCGGCTGGCAGCCCCAGCATGCCGCTCTCGAAGATATTGTTGCGAGCGCCTGGGCCTGGCACCAGCAGCGTTATCGCTGACTCCCGCTCACCGCCCATGCCGGTCCGCCTCATCGTCAATGCCGACGACTTCGGTCTCACCCCGGGCATTAACCGCGCCATCGTCGAACTGCACGCCGCTGGCGCGGTCTCCTCCGCCACCCTCATGGCCACCGGTCCGGCCTTTGCCGACGCGGTCCGCTTGGCGCGGGCGCACCCCGGGCTCGGTATCGGCTGCCATGTCGTCTTTGCCGACGGCATCCCTGCCGCACCTCCTGAAACGATACCTACCCTGCTCGGTTCCGACCGCCGCACCTTCCGCCGTTCCCTGAAGCACTTTGCGCTCGCGGCCCTGTTCCGCCACATCAAACCCGCCGAGATCGAACGGGAAGCTATCGCACAGATCCAAACTCTGCAGCGCGCGGGCATCTGCGTCACGCATGTCGACACCCATAAACACACACATATCCTGCCCGGCATCACGGCGCCCCTGCTCCGCGCCGCCGAAGCCACCGGCATTTCCGCCCTTCGTAACCCTTTTGAACAGCCTTGGAGTCTGGCCCTCAAGCCGTTCGATTCCGTTGTTCCGAAAGCCGAGCCGGCATCGGACGCCACAGCTCCGACCTTGCTGAAACAGTGGCCGACGACACGCAACTTCCAGATCCGTCTCGTGAGCCTCCTTAAACGCCGCTTCCAGGCTCAGCCGCAGATCCGGTCAAGCCTGGTGCGCACCACCGCAGGCTCGCTCGGCATTGCTGCGACAGGACGCCTCAACGCACCGACGCTGCGCCAAATCCTCTCAGCTCTGCCGAGCCACAGCGGCACCTACGAACTCGTCTGCCACCCCGGCCACAATGACCGCGATCTCGACGCGGTCAGCACCCGACTCCGGTCCACGCGCGAGGTCGAATACCGTGCACTCCTGGCGGAGCTCTCCACCGTAGCCCGGCAAGCCTCCGGCGCACCTTCTCCTTTCGAGATCATCCACTTCGGCCAGCTGTGACGGCTTCCGTTTCGCCGCGTCAGCCGCATCTGCCGCATCCTTAGCCGCCAGGGAAACATCTCACATGCGCCCTGCGCGCGTGGGTTTTCAGGCAAGGCGCCCAACGGCGGAGGAACGCATGAAGATCGGCATCACCTGCTATCCCACCTATGGCGGCTCCGGCGTTGTTGCCACCGAGCTCGGCATTGAACTCGCCGCCCACGGCCACCAGGTGCACTTCATCACCTATTCGCAACCGTTCCGCCTTACCGGCCGTGAAGGTTCCATCTTTTACCACGAGGTCCCGGTCTCCAACTACCCGCTCTTTGAATACCCGCCGTATGATCTCGCCCTGGCCACCCGCATGGCCGAGGTCGCCGAAATCTACGAGCTCGACCTCCTGCACGTTCACTACGCCATCCCGCACTCCGTCAGCGCCCTGCTCGCGCACGATATGCTCGCCGTTCGCGGGATTCACCTGCCGTTCATCACCACGCTCCATGGCACCGACATTACGCTGGTGGGCCTCGACCGCTCCTACCTTCCCATCACGCGCTACGGCATCGAGCGCTCCGACGGCGTCACCGCCATCTCCGCACATCTTCGCGAGCGCACCGAAGCTGCCTTCGGCATCACCCGCCCTATCGAAGTCATCCGCAACTTCGTCAACTGCGACGTTTACGTCCGCAAACCCGAACTCGTCGCGCGGCAACGCCCCGAGTACGCCGGAAATGACGAAAAGCTGCTTGTGCATCTGTCCAACTTTCGTCCAGTCAAGCGCGTGCTCGATGTGGTCGAGGTCTTCGCCCGCGTTGCGGCGCAGCTTCCCGCACGCCTGCTCATGATCGGCGACGGCCCCGACCGCTCCGCCGCCGAGTTCCTTGCCAAACAGCGTGGTGTACTCGATCGCTGCCACTTCGTCGGCAAGCAGGAAAACGTCAACGAACTCCTGCCGTTGGCCGACCTCATGCTTATGCCCAGCGAGATGGAAAGCTTCGGCCTCGCCGCACTCGAGGCGATGGCCTGCCGCGTGCCGGCCATCGCCACGGACGTCGGCGGCGTTCCGGAGCTCATCGAAGACGGCATTGACGGCCTGCTCTTCCCGGTGGGCGACGTTGCCGCTATGGCCGCCGCTGCCATCCATCTTCTTTCCGACCCAACCCGTCTGCAAACGATGGCCACCGCCGCCCGCATCAAGGCCCAGCAAAACTTCTGCGCATCCCGCATCATCCCGCTGTATGAGCAGTTCTACAAGCAAATCATCCAAGCCTCAGAAACCCGCGAGCCCCATCGTTCCCAAGCCCACTAGCTCATGTCCACACATGGGCGACTGGCTTTGCGTTTAGCGTCAAAGGCATCACATCCTAGCCTAGGCCGAAGGCCTAGGTATGTGCCTACATCCCCCCACCGCCGCATTGCCCCCTTTGATTCCCACCGCAAAACCCTTCGCCAATGCACAGCGCCACGGCCTATGCTCAGGGCAACGTATCGTTGTGATCGAAGAGGTTTCCGTGAAACTTAAAAGTTTGCCGCCGGTCCTATCGCTCCTCCCGGCTCTGGCATCACCCTTGTTCGCGGTTGCCGCACTGGGGCAAACCACCGGGGTGTCCCGCCCAGAAGAATCTCCAGAACGATTCGACGCCGCTACCACTGCCCAGGCCGAGCACTACGTCAAGCCATCGCACGCGAACGCCGCGCCTGTCAGCTATCCCACCAGCTACGCCGCAACCGGTCCGGCACCCTCGGCGCCTGCGGAAAGCTATCCTGCCGCAAACCACACCCCCGCGCTCATCGTCCGTGAGCCAGCCGCGGCTTGCACGTTGCCGTCCACGGCTCCTACCGGCCAAAGCTCAGTGGAAACCGCCGGCTTGCGCTCTGAACGAGGTGAAAGCACTGACCACGGCGAACGCGCCCCCCATGCCGGCGACGATGACGGTATCGTGCTTTCCGTGCCGCAAAATCCGCATGAACTCAACCTGGGCACCGTGCTGAAAGCGCGGCTCACCCATACGGTCAGCACCGAAACTACCCATGTCGGCGCACCCTTTTCGGCTGAGTTGATCGGCGAAGTCGCCCGCGGCGGCGAGGTCTTCCTTCCTGCCGGCTCGGTCATCCATGGTCGCGTCACCGCCATCCACGGCGGCAAACGTATCGGCGGCCTCGCTGCGATTCGTCTCCGTCCCGATTCCGTAACCCTGCCCGACGGCACCCGTTACGTCTTGCACGCGTCTGTCTCCGACGTTGAAGGTTTCGACGACATTCACGTCAACGACGAAGGCGTCATCCAGCCCCGCACCTACCCCAAAACCACCCTCGCCGTTCTCGGCGGCACCACCGCCACGGCCGCAGTGGCCGGCGCCCTGATCGGCGGTGGTGTCGGCGCCGTCGTCGGTGCAGGCATCGGCGCCGGGGTCGGTGCGTATTGGTGGCTCAACCGCGACCACCAGGAAACCCTGCCCCCGGGCTCAACGCTGTACTTCAGCCTCGATGAACCGTTGGAGCTCAACCCCCGGTAGCGACACCGGGGTCCGGCGTGTTGTCGCTGTGACGGGCTGCAGGTCGTCCCTCTTACCGGATGACCTGCGCCAGCAACCGTTTCCAGTTCTTCTGGTTACGTCGGTAGCTCTTCTTCAAATCTTCCAGCGCGCGATGGAAATCATGGTTTTCGGCCATGCCGCGCCATGCGGGATTGATGCTGAACCAGGGGTAGTTCTCATTGCCAAGGTAGATCGCCCGCCGCAGCCAGTGCAGCGCCTCGCTTGCATCACCTTCGACAGCGAAATACGTCGCCAGCCGATAGGCCATTTCGCTGTCGGCTTCGGCGGCCGTCAGCACGTCTTCCCGGATAAACTCCGCGGCTCGCTTGCGATCACCCAGTTGCACGTAACACATCGCGATCGTCGGGTACACGATCCGCAAGGACGCATCATCCTGTGTCACGCCTTCGAGCGTCGCGATCGCCTTTGAAACCTGCCCCAGCCGCATCTGCTGATAGCCGCTGGAGATGCGCAACAACGGTTGCCGCGGCTCCAGCGTCAGCCCCTTTTCGATCTCATCGCCCGCCATTTCCAGCTGATTTTGGTACTGGTACACCCGCGCCCGGTGGTTGTAGATCAGCGCCGCATTGGCCGGGTTCAGCCGCAACGACCGGTTGAACTGGTCCAAGGCGTCGACATACAAACCGTCCAGCCGCAGCGTCAGCCCGGCCACCAGATGCACGTTCCAATCGTTCGCGGCGTCCTGCAACAGGTGCTCGATCCCGTGCCGGGCACTTTCCTTTTCTCCGCGCGAAAGCAGCATGTACACACGGTAAAGATTCGCCTCCACCGAAGCCGGATCGCGCTCCAAAGCCTTGTCGAATGCACGCCGCGCTTCCAGCACATGCATCTGCCCACCCAGCCCGTGAAGGGCGTACTGCAGATGCGTAATGCCCAGACCGGACCACCCGGGCGCATACCCGGAATCGCGCTCCGTCACTCCTTCAAACAAACGGCAAGCCCGGTCCAATTCCCCGCGGCTGCCCGTGCGCGCCATGAAGGAGGAAAGCAAAGCCCGCGCACGCAGGTAGTCCTCAGAATCCGCATCACCCAGCTTGCCCCGCCGCGCTCCCTCACTCACGTTGGTTTGCAGGCTTCCC
Source organism: uncultured Acidobacteriaceae bacterium (assembly GCA_964246645.1). Taxonomy (GTDB): domain Bacteria; phylum Acidobacteriota; class Terriglobia; order Terriglobales; family Acidobacteriaceae; genus Granulicella. Next base: position 5,629 of record CAXTRN010000222.1, read on the forward strand.
GCCCCCTGCAGCTCCGCGAAGACCTCGTCGCAGATTTCTGTTTGTACCGCGATCAGATCGAAGGTCGCCACACTGATGGAGCCGCCCGTGCGCACGCTTTCGCCCTTGACGTCC
>CAXTRN010000223.1:0-5673 GCA_964246645.1 uncultured Acidobacteriaceae bacterium
CTCAATCACCTCAAAGCGCGTGATGGCGGCCCCGCCGCGCACAGCCTCCGCCAGCAGCGGCTGGGCGTCTTCGGAAGAACGCAACGTAATCTCCGCGATGCCCGCATAGTTCTTTGCTTCCAGCACGCCCGGGTGTTGCAAAAAGTGGTCAGCGCCGGAAAAGATCATCTGTACCCGGTTGCGGGGATACCGGCCCTTCACCTCGCGCACCGTGCCGGAAAGCACCAACCTGCCCTGATAAATGATGGCGATGGCATCACATAGCTTTTCCACCTGATCCATGCGGTGCGTAGAAAAAAGGATCGCTTTTCCCTCGCGCCGCAGTTCCAGCAGCGTGTCCTGCAGCAGCGTCGCGTTTACCGGATCAAGGCCGCTGAAGGGTTCGTCCATGATGATCAAATCCGGCTCATGCAGCAGGGCCGCAATGAACTGGATCTTCTGCTGCATGCCTTTGGAAAGCTCCTCGGTCTTCTTGCCGATCGCCTCTGTGATCTGCAGCCGCTCACACCAGGCGAGCGCTCGGCTGCGCGCCGTCGCTTCTTCCAGACCATGCAATTGCCCCAGAAACACAAGCTGGTCCAGTACCTTCATCTTCTTGTAAAGGCCGCGTTCTTCCGGCAAGTAACCCACCCGATGCAGGGATGCGCGCTCAAAGGGCTTACCAAAAAGTTCGACTGTGCCCGAATCCGGCACAGTCATACCGATCATCATGCGGATGGAACTGGTCTTTCCCGATCCATTTGGCCCCAAAAGACCGAACATGGTTCCCGGCTCAATCGACAAGGAAAGCCCTTCTACTGCAACCTTTGTTTCATAGACCTTTCGGATATTTCGAATTTGAATGATCGCCATGTGCTCACAGCAAGTGTAGCGCTTTCACATGCGGTCCTATCCTCGATTCTTCGCTAAAGTTTCGCTGACAACTGCCGATAAGGTATTTGGCGGCAGGTACGAGCCGGCACGGGGCATGAGCACAAAATTCAAGGGTGCAGACGGTAAAGGCGAAACGGAGGACAGCGGAGATGCAAACAGCGGGGCAAACGATGGAAACCAGGGAAACGGAACGGCTGGCGGCACTTCATCAGCTGGCGATCCTCGATACACCGGAAGAACCGGAATTTGACGAACTGGTGCGTATTGCTGCCGCCATCTGCGGAGCGCCCATGAGCGTCGTCTCCTTTGTGGCCGAAGATCGGCAATGGTTCAAGGCTGCCACCGGTTGGGATCTGAAGGAAACATCCCGCGACGTCGCCTTTTGCAATCACACCATCCAGCAAACCGGCGTCATGCTGGTGGAAGATGCCATGCAGGATCCACGCTTTGCCGAAAACCCAATGGTTACCGGCGAGATCGGCCTCCGCTTCTACGCCGGCATCCCTGTTTCCAGCCCTGAAGGTCACCCCATCGGCGCCCTTTGCGTACTTGATCGCGTGCCGCGAAGTCTGACCGTAGAGCAGCATGCTGCCCTGCGCGTTCTGGCCAGCCAAGTCAATACGCGCCTCGAATTGCGCCTGGAACGCCGCGCTCTGGAACAGGCACTCATCGAAGCAGAAGCGGCGAAAGCAAGGTTGCGTGCCAGTGAACAGCGCTTTCAAACCTTCATGGATAGCGGCCCTTTCTTAGGCTACCTGAAAGATGCCGAAGGCCGCATCCTCTACTACAACCAGCCCATGGCTGAGCAATTCAACGTTTCCCGTGAGTTCCTGTTAAATAAAACGGATGCGGAGTGCTGGCCGGCATCGATCGCCGAAAGCCTTCGAAGGCATGATGCCGAGGTGCTTGGTTCAGGCCGTTTGCATGTGGTCGAGGAAGAAACCCGCGACGCAAAGGGACAAACGTCGATGTGGCGCTCCTACAAATTCCCCTGTCCGGATGGCGACGGCCGTCTTTTGCTCGGAGGCGTTTCGATCGAGGTCACCGAAGAACTGCGCCGGGAAGCCGCCCTGAAGCAGTCACAAGCTGAACTACAGACCGCAAACAAGCGCTTGAGTGAGCTGGCCTCAACAGATACGTTGACCGGCCTGGCGAACCGCCGTGTCCTCGATGAGCGGCTGCGCACCGAGTTCCGTTCCGCGCGTCGCAAAGGCTACGGGCTCAGCCTCCTGCTGGTCGATGTCGATAATTTCAAAACGCAGAACGATCGTTTCGGCCATCCGCATGGGGATATCCTGTTGCGGCAAATGGGGGACCTGCTTCTGCGCAATGTGCGTCCGGCGGATCTTGCCGCCCGCTACGGAGGCGAAGAGTTTGCCGTGCTTTTGTTCGATACAGGCGAGGAGGACGCCGCTCGCATTGCCGATCGCCTCCTGTTTGCCGTGCGCAAGGAAGCGTGGCCGAAACAGCCACTCACGGTCAGCATCGGCGTACACACACTGGGACCGGCAACGCTTGACACCGATCGGCTGATCACCTTGACCGATGAAGCACTCTACGCTGCGAAACATGCCGGCAAGGACCGCGTCGTCACCTACAAACAGGTGTACGAGCGAGCCTTGGCGAACACACACGCAGCCGTGTACGCGGCCTGAGGGTGCCCAGCGCGTTCAACCCTGCTCTTTGCAGCATTTCAGCTGATTGAGAGTTTCGACTCGTCGGCAACTTCAACTCATCGGCGACTTAAGATAAGCGCAGCTCGCCCTCAGCGCCGGTCCATGCGCAAAAGCACCGGTCCTCGCGGCCGCAGCGTCACCGAAGGCTTCACCTGCAGTGTTTCTCCCGCCCCATCAGGCAAACGGAGTCGCCATTGCTGCACGATCACCGCCAACGCCAACACGCCTTCCATCCATGCAAGCCCTTCGCCGATGCATTGCCGGCTGCCGGCGCCGAAGGGAAAATACGCCAGCTTCGGCCGGCTCGCCTTGGCTTCCTTTGTGAAACGGCTCGGGTCAAAACGCAGCGGATCCGGCCAGAAACGCGGGTCGCGATGTACAGCAAACTGCGGTGCGATCAGAAATGTCCCTTTACGCACCGGCACACCATGGAACTCATAGCCTTCGGCAGCCATGCGGCTCACAACCCAGACCGGCGGGTACAACCGCAACCCTTCGGCAAACACCTGCTCGGTGAACGAGAGCTGGGCATAGTCCTCCGCGGTAGGCAATCGGCCGCCGAGCACGCGGTGCGCTTCCGCAGCCAGCTGCTCCTGCATTTCCTGATCCGCCGCGACCTGCCACAACACAAAGCTGAGCGCATTGGCTGTTGTTTCATGGCCGGCCAGCAGCACGGTCAGACACTCATCACGAATCTGCTCATCGCTCATGCGCGCCCCGGGCTCGTTCGGCCCGGCTTGCCCGTCCATTGCAGCGTTCTCGGAATCTTCCGAGGCCAGCAACATGCTGAGGAGGTCGCCGCGATCCCCGGGGTCAGCGCGACGTTCCGCAATGACGCGGTAGATCAGCGTGTCGAGTTCTTCCCGGCCGCGGCGTATACGTTGCATCACCGGCAAGGGCAGCCGCTGCAACAGTTGCGGAACAAAGGCCAGAAGCAGAAAATTCTGGAAAGCGTCCACCGCTGTCGCGATCGGCCCAACTTGATCCCCAAGATCAAGATCGAACAGCGTTTTGCCGACGATCCGCAGCGCCAACAACAGCATCGACGCATGGATATCGACTACCGTGCCGTCCTTCCAGCTTTCGGCGCTCCGTCCGGTGCATTGCGCAATCACATCGCCATAGGATTGAATGCGCGCCCGATGAAAGGCCGGTTGCGCCAACCGGCGCTGCCGCATGTGCAACGGCTCCTCGCTGGTCAGCAAACCTTCGCCCAGAATCGCCTTCGACCGCTGCATCACCAGGGCGCGATGGTTGAAGCGTTCGTGCCGCACCAGCAAATTGCTGATCAGCTCCGGGTGGTTGCACTGCAGCACCTCACGCCCCAGCGCCCGAAACCACACCAGGTCGCCGTAGCGCTGCGCATTATGTAGAAGGTACTCCGCCGCATTTTCACGAAACATCTCGCCCGAGCGGATCCGCGGCACAAAATGCGGGCCTTCCGGACGCCCCGGCGCCCGCCAGCGAATATCAGGCGCTATCCCGCGAAGGTCCGGCACCGCGGCGTTTGTCGAAGAAGGGGTCATCATCTCCAGGCTAGCTGTTCCCGCAGGTGCATCCTGTTACAACCACAAGGTCACGGCGGCCAAAGGAAATGCCGCTTCATGCGAACAACAGCTCAGCTCACCTTTTCACTCAATGCCATCCAGCGCTCCAACAGGGCATCGTGCTCGGCATGCGCGGTCTCGAGTTCTGCCAAGGCTTTGATCAGCGCATCGGCATCGGAGGCCACATCGCCCACGTGCTCTTCGGCCCCATTCACTTTGGCCTCCGCCGCGGCAACGCGCCCATCCAACCCGTCCCACTCGCGCTGCTCCATGTACGAAAGCTTTTTCTTGCCCCCAACCCCGCTTGTGGCCCCGTTTGTGGCCCCGTTGGCGGCACTTCCCGTGGACGCAACCGGCAGCTTGGCCGCCGCACTCGGCGAGCCTTCACTCCTCCACTGCTCCCATTGCGCGTAATCGGCAAACAACTGCGCGTCACCGCGCCCGTTCAGGCCCAGCACCACGTTGGATACGCGATCCAGCAGGTACCGGTCATGCGTCACCAGCACCAGGGCTCCCTTGAACTCCAGGAGCGCTTCTTCGAGCACCTCCAACGTGGGAATGTCGAGATCGTTGGTCGGCTCATCCATCATCAGCACGTCGGCCGGCTGCAGCATCAGCCGCGCAATCAACACCCGCGCCCGCTCGCCACCGCTCAACCGCTCCACGGGCTGGTTCAACTGCTCGCTCGTGAACATAAACTTCGCCGCGTAACTGGCCACGTGCACCACGTTACCCTGATACACCACGCCATCCGAGTCAGGCGCCAGCGCCCGCCGCAGCGTCAGCGATGTATCCAGTTCGCGCATCTGGCTCAAATACACCACGCGGAGGCTCGGCGCGCGTTTTACCTCTCCCTTGCTGACCGGGAGTTCGCCCGTCATCGCGCGCAGCAGCGTCGTTTTGCCGGAGCCGTTTGGCCCCACCAGCCCCAGCCGCGCGCCGTTCACCAGTGCAAAGCTCACATCATGCAGGATCTCGCGGCCGCCGATCGTCACCGTCGCCGCGTCCATCTCGATCAATCGCTTGGTTTGCCGGTCCGTCGCGTCGAATCCGATCCCCGCCGTCGTCGTGCGCATGCGGCTGTTGACGTCGGCCAACTGCCCAATCAAGTCATGCGCATTGTCGATCCGCGCCTTGGCTTTGGTGCTGCGCGCCTTGGGCCCGCGCCGCAGCCAATCGATCTCGATCTTGACGCGGTTTTGCAGCCCTTCCTGCATCCGCTGTTGCGACTCCATGTAGCCCGCACGATCCTCCAAAAAGCGAGAATAACTGCCTCGCACCCGCAAAAGACCCTCTGCATACACCCGGTTCAGTTCCACGATCTCGGTAGCCGTATTTTCGAGAAAATAACGATCGTGCGTTACTACCACAACAGCGAAGTTCGCCGTCCGCAGCGCCCCCTCCAACCACTCGATGCCTTCCAGATCCAGGTGATTGGTCGGCTCGTCCAACATCAGCACATCGGGTTGCAGCACCATGGCTTCGGCGATGGCGAGCCGTTTGCGCCAGCCGCCCGAAAGGCTGTTCGCCTCCGCGGCCATACTCAGCTTCGGGTCGTCACCCGAATCGGTAAACCC
>CAXTRN010000224.1:0-5658 GCA_964246645.1 uncultured Acidobacteriaceae bacterium
GGGTGGTGGTCGTCATCATTCTGATCGCACTGTATCTGCCCATATTTAGCTTGAACGGGGTCGGGGGCGGCTAAGGCTGCAGTGTGGCGGCTCATCCTGATGTGACCATCGTAGGTTCATTTTTGTGAGGCGAGCCAAGCGAACGCAGGATGCAGCGAAGGCGCAGTTTTCTAACGGCGACTGCTCTAGCGGGTGCAGCAGAGTTGGTCAGCGCCGGCAAGCTGATGCAGAAATCAGGCGGAGTGCCGTGCACTTTGTAGACCGAAGCCCATCACAGGAGTCCAACTCGCATGGCCGCCATCGCTCCGCCCGTCGCCAATCTCTACAACAACGATCAGATGACCGAAACCGAACGGGCGCAGATGCTGGCGCGCCGGTACCATGCCGAGTTCGTCGATCTGAAAAACTTCAAGATCCAGCACGAATTGTTCAAGACCGTGCCGGTGGACATGATGTTTCGGTACAACTTCGTGCCGTTGGAGCAGGCCGGCAACCGTTTGGCGATTGCGGTGGCGGACCCTTCGAAGCTGATGATGCTCGATGAGATCGCGGGACTGCTGGGCACGCGGCTGTTGACGCGCGTCGCGACGCTGACGCAGATTACCGAGCTGTTGAAGAAGTCCGAGCAGTCACAGCGCGTGCTGGACGAGGCGACCGAGGGACTGGCCTTCGATGTGCTCGGCGATGAAAGCACCGATGAAAATATATCGATCGAAAAGCTGACCGGCGATGATGATATTTCGCCAATTATCCGGCTGGTCGACACAACGGTGTACACGGCACTGGAACGCAGGGCATCGGATATTCACCTGGAAACCTATGACGATTCGTTGCTGGTGAAGTACCGCATCGATGGTGTGTTGCAACAGGCCATGGCGCCGATTGCGCGTGAACATCACCAAACCATTCTGAGTCGCATCAAGGTGATGAGCGAACTCGACATCGCGGAGCGCCGCGTTCCGCAGGACGGCCGTTTTCGCGTTCGTTACAAGGGCCGGCTAATCGACTTCCGTGTGAGCATCATGCCGACCGTGCATGGCGAAAACGCCGTGCTGCGCGTGCTCGACAAGGAATCGATGTCGGAAAAGTTTCAAAAGCTTTCACTCGACGTTGTGGGTTTTGCCGAGGAGGATTTGCGCCGGTTTCGCCGGTACATCAAGGAGCCTTACGGCATGGTGCTGGTCACCGGGCCGACCGGTTCGGGCAAGACGACCACGCTTTACGCCGCGCTGAATGAAATCAAGAGCGAAGAAGACAAGATCATCACCATCGAAGACCCGGTTGAGTACCAGATTCGCGGCATCACCCAGATCCCGGTGAACGAAAAAAAGGGGCTGACCTTTGCGCGCGGCTTGCGGTCAATTCTGCGGCACGATCCGGACAAGATTCTGGTCGGTGAAATTCGTGATGCCGAGACCGCACAGATTGCCATCAACTCGGCGCTCACGGGGCATCTGGTGTTTACGACCGTGCACGCCAACAATGTCGTCGATGTGCTGGGTCGGTTCCTGAACATGGGCGTGGAGCCATATAACTTTGTTTCCGCGCTGAACTGCATTCTGGCGCAACGGCTGGTGCGACAGATTTGCGATTTCTGCGCCCATGAAGTCCTGTACAGCGATGCGCAATTGATTGAAAACGGGCTGGAGCCGGACAGCTGGCAAGGATTCCGTTTTCGCGAGGGAAAAGGGTGCATGGAATGCGGCGGTACAGGCTTCCGTGGCCGTTCCGCGATCCACGAACTGCTGGAACTCGACGATGAAGTGCGCGAAATGCTGCTGGAAAAGCGTCCCGGGTCGGAGATCCGCAAAAAAGCGCGCGAAAAGGGCATGAACTTTCTGCGCGATTCAGCCCTCGAGCGCGTACGTGCGGGCATTACGACGCTTCGGGAGATCAACAAAGTGACTTTCATCGAGGCAGGACGCTAGTCGAGCAGCACGCTAAGGGCAGGCTGCACATCGTCGGGCCTTGCCGACTCGATCTGCCCGCGGTCAATCTCAATGGGCACTTTGCAAGGTACCCGCGCCTGTGCCAACTACGCTCATGCCCGGTCCCGGCCATGACCCGAAAGATGTAAACGGCAAAGAGGCAAACGGGAAAGATGCGAACAACAAGGGGCGTTTCCGTTCGTCAAACGACCGGGAGCAAGCCCAGGCGGATTAGGGGCAAACGATCGGCGTGTCCGCAGGTAAGCTAGAGAAGCCATGAACCTGTTACCGAAAGCCTCTGGAGAGCGCCCACGCCTGGCCTGTGAAATCAGCGCAAGCGGCGTCGTCGCGGCACGGTCGGCGATGCCGGGTGCGCCGCTGGCGGCCGTGGCTCGCGCCGACCTGCAGGAGGGCGCCGTTACGCCGGGTTTGAAGCCGGGCAATGTGGCGGATCGCGTAGGGGTGATCGCCGCCCTGCGCCGGACGCTGGAGCAGGTGGGAGCACGGGCGAACGCGAACAATGCCGATTTGACCATGGTGATCCCGGACACGGCCGTGCGCGTGCTGTTGCTCGATTTCGATGCGCTGCCGAACAAGCTTTCCGAAGCACTGCCCATTGTGCGGTTTCGCCTGAAAAAGCTGCTGCCCTTTGAGGCAGACGATGCCATGATCAGCTTCCAAGTGATGAGCACAAGCAAAGCCACAGTGCGGGTGCTGGCCGTGGCGATGCCGCGCGATGTGCTCACCGAATACGAGTCGCTCGCCCGCGAAACGGGCTTTGAGCCCGGAGCTGTGTTGCCGAGCACGTTGGCGGCCCTGGCGGCGCTCGAGGGAAGCGAAGGGGCGGCGCTGGTTGTGAATGCCTCGGCGAGCGGCGTGACGACCGCCATTGTGCGCGGGGGGATCTTGCTGCTGCATCGGACCGTGGAACTGATGGAACGCGCGGCGGCAACGCCCGCGGAGCTGCCGCCGGCGCTGTTCGAGCGCACGGCAGGGGATAGCGCGGGCTCGCTGCTGCCTCTGGTAGATCCCGAAGAAACCATGGGCGAATGGGCGGCCCAGGAGCCGCTGCCTGAACATGGCCGCGATCCGTATGCGGATCGGGTTTCCGCCGAAACGGCTGTTGAGGATGAAGACGGCATCACCGGGCTCGCGGTGCCGGCGGCGTTTGCGCTGGGACGGGACGATGCGCACGCCGGCTCCAACGGCGCACCCCGGACGCCGGGCGGAGAGGCCGCGCCGGTGAGCCGGTCGCCCTACAACTCCTCCTTCCTTTCAGCAGAACAGGATGCGGAGCTGCACAATTCCATTCTCGTTGCGCCGATGTCGCTGGAATCGTACACACACGCAGGCGCGCAGGAGGGCTTACAGCAGCTTGCAGCTTTTGCGGCGGCGGATGAAAGTACAGCGCCGCCTGTACACACACTGGCACCCGATGTGCAGGCAGAAGAAATTGCCCAGGCGGTTTCGGTTGCAGTGGCCTATTTTGAGGACTCTCTGGGCGCTGCGCCGGAGATGGTGTTGAGTGCCGGGCCGCTCGGGGCCGACCGACTGACCCGCGTGCTGGAAGAGCAGGGCATCGCGTTGGCGGACGGCTTGCGGGTGCGCGAGTTGATCGACACAGCCGCCCTTTCCACCGGGGCGACCACGGCCACGGTCTCGCGCAGCTGGCTGGCGGCGGTGACTGGGGCGTTGAAGAGCTGACCATGCGTGTTTCCGTAAATCTCGCAACAAGACCGTTTGTGGAGCTGCGGGCGTTTTTTCTGCGGCTTCGGTTGATCATGGCCGGGCTCTGTGCCATGGCACTCGCGTTGGTGTTCGCAGCCCATCTTTTGGGTGCAAAGGCGGCTAGGCAGCAGGCGGAACTCGACCGCTTGCGCGACCAGACGATTGCGGTGCAAGAGAAAAAATTGCACACCGAACAGCGGATGCGTCAACCGAACAATGCCGCTGTGCTGGATCGCGCCCACTTTTTGAATGCGCTGTTTATGCGCAAGAGTTTTTCCTGGACGGCGGTCATGATGGATCTGGAAGACGTGTTGCCCGCCGGCGTGCAGGTGACTTCGCTGGAGCCGGCCGTAACCACGGACGGGCAGGTGATGATCCGGCTGCGGGTAGCCGGGGAGCGCGCCCGTGCGGTGCAGCTGGTGCGCAACCTGGAACGCTCGCGACGCTTCCTGGAGCCCCGTTTGGGGAGTGAATCGGCACAGAATAAAGAGGCGGCGGGTGCCAACGGACAGCGCGCGGGAAGCACGCTGCCATCGAACGGCCCTGGTTTCGGAACACAAGCCGGCGGCACGCTGGCCGCTCCAGGAACCCCGCCGGGCGTGGAGTTTGAGATTCTGGCGGAGTACAACCCACTGCCGGTGGGGCAGCCCTACGCCGTGACGCACGGCCACACCATGGGTGAAGCAGGCGCAACGGCGACAGCAGTTCCGGTCGTGTCCGCGGCGAGCCGTGCTCGGCGACCGGCGGTGATAGGGCCAGACTCCCAGGCCAACGCGCGTCGCGGTTACCTGCGCAATGGCGTGGTGTTGACGCCCTATGCGCCCGCCACCAGGCAGTTGGGTCAGCCAGGCGGGGGGGTGCAATGAGTACGGTCGCTCTGGTGCCGCCCCCCAATAGCACATCGGTGTTGCGCCGCGTGCCCCGCTTAACGGCGCGGGCCCGTCAGCTGCTCACGGCGGTGAACCTCCACTTTGCCGGCGTGGCGGCCCTTTGTGTCCTGAGCCTTTACCTTTTGGTGCATCTGCTTCTGGTATGGCAGGCGCTGAGTGCGAGCGGACCTGAGGCTCTGGCGCAACAGCACACGATGCTGACGGCGGCGCAGATCAGCGGCAAGCCGCTCGAAGGCATCGATAGCAAGCTGGAAGCCTCAACCGAGCAGGCCGACGCATTTTATTTCAACCGTCTGCCGTTCGCCGTGTCGCAGGTGGCTACGGAGCTGGGTGCGGTGACTACGCGCGAAAGTGTGCGCCTGGGTCGCGTGCAATATCTGTATGCGCCGGTGCTCGTGGGACCGTATGCGCTCACCGAGGTGCGCATGGATGCGAGCATCTCGGGCGACTACCGTTCGGTTGTGGGGCTGATGAACGCCTTGGAGCGCGACCGGCTGTTTTTCTGCATTCTGGGCATCACGCTTACAGGGCAGCAGACGGGTCAGGTAAATCTGCGTTTGCGGCTGATCACGTATCTACGCGCACCTGTGGGCGCGGAGTTTCAAGCATCCACCCCGGACGCCGGCAGCACGGAAACTGCGCCCGCAACGGCAGGAGGTGCGCAGTGAAGGGCGGGGCTGAAAACCGGCAGAAAACCATCCTGCTCGGGGTGCTGCTGGCGGTCGGTTCGTGTGGCATTTTGTATAACCTGTATGCCATCTTCGGAGGCCCCGTCACGCCACCGCCGACCATCGCTCCTACGACCTCTGCTCCGGCACCGGTGCTGCGCAATGGCACAGCGGCCACGCGCGGGGCAAACGCAACGGCATCCGGCAACGCCAACACAAACCGCACCGGCACCGCGGGCACCGCTGCGGTGCCGGGCGTGGCAGCACAAAAGCTCGCCAGCAGCTCGGCGAGCCTTGATCCGACGCTGGATGAGGCGGCGATGTTGCGCACGGAAAGCCTGGTGTACGCGGGCTCGGGCCGCAACATCTTCTCGGCAATCTATGTGCCGCCTGCGATGGTGCTGCCCAAAAACGTGCCCTCGGCACGGCCGGTCCCCGTTCGGC
>CAXTRN010000225.1:0-5625 GCA_964246645.1 uncultured Acidobacteriaceae bacterium
GAGCTTGCCGCAGAACCGCTCGTGCTGGCCGAGCGCGAGTCCAATCCGCTGCTGTTTGATTCCATTCTGGCTTTGTTTGCAGCGGAAGGCGTGGTCCCGGCGATCGCGAACACATCGGCCTCCTGGCCCGGCGTCTTGACACTGGTGGAAGCGGGCGAAGGCGTGGCGCTGGTGCCTTCCGCGGTGCGGCACTTGCGCGCAAAAGGGCTCAGCTTTTGTGTTTTAAAGCCGGAAACCCTGTTTTTAGGACTTGCCGCGGTGTGGAACCCGCGCAACACAGGGCCGGCGCTCGAAGCCTTTCTGCATCTTTTGCGGGAAAACAAGGAACGCATTCAACGGACGGGCGGTAACTAAGCGGCGGTAACCCGGCGGCGGCAATGCGGCGGCGGCTGGCTGGCGGCAAAGGGCGCGCGATCCTCTTCAGACGGCCGGCACATGAAATTGCCGTCCCTGTCGGGCAGCTTTCTTCAGGGTGCACCGCATCTTTCATGGTGATCCTTCTCACGAACAAGCGCGCGGCAGCGACCGGGAGCCATTCTCGCCCCGATCGTGGCGCACAATAGGATAGGCAAGGATAGGCGCGGCGCACCTGCGCGCCCAGGACGATAAAGGCCCATGCGTTTTTTTGATGTTTTATTTGGTAAGCCGCTGGCGACCAGCGAAGCCGCCCATGAACATATCGGCGTCGCCGCCGGCATCCCGATTTTTGGATTGGATGGACTTACCAGCGCGGCCTACGGGCCTGAAGCCGCGATGGCGCTGCTGATCCCGCTGGGTTTGATCGGGGTGCAACAGCATCTCTTGCCGATTTTTACGGCGATCCTGATTCTGCTGACGATCCTGTACTTCAGCTATCGGCAAACCATTGAGGCGTACCCGAACGGCGGTGGATCGTTCACCGTGGCGAGTGAAAATCTGGGGGACGGCGCGGGTTTGCTGGCGGCCGCTGCCCTGATGATCGATTATATTCTCACGGCAGCGGTGGGCATCTCCGCCGGCGTCACCGCCCTGGTGAGCGCGTTGCCTTCGCTGCACAACCATCAATTGTCCCTTTGTCTGCTGATTCTGGCCATCATTGTGGTCGTCAATCTTCGGGGCGTAAAGGAAACCGGTGTGGCGTTCATGTTGCCGACATTCTTGTTTGTCGGCACCCTGGCGATCACGATTGTGGTTGGCGTGTTGCGCGCGCTTGCCGCCGGTGGAGCACCGCATGCGATCACGCCGCCGCCGCCGCCGGTCGCTTCGACCGAACACCTGATGGGCTTTGCCCTGGTGTGGCTGCTATTAAAGGCTTTTTCGAACGGCTGCGCGGCGATGACCGGCGTCGAGGCTGTTTCCAACGGGGTAACAGCTTTCAGGGAACCGCGCTCCCACAAGGCAAACCAGGCGCTCACAGTCATTATTGCGATCCTGATCATGCTGCTGGCCGGTTTGGCGTACATCGCAAAGGCTTACCAGATCACAGCCATGGACCCCAGTGATCCGAAGTACCAAAGCGTACTTTCCATCCAGGTGGCGGCGGTTTTTGGACGCGGCTGGTTTTATTTCCTGACAATGGGCAGCGTGTTGGCGGCCCTGAGCTTCAGCGCCAACACGGCGTTTGCCGACTTCCCGCGGATGGCGCGGGCGATTGCCGTTAAGGATTACCTGCCGCACGTGTTCATTCTGCGCGGCCGCCGGCTCCTGTTTTCCCACGGGATTTATGCGCTTACCGGCTTTACGGCGCTGATCCTTATCATCTTCGGCGGTGTGACGGATCGCCTGATCCCGCTGTATGCCATCGGTGCGTTTCTGGCGTTTACGCTCAGCCAGGCCGGCATGGTGAAGCACTGGATGAAGACCACCGACGCGCCGCACCGTTCCGTCAAGTTGTTTTTGAACGGTTTGGGCGCGTTCGCCACCGGCGTAACGCTGTTGATCGTCCTGGTCACGAAGTTCACTTCGGGTGCCTGGATCACAGTGCTACTGGTGCCGGCCATCATCCTCACGATGCACAGCATCAAGCGCCATTACAGCCGGGTGCACCTGGAAACGGCGGACACCTCGCCCTTGCGGCTTACGGGCCTCGAGCCGCCGCTGGTCGTGGTTCCGGTGGCACGCTGGGACAAGATCAGCGAAAAGGCTTTGCGCTTCGGGCTCGTGATGAGTAATGAGGTCAAGGTAGTGAACGTGGAAAGCGACGATGAGCCGCTGGATCGCGACATGTGGGAGCGCATGGTGATGAGGCCCATTCGCGATCACGGTATGCCGGAGCCCGAGCTGGTCACCGTTTGCAGCAACTTCCGGACAATTCTGGGACCGCTGATGGACTACATCCTGCAGCTTGAGGATGCCAACCCCGGCCGCAAGGTGGCGGTACTTGTTCCGGAGCTGGTCGTGCGGCACTGGTGGGAGAATTTCCTGCACAATCAGCGCGTGCAGTTGTTGAAGCTGTTGTTGCTGCTGCGCGGCAATCAACGCATCATTGTGGTGAATATCCCGTGGTACCTGTAAACGCTTCATCGGCAGTGGCTTCGGCACCTATGAACGCATTTCTACGCTCTGACGATGGTGCGGGATAGTGTCGGTTTTTGGGCCGCCACGGAGCGCATCCGCGCCACAATAGCGGGAAGAACCTCGATCACGCGGTCGATCTCTGCATCATCGGTCAGTCGTGAAAGCGAAAGCCGCAGGCTGCTGCGTGCTTCGGCCGGAGTGAAACCCATCGCCAGGAGCACATGCGAGGGTTCGGTGGCGCCGGACTGACAGGCCGCGCCGAAGCTGGCCGCGATGCCCTGCAGATCGAGCGCAATCAGCAAGCGTTCGGCATCGAGGCCGTCGACGCGGAGGTTGGTCGTGTTGCTCATGCGCGGCGCCGCGGCAGCATTGACGTGAGCACCAGGGATCTGTGCCAGGAGCGCCGCTTCCAGGCGGTCGCGGCGGGTGCGCAGCGCGGCGACCGCGGTTGATTGAAGGAAAGCCCCTGCCTGCGTGGCCGCGCAGCCGAGGCCGACGATGCCGGGTACATTTTCGGTGCCGGCGCGGCGTTGGCGCTCATGCGGGCCGCCATGGAAGAGCGGTGCCAAGGCCACGCCTTTGCGCACAAACAGGGCGCCGGTACCCTGCGGCGCATACATTTTGTGGCCGGAAAGAGTGAGCAGATCGACATCGCGCAGGTCTACGTCGGATAAGCCGGCATCGCACAAGCTCGCATCGCCCAGGCCTTCAGCGTGCAGGCCTGCGTCGTGCACGTCTTCGTCGCGCAGTCCGGCGTCCGGGCTGCCGGACAGGGCGAGTGGGAGCTTGCCGACGGCTTGCACCGCGTCGGTGTGGACGAGGATACCGCGCTTTTTGGCCACGCGGGCCAGCGCGGGAAGGGGCTGGATGGCGCCTGTTTCGTTATTGGCCAGCATGATGGAAACCAGGCGTGTGTGCGGGCGCAGTGCGGCGGCAAGCGCTTCCGGGGTGACGACGCCGGTGCGATCGGGTGCGAGGTACGTTACCTCCAGCCCGCGGCGTTCAAGCGCTTCGGCTGCGTACAGCACGGCGTGGTGTTCGATGGCAGTAGTGACCAGGTGCGCGGGCTCGTGACGGTCCAGAAAGGGCTGCAGGACGCCGGCGAGCGCGAGGTTGTCGCCTTCGGTGCCGCCGGAGGTGAACACGATCTCGCGCGCGGTGCAGCCCAGCAGAGCCGCGACGGCGGCGCGCGCCCGTTCGACAGCGGCGCGTGTGCGCTGGCCGCCGGCGTGGGCAGAACTGGGGTTGCCGAAGCGCTCGGTCCAGAAGGGCTGCATGGCGGCGACAACCTCAGGCAGCACGGGTGTGGTCGCGTTGGCGTCGAGGTAAATTTGCATGCTCTTTCAAGGTACTCCCGCGCGCAAACGGAGGGTGGCGGCAGGTCTGCTAGGCTGGAGCCAATCAAAATTCGGGCAACTTCAAACAGCAATGGAGGCAAGAAGACGTATGCGCGTGCGGATGTGGATGGTAACCGGTGTTTTGGCCTGTTGTACAGGCGCGGGGGCGGGCGCGAAAACAGCTGCAGCTCAGATGTCGATGGGCAGCGGAGCCGGCGCCGCCGTGGGCGCCCCCATGGACCCGGCGAAGGCCGAGAACGTGATGCTAAGCGCCTTCGAGGAGGAAGTGACGGGGGTCGTCAAGGCCATGCCTGCCGACAAATTCAACTTCGCTCCCAGCAGCGCGACCTTTGCCCCCGCGCAGGATGCCAAGTTCACCGGCGTACGCAGCTTTAGCGGCCAGGCGACCCACATCATCCAGGCGAACTACTACTTTTATGGCCAGGTGAGCGGCATGAAGCCGGGTGTGGACGTAAAAGCGATCGGCAACCTGAAGACCAAGGCCGAGATCGTTTCCGCACTGGCAGCTTCCTTTGCTTTCGCGCACCAGGCGGTGGCGACGATCACGCCGGCAAATGCTTTTCTCACCATCGAAGGCGCGGACGGCATGAAGACGCGGGCGACGTTGGCGAGCTTTGCGGTCGCGCACGGCTACGACCACTACGGGCAGATGGTGGAGTATCTGCGAATGAACGGGGTCGTGCCGCCGGGATCGAAGTAGCACCAGAAGAGCCGGAAACGGCGGTGAGCACAACAGGCACCAATAGCTGGTTCACCGCCGCTGGTTTCACTGTCGCTGGTCGATAGGCACATACGGCGCAGGGTATGCCGGTCCGGTGTACTCTGCGCGCGGGCGGATGAGGCGGTTGTCGTCGTGCTGCTCGATCACATGCGCACACCAACCGGCGATGCGGCTAACCGCGAAGATCGGGGTAAACAGGTCCATGTCGATGCCCAGCGTGGTGTAGGTGCTGGCAGAGTAAAAATCGACATTGGCATTGAGCTTCTTCTGGTCTTTGACGAAAAGCTCGATCTCGCGCGACATGCTGTACCACTTGGGATTGCTGTCGCGGCCGAGGTCTTCCGACATCTGCCGAAGGTGGGTGGCGCGTGGGTCTTCCGTTGTGTAAACGCGATGACCGAAGCCGGAAACTTTCTGCTTGGCGGCCAGCATGCCGCGCACATGCGCGACGGGGTCCTCGCCCGAGGCCTCGACCGCATAGAGCAGCTTCATGACGGCTTCATTGGCGCCGCCGTGCAGGGGACCCTTGAGCGCGCCGATGGCACCGGTGATGGCCGAATGCATGTCCGACAGCGTTCCGGCGATGACACGCGCGGCAAAGGTGCTCGCATTCAGCTCATGGTCGGCGTGCAGGATCAACGCCACATCCAGAGCGTGCGCCGCGGCCGGAGAAGGCTTGGCGCCGTTCAGCATCCAGAGGAAATTGGCGGCATGCGAAAGGGTCGGATCTGCTTCAACAACGTCCTTGCCTGCACGCAGGCGCGCAAAGATCGCCACGATCATCGCCACTTGTGCGGTGAGCGAGAAACTTTTGCGTAGATTTTCGGCGTGGGTCGTCGCCGCAGAGCTTTCGGAACTTTCATCGTAGAGGGAAAGCAGGGAAACGGCGGTGCGCAGGACCTCCATGGGCGGAGCGGCGGCCGGCAAGCCCTTCAGGAAGGCGACGGCGGCTTTTGGAAGCTGGCGGGCGGCGGCAAGTTCGGCCGAGAAATGCGCCAGTTCCGCCTCGGTCGGCAGCTTGCCCTGCCAAAGCAGAAACGCCGTTTCTTC
>CAXTRN010000226.1:0-5615 GCA_964246645.1 uncultured Acidobacteriaceae bacterium
CTGCAGGGGCGTGATCGGCACCACCGGAATGATCGGCGCTGTGCTGAAAACATCGACGGGCGCGGTTTGAATGGTGGCCAGGGTGGCTTGTGAGCCGTATTCGAGCGCGCCGAGGCTGGTGGGGATGTGCCGGGGCTGGCCATCGAAGTCGGTGAGAAGGCCGAGGACGGTGGTGCCGGTGTAGACCGCGGGGCTGCCTTGCGAGAGGGCAAAGTTGAGCGGATCCAGGGTCGCTTCACTGGCGAACGAGTAGGGCTCGTCGGTGAGCGCCGGATCGGTGCAGGATTCGTTGGTTGCCGAGCCGTTCACCGCATCCGAAAGCTGGTTGGCGGGGCAGCCGCGCAGGCCGAAGTAGATGTTATTGCTGCGGATGATGGTGCCCAGGGGCACGGTGGAGCCGTTGCAATTCGCGCCACAAAAACCACCCGGACCGCCGGACTGTCCACCCATGTTGTAGGTAGCAGGGTTGTCATAGCCGCGGACGATATTGTTGGTCATGGTGAGCTTGGAGTTGGCGCAGGTAGCGGCATCCCAGCACTGGATGTCAAAGGTAGTGGGAGCGTAGGTGAGGATGGTGTTGTTGTTGAAGAGCGTTTGCGTGCCGTTGCGCAGGTCGAAGGAGATGGCGTCTTGCGCACGGCAAAAATCGGCCAGATTGGCGTTATAGGTGCTGGGCGCACCGGGCAGCGGCGCGGACAGGCGCAGGCAGTTGCCCACGGCGATGTTGTTTTGAAAGGTGACGTTGTAGAAATTGCCGCCCCATTTGAACTGGCCGCCATTGTTGGCGTAGCTGGCCGAGTTGGTGATGGAAAGCGTGTAGGAACCGGTATCGACGTGTCCGAAATCCTCGCCATCCTGGGTGTTGTAGCGGAAGACGGAGTGGTCGATAAAGGCGCTCATGCCGGTGCCGGCGGGGGTGCCGATGCCGTCGCCGTAACCGCCGGTGGACTGGCTGTAGCAGGAGGCGACGGGGATGGCATGGACGAACGGATATTCCTGGTTGCAGCCGGACCACTCGATGGTGGAGTAGTTCATTTTCAGCACGGCGTTCACGAGGGGTGTAGCGCGGCCGTCATCGAAGTCCCAACCGGCCATGCCGTTTGTGTCGATATCGACGCGGGTGGCTGTGACAAGGCCGCCGATGGGGCCGATGATGCCGCGGTCGGTGTGGCCGTGAATCCAAAGATCCTGCAGCAGCAGATCGTGCGTGCCGATGTCGGTACCCAGGCCGTCGCTGTCGTAATCATCCAGGGGATAGCTGCTGCTGCATTCGCTCGGATAAGCGGGATTGCCATGCCGCACGCAGTCGGAGTGGCGAGTGAATTCGACGCACTGAACATCGACGAACTGGGCGCCGGCGAGATTGAGATTGACACCCACGCCGTGGCCGCCGAAGATTTGCGTCATTTTGGTTTTGTCGGGCAGGTTGCCGGCGTTGCAGCTGGCAAAGTTGCGGCCCAGGATGCGGGTGTGCTGCGCGGCGGTGCCGGCAGGGACGGTGGGGTTGAAGCAACCGAAGGCGCCACCGTTCCAACCCCAGCACCAAGGCTCGGCATGGCCATCGGCGGTGTCCCAGCCGATGCGCCATTGCCTGGTGTTGTCGAGCAGAACGGTGTCGCCACCGGCGATCACCCATTGGAGCTGGTTATAGCTGTGCTGGTCGTCCCAAAGAAAGCGCACATCGTTGAAGGCGCAGTGCTGGTTGACGCCCGAGCCGGGATAAGCGGTGTCGGCGAGGCCGTCGCATTGGCCAAGCGGCGCGTTGGACGAGTAGCGGGTGCCACCATCGGCACGGACATACCAGGTGGAAGCCGCGAACGAGGTCTTGCAGAACAGCAATGCCACGATTGCGAGCAGGAATGTATAAAGGGAGCGTTTCATGCAGAGTTCTCGATCTTGAAATTTGTTTGCAAGCGAACGGTGCGGTTCTTTCGCAGCTATATTCATTACTCTTCACCCGCGTTGACGGTCCGACATCACGCAAAGTATGTGGGAAGTCAGACTAAAGGCAAAAAGCAAAATACAACGAAAGGTTTGTAGTAACTGACTCTCGGGAGCGAGCCCGTACCCTTGCTCGGTGGCGCGATAACTCAAAGGTCGAACGACATAGAAGGCGTTGCAACACAGAGCCACTACATCGCGCGGAGCGTAATGTCGTAAAGGGAGGGAGTTAGATCAGGCGAGATGCGACGTGAGGCTCGCTATCGATAGTTGTTGGGTCATGCGATAGGCCGCCATTGCGAGGCCACAGCGAGCGATGACGCTGCTTCTGAGCGAAGCGGGCGAGCGTTGCGGAAAAAATAACTGATTGTGTGCAGCAGGAGATGATCAAAGAGACTCGTTCTTACAATTTCACGCAGGGCTAGAAAAAGGGATCCAGCAAAGATATAGATATCGGCAGCGGCGGCCCGTATATAGGAAAGGCCAGAACAACGTGTCCGAATTACTTACTATCGCCAATTTTATGGATATCGGAAAGAGCTATGCGCATTTCCGGCGGTGTCTGTGTCTGGAATTGTTTGTTATTTCATGTTAATCGCACGACATTTTCATTTCTGCACTAAGCTCGGTGCTGTACCCACCAGCATTTTCGGATGATTTCCACCGCGAGGAGCCGAGAAAACCGCTTTGTCCGTTTTGGACGTAACCTCACCGCAATGGGTTTTCAGGGGGAGGGTACCCAAAATGGGCGATAGGGCCGATATTCGTTCGAATATCCCAAGTTGAGAAAGGAAACCTGCTGCATCGGCATGCGACCGCGGGTCTCTCCCCTGCGCGGATGATGAAGACCGTCCGCCGCGGTCGAGATGACCCTGTATGGTGACGGCCGAAATACCTTAGCAAGTAGGAAATTTGCTTAGGATCGCGGGCGCCAACCGCGACCGGCAGTTGCTGTGCCGGAGACGATGATGCGAGCGCTGGGATAGCATGGGCGCGATGGATATGATGATGGATCGACGGAAATTCTTACGGGCGGCCGGTGCCGCGGGGGTGTCCCTGGGGCTGACCGCGCGGGGCATGCAGGCGAAAAGTTATGCCCAGATCCTGGGTGCGAACGAGCGCGTGCAATTCGCGGTCATCGGGCTCAATAGCCGGGCGTACGCACATCTGGGGTCGCTGCAGGCGAACGCGAAGCAGGCGCGGATCGTCGCGGTATGCGATGTCGATCAGGCGATTCTGGAAAAGTTTTCGGCTGCGACCAGGAAGAGCATGGGCGAAAGCCCGCGGGCGGAGCAGGATTTTCGCAAGGTGCTGGCCGCAAAGGATGTGGACGCAATCACCATAGCGACGCCTGACCATTGGCATGCGCCGATGGCGATCCTTGCGCTCGAAGCGGGCAAGCATGTGTATGTGGAAAAGCCGTGCTCGCACAACCCGGCGGAAGGCAAGATGCTGGTGGCGGCGCAGCGGAAGTACGGAAGGTTGGCGCAAATGGGCTCGCAGCAACGGTCATCGCCGCACACGATCGAGATCGTGGAAAGGATTCATAGCGGGGCGATCGGCAAGGCGTACTGGGCGGAAACCTGGTACACGAATCGCCGCAAGCCGATCGGCGTGGGCAAGGCGGTGCCCGTGCCCGCGACGCTGGATTGGGATCTGTGGCAGGGGCCGGCGCCGCGCCGGGAGTACACAAGCGACGTTCATCCCTACAACTGGCACTGGTTTACGAACTGGGGTACGGGCGAGGCGCTGAACAACGGGTCGCACGAGGTGGATGTAGCACGCTGGGCATTGAACGTCGGCTTTCCCACGCAGGTGACGGCCGCCGGCGGCCGCTACGCCGCGCACGATGACTGGCAGTTTTACGACACGCTCGACACCGGATTCACGTATCCGGACGCGATGATCACATGGAAGGGCGACTGTTGCAGCGGCAAGACCACCTATGGGCGTGACCGCGGCGTGTGCGTGCACGGCACCGAGGGCAATGTGATCGTGGACCGTGACGGCTATGAGGTGTACGACCTGAAGGACAAGCTGGTCAGTTCGTACCATGTGCCGAAGCAGGGAGCGACCTCCTCGGCGGACCTGGTGGGCGCGGACACGATGACGGATGCGCATTTCGGCAACATGATTGCAGCGATTCGCACGGGAACGCCACTGCGGCAGCCGGTCGACCAGGGCAATGTCGCGGTGACGATGCTGCAGTTGTCCAATATCGCGTATTTCACTGGGCGCACGTTGCGGACGAACCCGGCCACATTTGCGATTGAGGGCGATGCAAAGGCGGAAGCGATGACGCGGCGGAGTTACGCGAAAGGATGGGAGCCGAAGGTTTAGATCGCGGTTGCGCTTATGTTTGTTTTCGAAGGGATCGGGTGTTTGCAGCGGTGGAACTGTTTGCAGCCGTGGAACTGCGGGTCTCTCCACTGCGCGCTTCGCGCTCCGGTCGAGATGACACTTCCTATCCGGTCGAGATGACAGTTCCTATACGGTCGGTGATCCGAGCGGAACCGGCGGGGTGGCGGAAGCGAAGAGGATGCTTTGTTTAGGTGATGGTCGCTTGGCCCATGCCGGCGAGGACGCCGCGCATATAGGCGAAGCTTTGGAGCATGCCGGGTAGGGGATTTGTAGGGTTGATTTCGTATTCGAGGTCGATGAAACCTTTGTAGTGCACGGCGAGAAGCGCTTCGAAGATGGCGCGCACGGGCATGACGCCTTCACCAACGGCGACCTGGCTTTCCTTGGCGGTGCTATCGGCGAGGTCTTTCATGTGAAGGTCGAAGAGACGGGGGCCGGCCTTGTGGATGGCCTCAACAACATCGGTACCGGAGCGCAGTGTGTGGCCGACGTCGATGCAGCAGCCGAGGCGTGAGTCCAGGTTTTGAACAGCGGCGAGCACATCGAGGGGTGAGGGCCAATCCTTGTCCTCGGGTCCGTGGTTGTGGATGGCGACCGGGATGTTGTAGTGCTTGATGAAGCTTTCGAGGCGCGGCAGGGTGGCATGTGTGGGAGCGCCGACGATGAGCGGGATGCCGGCAGTTTTCGCGTATTCGAATTTGGCGCGGATATCGTCATCGTCGTCTTTGTTGAAGGGGATGGTGCCGGCGGCGGTGAGATGGAGGCCGGCGGCGCGGTAGAGAGCGGCTTTGGGAGCGATCTCGCCGGTCGGTGTCATGGGCAGATGCACGTCTTTGAGATTCAAAAACGGTGTGCGCAATTGCCTGGCGGCCGAGATGACGAAGGCAGGGTCGAAGTTGCGCAGACTGTAGCTGGCGATGCCGAGTCGGAGGGGCTGCGGTGCCCCGGTTTGGGCGAGCATGCGGCGGGACGCGAGGGTGGCGGCGAGCATGGCGGTGCTGTGGAAGAGATCACGGCGCGTGAGCATGAGGAGCATGCTAGAGCCGGGTGTTTATGGCTGTCGAGCAAGAGCGGCACTGCAGGTCTCTCCACTGCGCGGACGGTAAAGCTGTCCGCTTCGGTCGAGATGACAGGTATGTTTTCAATAGTGAAGCTGTCCGCTTCGGTTGAGAGGACAGATCGTTTCAGCGGTGAAGCTGTTCGCTTGGGTTGAGAGGACAGCTCTGTGGGGATTGACTGGCACTGGGGAGTGGTTCTAGTCGGTTGCGACGAGCTCGCTTTAGATGTGCGGGCGTATACTGGGCGCGTTCGGG
>CAXTRN010000227.1:0-5594 GCA_964246645.1 uncultured Acidobacteriaceae bacterium
GGGCAGATGAGCCGGGTGGACGCGGCGCGCTTTGGGGCGATGAAGGCGGTGCTGCCCATGGCCGGGAGTGTGGCTGCGCGTGATGCATGTTTTCCGTTTGCGGACGGTCTCGAGGTAATAGTCGGGGCGGGGGCGACCGCAATCATTCAGCCGGGAGGATCGGTGCGCGATCCGGAGGTGATTCAGGCGGCGAACCGGCTCGGGGTGGCGATGGCGTTCACGGGAGTGCGGCACTTTCGCCATGGGTGAATGTGGTTGGGCGGGGCCTTCGGGGACCCACCTTAGCGACGATGAAGCTGTCGCGAAGATGGGGCACCCGGGTTGATGGCTGGACGGAACTGCAGGTCTCCACTACGCGCTTCGATGGAGATGACACAACTCTTGTAGTGGAACGACGTGTGACTCTCGTGCAGTGACAAGCCGCATCCAAAGCTGTGGGTATGTCGTCTAAAAGTTAACTGCTGTGTTTCCGAGCTGCCCTTCCGAGCTGACCCAAGGACCTCGTTTATGACTTTTTCGTTTCGCGTCCACCCTGTTTTCTTTGCCGGTCTGCTGCTGTTGGCTCCCACGCCGTACGGTGCGGCGCAAAACAAAAACGCCAGTTCGGCATCCTCGGGGGCGCCCACGGCTGCCGGTACACCGGACCGGGCCGCAGCGTATTTCCACTACGGTTTGGCGAAGATGTATGAAAGCCAGGCGGTGAACAATGGACGGCAAGACCTGGCAACGCAGGCGATTGAGCAGTACAAGCTGGCGATGACGGCCGATCCGGAATCGGCGATGCTGGAAGACGGTCTGGCGAATTTATATTTTCGGCTGGGGCGGATTCGCGAGGCGGTCAGCGCGGCTCAGGAGCAGGTGAACCGGCATCCGGACGATGTCGAGGCGCATATGCTGCTGGGGCGTGTCTATCTGCGCTCGCTCGATGACCGGCAAGGGCAGGGCGCGCAATCGCAAGAGATGCTCGGGCAGGCAATCAAAGAGTATGAAACGATTGCGCGGCTGAAGCCGAAGGATCTGGAGACGCACCTTTTGCTGGGACAGCTGTACGGCTTGAACCATGACAGTGCCAAAGCGGAAGCGCAGTTCAAGGCGGCGCAGGCCATCGACCCGAACTCGGAAGAGGTGGTGTTGAGCATGGCGCGGCTGTATACAGAGCAGGGCGACCTGCCGAAGGCCGCGCAGGCGATTGCGGCGGTGCCGGAGACGAGCCGGTCCGCGCGGATGGATTTCGCGTTGGGCGGCATTTACGACCAGATGAAGCAGCCCAAGCAAGCGGCGAAGGCGTATCAGGCGGCGGTGGATCAGGATCCGGAAAATGCCGATAGCAAGCGGGCGTTGGCGGGTGCATTGCTGGCTTCGGGCCAGATGGACGGGGCAGCGCGGATTTATGGGCAGCTCGTGGGCGCCGATCCGCAGGACGCGCAGGCGCTGATTCGCGAGGCCGACATTCAACGGCAGCAGGGGCGTTACGATCAGGCGTTGGCAACGCTGAAAAAGGCCGAAACGCTGGTGAACAATAATCTGGAGTTGAGCTATAACGAAGCGCTGGTGTACGACGCGCTGGGGCGTTTCGACGAGGCGATCAGTACGTTGAAGAGCCTTCTGGCGTCGAGTGCTTCGCCTAACGGCAAGTACGAGGACGGAGACCGCAGTAACCGTGCGCTGTTTTTGGAGCGGCTGGGGATCGTGCAGCGGGAAGCGGGCAAGTACGACGATGCGGTGGCGACTTATAAGCAAATGAGTCAGTTGGGCGGCGACTACCAGGCGCGCGGGTATGAGGGCGAGATCGATGCGCGTCGCGACCAGCACCAATGGACGGCGGCGCTGAACGCCGCACAGGCAGACGCGGCGGCGCTGCCGGGTAATCGCGATGTACAGCTGACCTATGCGCGGCAGTTGGGCGATAACGGCAAGCTCGATGAAGGACTGAAGCTGGCCAGCGCACAGTTGAAGGGAACGCCAGAGGACCGCGATGTGTTCGTCACACTGGCGGATATGCAATCGCGGGCACGGCACTGGAAGCAGTCGTCCGAGGCACTGGACAAGGCGGAAGCGACCGCTACGAAGCCGGAAGAAAAGCTGTTTATTTACTATTTCCGCGGAACTATCGCGGAGCGCCAAAAGTTGTTCGACCAGGCGGATGAGGATTTTCGCAAAGGCCTGGCGATCGATGGGAATTATGCGGCCATCCAGAATGATTACGGGTACATGCTGGCCGAACGTGGGTTGAAGCTGGAGCAGGCGACGGCGATGCTGCAAAAGGCTGTGCAATATGATCCGCAAAACGGCGCGTATCTGGATTCCCTGGCGTGGGCGTATTACAAGCAGGGCCAATATGCGATGGCTGAGGATTACGAGCGCAAAGCGGTGCTGCGGCAACCGAGCGACCCATCGTTGCTGGCGCACATGGGTGAGATTTACGCACATGCAGGCAAGCTCCCGATGGCGATTGCGGCTTGGCAACGGTCGTTAACGCAGTATGCGACATCGCTGCCGGCGGACGTCGATCCGGCAGATGTATCTAAGACGCAGCACGACTTGGAAAACGCTCGCATGCGGCTGGCGCATGCCGGTGCGGGACCTGTGAAGTAGAGCGCTGTGCAGGCAACGGCTGTGCGCGGTGGGACGGCGGATGGGAAACGCATGCGTTTCGACCTCAGCAGGTACGGGGTGTTCGGTGCGGAGGAGCAACGGCTTGCGGCGCGTGCTTTTCCTGCACCGGCGAGCGACGGCCGCTCCCCGTTCGAGCGGGACCGCGATCGTGTGGTGCAGTCGCGCGCGTTTCGGCGGCTCGCGGGTAAGACACAGGTGTTTACACGCCGGGCTTCCGCCCATTTTCGTAGCCGTTTGACGCACACGATTGAGGTGGCACAAGTAACGCGGCATGTGGCGTCAGCGCTGGCGTTGAACGTCGATCTGGCAGAAACCTTGGCGCTGGTGCATGACATCGGGCATCCGCCGTTTGGGCATGCGGGCGAACGAGCATTGGATCGCTGTCTGGGACGGTATGGGCTGCGATTCGACCATAATCTCCACGCTTTGCGCATCGTGGAGCGGTTTGAGCAACGCTATGCGGGGCATCGGGGTTTGAACCTGACGCTGGGAACGCGTGAGGGCATCATCAAGCACTCGCGCGACTACATTGAAGCCGAGCAGCCGGAGTTGCGGGAGTATTTGTTAACGGAAAGCCCGCCGCTGGAGGCGCAGGTTATCGATCTGGCGGATGAGATCGCGTATTTGACGGCCGATTTGGATGACGGCGTGGAGTCCGGCTTGCTGGAGGTGCAAACAGCGTGCGAGCACGTAGGCATGCTGCGGCGCTGCTTCGAGAGCGTGCAGTGGGCGCACCCCGCAGCGGAAGAAAAATACGTTTTTCATGATGCGTTGCAGCTGATGCAGAAAGAGTTGGTGCTCGACCTCATTCGCACCACGGCGGAACGTACGGAAGCGAGCGGCGCTTGGGACGTTGCCGGTATCCGGCAGCTGCGGCATCGATTGGCGGTGTTTTCCCCGGCGATGGAGGCGCAACGGCGTGAGGAGAAGACGTATCTTTTCCGGGAGCTGTACACCTGCCCGGCGTTGGATCGCGAGCATGAAAAGGCAGAAGCGGTGGTGACGGAGTTGTTTGCGTTTTGGGAGCGCGAGCCTGCGGAGCTGCCGGAATCGTACTTCGCGGAGATCGAGAGTGAGGGCCTGCCGCGGGTGATTGCGGATTACATTGCGGGGATGACGGATCAGTTCATTTTGACGCAGCATGCGGAGATTCGGCGCTCAGCGCGCGTGGGTGCCGGGTGAGCGCGGGTCCTGTTTTTCGGGAGATCGACAAGGGATTTTGACGTGCGGCGCGGCTGCGGTTAGCCTAGGAATTGCGTGGTCACTTATGCGCATGCGTCCCCGTCGTCCAGTGGCCCAGGACACCGCCCTTTCACGGCGGTAACACGGGTTCGAATCCCGTCGGGGACGCCAAGAGAACAATGGATTTAGTGGCCCAGAATGAACGAGGCCCGAAGTAGCAGGGATGCCTAGGGGACTAAGTGGGCCACATTCAATTCCACCCGCGCAGGAGTGAGCTGATGGTGGAAACTGACGGTCAGGGTCAGGAAGCAACCCTTTGAACAGCCGCCACGGACAGACGGGCAGGGCTCACATCGCAAAGGATGAGATCAGCGGGCTCGGCAGTCGGCAAGCTGTTCAAACCTGAACAGCTTGCTGATTCAGCATATTGACTCGCAAGGAACCATTCTTCGTCTCCCGGAGGTAGGCTCGCCGGTTCGGGAAGGTCCATGTTCCGCCAATGCAAGCCCAAGAGTTCACCCTGTCGCATCCCTGTAAGGCCGTTAAGGCCAACGGTGCGCGCATCCAGTCGGGAGCCGCTTTGAGAACCGCCTTCAGTTCTGACGGGCTCAGGTAGCGGGTCCGGCCCTGAGACACCTCGGGCAGCTTTGCGCCCTGCGCCGGGTTGCTGTGCAGTAGCTCCCATTCCACCGCCAGCTGAGCGCGTGTTTCCAGAACGGACATTCCTTTGCGACCGTACCGGCTGAGACTTCCTCAGCACGTGCCGAGATGAAATCGGCAACCGTCTTGCGGGCGATGTCCTTCGCCTGGATGGGAAGCGACTTGGTGAGCGTGGCGATAATGCCGCCCAGCCGTTCAAACGTCGTAGGCTTCAGCCGTGACTTCTGGTGCCGCTTGTACCGCGCTAGGAGGTCCGCTGTCGTGATGTCCGAAGCAGATCGCACCCCGAACACCTCGTCTCGCTCCACGCGCGTCTTGGCGGCGCTGAAGGCTTGCAGTGCTTGCGTCCGGGTATGCACTTCTACCTTCTGCTTGCGACGCTCCCCGTTCGAATCGACGTAGCTGATGCATCAGCCCGCGCGGTCCTTGCGCTGGAACGCCTCCGTCGCGCTGTCTCGCCTTCGGCATACTGCCCCCTGTTTCGCAAGGAATAGCAGACGTGTCGCTATTCCTTAACAGCAGACCTTTCCGTGGGATTACTCGCGTCAATAAAGTTGGCTGAGGCCATCTGAAGGAGAAAAACCGTGAAAAACCTGAGAGTACAGGCTGTCCTACTGCCGATCACCGACTTCGCCCAATTGGGATTAGCGTTCGGTGTGCCAGAAAACGGGCCTATTCCGGCAAGATCGCCAGCGCGAATGTGGGGGGAAGCGGCTGCTGGTTCCGGCGACCGGACTCGACCGCTTGCTTGCGGAGAACCTTCGCCCAGCGATGAAGCAAGGGGCTGCTGCATGACCCGCTCTGAACGAGCCCGCGCCCATGCACTCCGTTGGACCCGCGCTTCCAGTCGCCTCATGTCCGTGCGGGAAATAATTGAGAGCATGCTCCAGGCGTTGTGACCGCCTTCACGCTTGGCCATTCTCTTACGCTTGCACTTTCTGTCTTCGGGCTCACGCAGGTTCCAAGCAGACCCGTCAAGGTGCTGATCGCGGTCTCGATTCTTGTTTCCGCGCTCCACGCGCTACGTCCACTTTTCGCGTGGATCGTTCAGCGGCCGAAGTTTCTTCCAGCGAAGGAACGTGTGAGCTTGTCCATGGATTCGTAGCGATACGCTGGCTGCTCGGTAGTGACAAGAT
>CAXTRN010000228.1:0-5586 GCA_964246645.1 uncultured Acidobacteriaceae bacterium
GTCCTGGCCACTGCCGCGACTGTGCAATCGCATGCCTATCGCGACACCTGCGCCACCCTTGGTTTGCGGGCGACAGAGATGCCCTGTCCGCTCCTGGTGCCGTTGATCGAGGAGGGCTGGATCGATCATCCCGTAACGCGCGACGTGCTCCGCATTTACCTCACCGAGGCTTTCCAGACCACCCAGCCCGGGGCGGTCCTTCTCGGCTGCACACACTATCCGCTGATCGCCGGAGCCATCACGGAAAGCCTGGCCGCGCTCGGTTCCCAAGCGCTGGTCGTCGATTCGGCCGAGGCCACCGCGCAGGCCGTGCACGATGCCCTTTGCGATCAGTCCTTTGGCGAACAGACCGCGACCTTTGAGTGCTTCGCCACCGATTCCATCGAAAAATTCGCTCGCCTCGGCAGCCGCTTTCTTGGCCGTCCGATCGATGAGGTGTCTCTGCTCGACCTTGGCGGATAGAATCTCCAAAGGCACACGCGGCTGCACATCCTTTTGTTGCCAGGTCGCTACACTACCCAAAACCATGCCCTATCTCCTGAAATCTGAACCCGAAAAGTACTCCTTCGACGATCTCGTCCGCGATGGCGAAACCACCTGGGACGGCATCAAGAATTCGCAAGCACTCATCACCCTGCGTAATATGCAGCCTGGCGAGCTGTGCGTCGTGTACCACTCCAACACCGGGAAAGCCGCGGTCGGCTTGGCAAAGGTCGTTTCCGTGACGCTGGATGCCGACGATAAAACACCGCTGGTTCGGCTCCGCGCGGGCAAGCCGCTCAAACGGGCAAAAACCCTTGCAGAGATGCGCGAAACCGCCGTCTTCCAGGGCTCGCTGCTGTTTCGCCAGTTCCGCCTTTCCGTCGTACCGCTTACCGACGAGCAGTTCGAGTGGTTGCTGAACGGCTAACCTCAGTTTCTGTTTGAACGTTGATTTGAATCTGGGATGGCTCGACTGAATGCTTCGCTGCATGCTCAACAAAACCCGCCCACCAGGCATCACAACAACATGACTTCTGTTCCGACCCCACCCGGAGCCGCCACGGCCGGCACCTTTCTGCTCGGAGGTGATCTCCCGGTACGCCGTCTCGGCTATGGCACCATGCGGCTTGTCGGGGAAGGCGCCTGGGGCGAACCGCCCAGCCGCGAAAATGCCCGCAACGTCCTTCGCCGCGCGATCGAGCTAGGCATCAACCTGCTCGATACCGCCGACGCCTACGGTCCAGCGATCGCCGAAGACCTTATCGCCGAAGCGCTTTACCCGTACCCGCACGATCTCGTCATCGCGACCAAAGGCGGCCTTACCCGCCAGGGTCCGGCGAAGTCGAAGCCCTGCGGCCGGCCCGATTACCTGCAGCAACAGCTCGAAATGAGCCTCCGCCGCCTCCGGGTCGAGCGCATTGACCTGTACCAGCTCCATCGCATCGATCCCACGGTCCCGCTGGCCGACACCCTCGGCGCGCTTCAAACCGCGCAACAGGCCGGCAAAATCCGTCACATCGGTCTTTCCGAGGTCACTCCCGAGCAGATCGAGCAGGCACAGGCTCTCGTACCCATTGTCAGCGTGCAAAACCGCTACAACCTCGGCGAACGCAAAAGCGAAGAAACGCTACGCTTTTGTGAGCAGCATGGCTTGGCCTTCCTGCCCTGGTACCCGGTCGATGCGGGTAAATTCGCCCAAGCGGCGAACCGGAACACGAGCCCAGCAGCTAGCCAAAGCACGGATAGGCAGCAGCCAGGCGCAACCGGCAATCACCCCATCGCCGAGTTTGCCGCCCAGCACAACGCTTCCGTCACCCAGATCGCGCTCGCCTGGCTACTGCAACATAGCCCGGCGATCCTTCCGATCCCAGGCACGGCCAACATCGCGCACCTTGAAGAAAACGTCGCCGCCGCAGTTCTCCAAATTTCGGAAGACGAATGGGACGCTTTCGACCTGATAGTGGACACCCAAGCAAGCTGAAACCACTTCCCTCATGCCTCCAGGACCATGAAAACACCTCGCCTCATTGAGCTCGTCTTGCTCGCCATGCTTGGCATCATCGCGGTGCTGTGGGTCCTGGATCTGCGTCAACGGCCGCCAGCCAGCGGCATGGATATCAACCGCGGCTTTCCTCACACATCGTCTTCGCGCCCAGCGTTGCCCGAGCCAGTCACACCCTCGCAAGCACCCGAGATACTTCCAGCGAGACGGTCCCCTGGCCGGCATTTGCCGATGACCTCCTCCAACACATCGCAAACGCTCTACATCCTGCCCGAGGCGGGCCTCGCCTGGCTGTACACGCTGGTCAACAACACGCATGGCACTCTCGACATGACCATGTACGAGCTCGTCGACACCACCTTTTCCGCCGATCTTGTTGCCGCCTGCGGGCGCGGCGTGAGGGTGCGCGTCATTCTCGACCAAAACCTCGAACAAGCGCGTAATCTGCCTGCTTACACACAGCTCAACAGTGCCGGCCCGAACTGCCGGGCGGCGTGGGCCAACCCGCAGTTCAGCGTCACGCACGAGAAATCGCTGGTGTTGGACGGCACCGTGGCGGTCATCCAAACGCTCAATCTCACCACGCGTTATTACGCCAGTAGCCGCGAATTTGCGATCGTCGAACGCGACCCGGCCGACGTTGCGGCCATCGAAACGACCTTCAACACCGACTTTAACGCCACCACCGATTTCACCTACCAACCACCGCCCGGCAACGCTCTCATCTGGAGCCCCACCACCGCGCAACCGGATCTGCTCGGCATCGTCAACAATGCGCGGCACACCTTGCTGGTTGAAAATGAAGAGATGGGCGCTTCGGAGATCGTCGGCGCGCTCGCTGCTGCCTGCCGTCGCGGCGTTGCCGTGGAGGTCGCCATGACCGACACCCGCGCGGCCTACCACGCCAACTACGCCGCGCTCGAAGCGGCTGGCTGCGGCGTTCACATCGGCGCGAACAATGCCTCCACTCTTTACATTCATGCGAAGGCCATCGTCGCCGACCTCGGCACGGCGAAGGAGATCGGATACCTCGGCTCTATCAATTTTTCCAATGCCTCCCTCAAGCGCAATCGTGAACTCGGCTTGTATGTGCACGATCCAGACATTCTCGAACAGATCGGTTCCACCGTCGGAAAAGACTACGCGCAGTTCCCTGCTTATTGACTTGTGTAATTCCCAAGACACTTTGTCATCTTGACCGGAGCAGACGGTTGTATCGTCTGCGCAGTGGAGAGACCTGCAGCTACCTGCTTATTGACCTGCAAAATTCCCAACACACCCTGTCATCTCGACCGGAGCAGGCGGTTGTATCGTCTGCGCAGTGGAGAGACCTGCAGTTACCTGCTATTAACCTGCAAAATTCCCAACACACCCTGTCATCTCGACCGGAGCAGACGGTTGTATCGTCTGCGCAGTGGAGAGACCTGCAGTTCCAGCCAGAAACAGCAATGACCGCGCCGCAACTGGTATTCTGAGGGGCGTTTGCCACCACAGGAGCCCGTTGCACCATGATTGACATGCAAGGCCAGATCGCCGTCGTCTTCGGCGTCGCCAACAAACGCAGCATCGCCTACTCGATCGCCGAAGCACTCGCCGGAGCCGGCGCCACGCTTGTGCTCTGCTACCAAAGTGAACGACTGAAGCGCGAAGCCGAACAGCTGCTCGCTGAGCTCGGGCAAACCGCGCGTGCCCGCGCCATTCAGTGCGACGTATCGAGCGATTCCGAGATCGAAAGCGCCTTTGCACAGATCAAGGAAGCCTTTCCGGTTATCCATACGGTTGTTCACTCAGTTGCGTTCGCCCCCGCCGACGCCATCAGAAACGATTTCCTCGAAACCAAACGCGACGATTTCCGCATCGCGCACGACATCAGCGTGTATTCATTGATCGCGATCGCCCGGGCTGCCGCACCGCTGATGCATGAGGGTGGCTCGTTGCTCACGCTTACCTATTACGGAGCAGAAAAGGTGTTCCCCAATTACAACGTGATGGGTGTTGCCAAAGCTGCGCTCGAGGCCACGGTACGCTACCTTGCCGCCTCGCTCGGCCCCCAAAAGATTCGCGTGAACGCCGTTTCCGCCGGCCCCATCAAGACACTCGCTGCCCGCGGTATCGGCGATTTCAACACCATTCTCGACAAGGTCACCGAACGCGCCCCGCTGCACCGCAACGTCGAACAGGCCGAGGTCGCCGGCGCCGCCCTGTTTCTTGCCAGCAAGCTCGCGAGCGGCATCACCGGCGAGATCACCTACGTCGACTGTGGTTTCAACATTACGGGCATCTAGCATAGGTACACGGCGCGCAGTCGGTTAGTTCCTTACGCGCGCTGATACCGCTGCAACACATCCTCCAGCGACACCACGCCTTCCAACGCACCCCGCCGTGCACGGTTCGCGATTGGCAACAACGGCCAACGGTTGAAATGCGGCAATGCGCCCGACAAAAACTGGTCGGGAAACAGCATAGGCGTACGCTCCGAACCCAGCCGCCCCTCGAGCGACTGGTCCCCGAGCGGCTGGTCCGTATCAGACCCGGCGATTTTCTGCAGCTCAGCTCGCGTGGCGGCATACCAAAGCCCGTCGCTGCAATGCACCAGCAGGACGGCTGCGCTGTTGACGTCGGCGTCTTGCTCAAAGAGGAGTCTGACGCTCGACAACATCTGCGTTCCGTCCAGAACCGGCGCACCGACGGGCTGCAGCGCATCCTCGAAACGCAGCTCCGTTTCTTCGCGCTGTTCTTCCATCGACGGCAGATACAGCCCGTCCTGATGCGTAAACAATTCAAAGACCGGCACCGGTTGCAAGGCACGCGAAAGCTGGTAGGCAATCGTATTCGCCAGGATGACCGGCAGCACGATGGAGTAGTTTTGGCTGACCTCCAACACCATGAAGACCGAGGTCAACGGCGCTCGCAGAAACGCTGCAAACAGCACACCCATGCCTACCAGGGCATAAGAACCGATGGAGCCGGTCAGCGAGGGGAAGAAGATTTTCTCGAACGAGCCCACCGCCGCTCCCAGCATGGCCCCAATGAACAGGGTGGGCGCAAACATGCCGCCCGGCGTCCCACTGGCGAAGGAGACCGTTGTGGCGACAATTTTGAACACTGCCAGCAGTAGCAGCATTTTGAAGGCAAACTGCCCATGCATCGCCAGGTCGATGGTTCCATAGCCTGCACCCATGACCTGCGGCAGGCCAAAAAACCCGATCGCACCCACCAGCAAGCCCGCCAGCGCCGGCTGTAGCAGCTGCGACCATGCCGGCTGCCGTCGCAGCAGCGGCCGCAGGTAGCCGAGCGCCTTGGCAAAGACCAACGAAGCCGCCCCGCCCACCAAGCCGAGCACCGCGTACGCCAGCAGCTCGCGGGGATCGCGCAGGTTTACCGCCGGGATGCGAAACATCGGCTGTGCGCCCCAAAACCAGCGCGCCACCACCACCGCCGACACCGCCGACAGCACAATAGACCCCAGCACCGCTGAGGTCCACTGCCCGATCACCTCTTCGATCACAAACAGAATCGCCGAAATCGGCGCATTGAAGGCCGCCGCTAAACCCGCCGCCGCGCCGACCGGCGCAAAGATGCGCAGCCGTTCCCGCGACAAG
>CAXTRN010000229.1:0-5580 GCA_964246645.1 uncultured Acidobacteriaceae bacterium
AGCCGTACTGGCGGCCGCGCTGCCGCGCGAAATCGCTGCGCTGTACTGGCCGAAAACGATGACCTGGCGGCCCACCCTTTCGGTAGCCGAGAAGCTCGCCGGCACGGGCGATGTAACTGGAGCGGATCGAGCGGAAGCGGATAAGGGCGGGGGCGAAGTTTTCGGCGCGCCGGAGCGTTTTGTGCGTCCGGTGGAGTGGCTGCTGTGCCTGTTGGGCGAGGCGGTGGTGCCGCTCACGTTTGCCGGCAAGCGAGCAGGACGGACGACGCGGGGGCACCGGATCTTGGCGATTGAAGAGCAGATCGAGGTGGTTGTGCCCGAAAGCTATGGGCCGCAGCTGCGGGGCGAGTACGTTCTGGCCGATGCGGCGACCCGGCGGCACCGGATCCGCAAGGAGCTGGACCGGGTGACCCGGACGGTAGAGGGTGCGCGTTGGCGCGAGGACACGGCACTGGTGGAAACGGTGACGCAGCTGACGGAGTGGCCTTCGGTGCTGTTAGGCAGCTTCGGCGCTGAGTTTCTGGCGTTGCCCGAAGAGGTGCTGGTGACGGTGATGCGGGATCATCAGAAATACTTTGCCATCGAGGATGAGGATGGACGGCTGTTGCCGCACTTCCTGAC
The DNA here is from genome assembly GCA_964246645.1 of uncultured Acidobacteriaceae bacterium. Taxonomy (GTDB): domain Bacteria; phylum Acidobacteriota; class Terriglobia; order Terriglobales; family Acidobacteriaceae; genus Granulicella. Next base: position 622 of record CAXTRN010000229.1, read on the forward strand.
CGTGGTGAATACGGAGCTGGCGGAAGACAATGCGGCGGTGATCCGGCAGGGCAATGAACGGGTGTTGCGGGCTCGATTCAATGACGCGCGGTTCTTCTGGGAGTTCGACCGGCGGACGGCGTTGATGGATCGTGCGAGCCGGTTGGCGTCGGTGACCTTTCACAAGGATCTGGGCAGCTATGCGGCGAAGACGGAGCGGGTGCTGGGGCTGGCGCGGCGTTTGGCGGAGGCGGTCCAAGCGCGGGGAACCCGTGTGGATTGGCCGGCGCTGGAACAGGCAGTGGTGCTCGCGAAAACGGACCTCACGACGGAGCTGGTCAAGGAATTTACCGAGTTGCAGGGGATCGTCGGCGGACTTTACGCAAGGGCGGAAGGTTTGCCGGCAGCTGTGAGCGAGGCGATCTATGACCAGTACATGCCGGCGGGCACCGAGGGCCGGGTGCCGCGGTCGGTGGAAGGCGCACTGCTGGGCATCGCCGATCGTGCGGACACACTGGCGGGGCTATTCGCGCTGGGGCTGGAACCGACAGGATCGAAGGACCCCTTTGCGTTGCGGCGGGCGGCAAATGCCATTGTGACGATCCTGGCAATGAATCCGGCGACAAGTCCGGCTACGAATCTGGCTGCGACCGGTATTCCATTGCCGCTCGACGTCGTCATCACCGAGGCGGCGGAGGATGAGGCGGCGGCGGCACGGCTGCGAATCTTTTTCGCGGAGCGACTGGCATTTATGCTGCGCGAGGTCCGCGGCTTTGCCTATGACGTGGTAACGGCGGTGCTGATGGCCGGAGCGAGCGACGTGGCTGACGTGGTCGCGCGTGCGGAGGCGGTGAGCGCCATGCGGGGCAGTGCGGATTTCCTGGCCGTCAGTGCGGCCTTCAAGCGCATGCGGAACATCGTCGAGCAGGCGGCCGCGCAGGGTGAATCGGTGACTGCGGAAGCGGCGGTGAAAGAGCCGGGCCAGGGCGCCTCGGCGGTACCCGAACAAGCCGCGCTGGTGCAGACAGCCGAGGCGGTGCGTGCGCATGTCGAGGGCGCGGTGGCGCGGCGGGCCTATGCGGAGGCGCTGGAGCTCATGGCCACGATGCGGCCAGCCATCGATGCGTTTTTCGACAAGGTGATGGTGATGGACCCCGATCCGGCATTGCGCGCGGGCCGATTGCAACTTTTGAGAGAAATCCTTAAAACCTTTGCGGGCATTGCGGACTTTTCGGAGATCGTGACGGCGGGGTAGGGCGCTTGCCGCATGCAAGCCCCGGCACGTTCAGAGGTGTCGCTATTGGAACCGAATCGCTCAGTTGAGACGTTGCAGGCGGGCGATGAGTTTTTCCGCAAGGGGTTCACCGCTTTCGGTCCACAATAAACGGCTCGAAATACCGCAGTGTTTCTCGACCGACAGCGTAAAGGCGAGCAGCTTTTCCACGTTCTGCTGAATGCGGAGCGCTGCGTCCCGGTCGAAACCACCGCTTTCTCTCGATTCACCATGAGACTCGCCGTGAAGTCCTTCGAGGAGTTCGTCTTCGAGGGTGAATGGGGTGTCGAGGCCGAAGTCGACGCGGATGTGCCCATTGGTTTCGTAGGTGCCGTTGTCGAACTCGGGGCCGAAGCCGATAACGCGCACGCGGGTGGGCTCTAATCTCCAGGTGGGGTCAAGTGTCCAGGCGGGATCAAGACGGGCACCGGCCTCTGCCCCGTCGGCTTCGAAGTGATCGGCCTCGAAATCAGGGCCCTCGGCATCGGCTTCATGCCGGGCAGTACCTTCCGGAAGCCATAAACCCCAGCGCATTTCAAATTCGTAGGCGCTGTCCTCATGAAGCTGCTCGGTGGCTTCGGCGACGGCGTTCTCGATGATGGAGCCTTCGGTGTCGGCAGAGCTTTGGGCGCGCTTGTCATTGACATACACGCGTTGGTACACCGGAGATTCCGTCCAATCAAGGGGATAAGCGCTGGCGGCGACGATGCGTTTGGTTCCGTCGTCTTTGCTGCCGGCTGAAGCAACGACGGCGAACTGCCGCAGAACGGCGACGAGCGCGGACGGCAGCGCGGCGAAGCGGAAATTGGGGTACCACAGGCTGAGGTAAAGCTGATCTGCCATCTTTTGATTGTAAAGCGGCTGAGACGCGTTCTGAGCCCAAGCCTGCCCGTCCCGGTCTTGTGACTGCACCACAACCGCGCTCTTCCCCTACACAAATGGGCGGTAAGGGGGATTCGGGTTGAGGTGAGAAGATAAGGCTATCCGCATGCGGTGGTCGGCCGAAAAGCTCCGTTGGTTGTCGTTGGGCGGGGCGTTGCTGCTGGCCGCGGTCGTGGCTGCCTTTTTTGGCTTGGCGAGCTTCCGCGCCGGCAAAGTGTGGCAGCGTATTTTGGCCCGCAACGGCGTGCACTTGACGCGCGAAACCAATGGGTTCACTTACTCGCAATCGCAGGGTGGGCGCACCATCTTTACGTTGCACGCGGCCAAGGCGGTGCCGAATGGGCCGGGGCACTGGAGCTTGCACGACGCCGTGCTGATTTTGTACGGAAAAAATCATCACGACGACCGCATCTACGGCAGTCAATTCGAGTACGACCAGACGCAGGGTATCGCTCGTGCGGTCGGGGTGGTGCACATGGATTTACAGGTGCCGGCGTCGGCGGGGCGGGCCGCAGGCGAAGAAGGAAAGCCGGAGCGGGAAAACGACTTGAGTTTCGCGACCGGAGATGGGACGGCTGATGATCCGACGATGATTCATGTAGAAACAAGCGGTCTGGTGTATGTGCGCAAGCTGGGTACGGCAACGACGGACCAGCCCACGGCATTTGCGTACAAGGGCATGCGCTGTACGTCGCGGGGAGCGGCATTCGACTCTGACCATAACCTGTTGCACCTGCTGGCCGACGTGCACCTGGACGGCACCTTGCGCAATGAGGCGTTTTCGCTTGCGGCGGAAAAAGCGGACCTGGACCGGAGCGGCAATCTGATGCACCTCAGCTTCCCACGGCTACGGTCGGGTGAGCGAAGCGGGCAGGCGCAGGAAGCTTTGGTTCACCTACGGAGCGATGGCTCGATCGAGGCGGGGCAGGCGGCAGGTGCTGTGGAAATGCGTTCGGGCACGGAAACGTTGGGTGCTCCCAGGGCGGAAGCGCAGTTCGGCGCAGGGGATCACGCAGAGAGTCTGGAGTTCACGGGCGGCGTGAGGTTCGAAGACGCAGATACAAAGCGGGTAACAAGGGGAGCAGCCGAAACCCTGACATTGCTGATGAACGAAAGCGGCCGATTGCGTACGGCGACCGCAGAAGGTGCGGCCACGCTGCATATGCAAGAACCGGCTCCAGGTGGTAAGGGGCAAAGTGGAGCCAGTGCGCCACGGAACGCTAACGGCTCGGTTATACCCAGTGCATCGACCAATTCCAATCAATCGGCCGGATCTATGGCGACGCGCGCCTTGGCCGCAAAGGTCATCACAGCGGCATTTGCGGAACAAAAGGCGACGTCACAGCCGATCCTGCAGCGTTTACACATGGTGGGGTCGGCTATGGTGACAGGAGAAACGCCGACCCGGTCGCCGGCCACGACGCTGGCCCGACCGCAGGGCATCTCCTCTATCAGGGTAGAGGCCGATGACCTCACCACCGACTTCGGTCAGGACGCGCAAGGCAACGCCGTACCCACACACATGGTCGGCCTGGGGCACACGCAATCGCAACAGGCCGGCGCGGACGGGGCGCATCAGCAAAGCACGGCAGACCGGCTGGATATGGACTTCGCCTTGAAAGCAACGGAGGGCACTGGGAGCCTGGCGCCGGCGTTGGTGCATGCTACGCAAACAGGCCACGTGGTGCTGCAGTCCTGGCCGCAGGAGAAGGAGCGGAGGTCGTCTGTTATCTCCCTCGGGAGGAGCACCGGGACCAAAACCGCAAACCAGACAGACGGGCCCACGGTGGCGCACGCAGAGCGGGCATCGTTTGACGACGCGGCGGGTACCTTGACGCTGACCGGAACCGGCGAAGAGCACGCCAAGGTGACGGAAGGGGAAACCGTGTTGCAGTCGCCCACGATTGTGTTGCAGCAGGGAACGGGGGACGGCGAAGCGAGTGGGGGCGTAACGGCAACCACGGCCGGAACCGGGGATGGACCGGCAACGCATGTGCTGGCAGCAAAAGCGCGTCTGTTTCGGCAAACAAGGGTTACCGAGTTTTTCGGAACGGACCTGGAACCGGCGCAGATGTGGCAGGGCAGCTCGCAGGTGGACGCGGCGCGGCTTGCCTTGGATGGGCAGCACCACACGCTCGCCGCGCGACCGGAAACAAAGGACGGCGTGGTGCACCTGGTACTTGCGAAGGAACAAAGCGGCACTGCGACCAGGACAGACGAAGCGGGGGAGACTGGCGCTGCCGATAAAAGGTCGAGGCAAGCAAATGCTGCGTCGAAGTCACAGGAAACGCATGGGAGGGTGGCCAGTTTGGCCTCTGTCGGTGGGCCGGCGACGCCTGCCAGCCGCGACGCTATGCAGGTTACCGCGGCGGCGATCGACTTCAACGACTTGCAACATGAGGCGAGCTTTACCGGGCACGTGCGGGTAAAGATGCCGGAAGGGGATGTTACCGGAGATCGCGGCGTCGCCTTTCTCCACTCTCGTGGAGCGTCCAACGAGAACGAGCAGACAGTCGGCGATATCAGCGGCAAAGTGAACCGCGTGGTCGTTCTGGGCGACGTACACATCGCGCAGCCGGGACGCCTTGGGACAGGAACGCAGCTGACCTACACGGCTGCTGCGAGTGAGTTTGTGCTGACCGGATCGGCGGATAAGCCGCCGCGGGTCCACGATGTGCAGCAGGGCGTGGTCACCGGGGCGACACTGATCTTTACCGCTGCAGAAAAAGCCGGCGAGCGGGGCATCGTCGTCGCGGGAAGCGGGAGTGCTGAAAAGGCCGGAGGCGGGACCAAAGCTGCCGGAAGCGCGGCCGCAGGCAAGCAGG
>CAXTRN010000230.1:0-5563 GCA_964246645.1 uncultured Acidobacteriaceae bacterium
GCGACACCTGCGCCCGCGCCCACGCCCGCCCCAATCGCCGCGCCCGCGCCGCCACCGGCAACTCCGCCGATGATGGCACCGAGAGCGCCGAGGCCGAGGGCGCTGTTGACTGTGCCCACGGTCTTATCGCGTCCTTGCCGCTCCCAAACGTCCGAAATGATCGGGTACGTCACCCCGCCCAGGGTGACACTGGAAATCTGCAGTGAAAGCTCTCCCTGCCCTTTCAGAGCGCCGGCCTTTTTTGCATCGACCACTACGCCCTGCACACCGGCGCCACGCGGAATGGCAACCTCGCCACTGGCCGCAATGTCGCTCAGCACGACGCCGTCAAAGGGCGTGCCGACCTGCAAATGGTTGGAATCCAGCCCGCGATTGATGCGCACGCGCAACAGCGCTCCGCTTGGAACGACGACTTCCACCCCGCCCTGCTGCCCGCCCTGCGGCGCACCGTACACGCCCTGTTGTGGATAGGGCTGCGGGTACCCCGGCGCAGGCTGCGCGGCTCCCTGCGAGTAGCCCTGGGGATTGCCCGATTGACTCCCCGCCTGGTAGCCCGGCTGGTTTCCTGCCTGGTAGCCGGGCTGCGCATAACCGCCCTGCTGGTTGTAGCCGCCCTGCTGTCCGTAGGGGGGTTGCCCGTTATAGGGCTGCTGGCTATACCCGGGCTGTCCACCGTTCTGTGCAGGGTAACCGGGCTGGCCCGATCCTGCTTGTCCATAACCCGGCTGTCCGTAGCCAGGTTGTCCGTAGCCAGGTTGACCCGATCCCGGTTGCCCATCGCCGGGCTGATTACCGTTGGGCTGCCCGTAAGCGCCCTGGCTCGCGGGCGGTTTTTGGCCGTACGCTTCCTGACCGTTCGCGTATCCAGGCGGCAGCGTCGACGCCCCATTGGACGCGGGATACCCACCCGCTCCCGCTTCGCTGCCCTGGTACGGAGTCGCCGGCTGTGCGGGAGCCGCCGGCGCATAACTGCCGTCCGACTGCAACACGGGCTGATTTCCCTCATTTTCCGGTGATCCCGGCACGGCATCGCCACCGGCCGGGGGCGGCGTGGCGCCCAGACTCAGCTCATCTACTACCTTCTTGACACCGGGCGCCCGCGCGACCAGATTTTCCGCCCGCGTACGCATGGTTTCAGTCTGCACATTGCCCGTCAGGGTGACCGTGCCGTATACGGTAGAGGACTGAATGTTCTGCGTAGAAAGTTCAGGAGCCGCCGCCAACGCCTTGAGCACGTTTGACTCAATCTGTGCATCCGGCGTGCCGCCCGCATGCTGCGCCAGTGCTCTTTCAGACACAAACGACGACAGCATCGTCACCGCCAGACCGCCCAGCAGCGCCGCCCGCTTTCCTGCCAACCTTTTCTTTCGGTTTCCCATGGAACTCCTCAATAGGTACACGTGACGGCGAACAGAGCCCATCCGTAGCAAAACCCTCACGTTCACACAGACGCAGGTTGCAGGGAAAAGTTCCGACCGGCGCGACGGGAGCCGTGTCCGCCATGGCAGAAGACAACTGTCCTTTTTTCTGCTCAACTAGCGGTTGTCTGGAAATGAGCTTCTTTGGAGGAGCCGTGGCCCCGCAAACTTTATTTTCCGATTTCAGCACCGTGCGCTACGAAGGCAAAGATTCCCAAAACCCGCTTAGCTACCGATTCTATGACGCCGAAGCCATGGTCATGGGTAAGCCGCTCGCCGAGCATCTGCGCTTCGCCGTAGCCTACTGGCACTCGCTGGGCATGAACGGCAGCGATCCCTTCGGCGGCCCCACGATCCATCGCCCATGGTCTTCCGGCGATCCCATGGAGGCCGCAAAAGCGAAGGCCGATGCTGCCTTTGAGCTCTTCCGCGTGCTCGATCTGCCCTTCTTTACCTTTCACGACCGCGACATCGCGCCCGACGGGGCCACCCTCGCCGAGTCGCTTGCCAACTTCCACACCATCGCCGACTATCTCGGCGAAAAGATGGGCAGCTCCAACACCCGGCTGTTGTGGGGCACGGCCAACCTTTTTTCGCACCCCCGCTTCATGGCCGGCGCTGCCACCAACCCCGATCCGGAGGTCTTCGCCTGGAGCGCCACCACAGTCAAACATTGCATGGACGTAACCAAAGCGCTCGGCGGCGCAAATTACGTGCTGTGGGGCGGTCGCGAAGGCTACGAAACCCTGCTCAACACCCGGCTCGCACAGGAAATGGAGCAGATGGGTCGGTTTCTCACCCTGGTGGTCGAGTACAAGCACAAAATCGGCTTTTCCGGCCAGATCCTCATCGAACCCAAGCCCAAAGAGCCGACGGCCCATCAGTACGATTTCGACGTCGCGACCGTGTACGGTTTTCTCAAGCGCTTCGGCCTCGAGAATGAGGTTCGCGTCAACATCGAAGCCAATCACGCCTTGCTTGCCGGTCATACCTTTGAGCACGAAATCGCCACCGCCGGCGCGCTCGGCATCTTCGGCTCGCTCGACATGAACCGTGGCGACGCGCTGCTGGGCTGGGACACCGACCAGTTTCCCAACGACCTTTTAACGACGACCATGGCCATGTACCACGTGCTCAAAGCCGGCGGCCTCGGGCAGGGTGGCCTCAACTTCGACGCCAAGGTACGCCGCCAAAGCTTTGAGCCCACCGACCTCATCGAAGCGCATATCGGCGCTACCGATCTTTGCGCCCGGGCGTTTCTGCTCGCCGCCGGTCTCATTGAGGACGGCGCTTATGACAAGCTGCTCGAAGAACGCTACGCCGGCTGGACAGCCCCGGACGCGCAAGCCATGCTCAGCGGCAGAAAATCGCTCGAGCAGATAGCCACCGATACAGAACTAAGGGCCATGAACCCGCAGCCCCGGTCCGGTAGGCAGGAGCGCCTCGAAAACCTGCTCGCGCGCAAACTGTTCTAGAAATTTAGGCCGTTGTAGGAGGGATAAGCTCCAGCTTCCCGTCCTGCGGGCTCGCTGCCGAGTATGCCGCCGGCTCCAACCGTTGCAGATCAAGAGGTACATCGATCAGCATGCCCCAAGCCCTTTATCTCGGCATCGATTGCGGCACCCAGGGCACCAAGGCACTCCTTGTCGACGAAAACGGCACAGCCCTGGGCCGCGGCTATGCCTCCCACGCTCTCATCGAACGCCCTTCCGGCGCCCGCGAACAGGAGCCGCAATGGTGGGTGGACGCTCTGCGCACCGCTGCCAAAGCAGCACTCGCCACCCAGCCCGCGGGCAGCACCGTGCGCGCCCTCGGCGTTTCCGGCCAGCAGCACGGGCTTGTTGTGCTCGATGAAGCTTTACAGGTCATCCGCCCGGCCAAGCTTTGGAACGACACCGAAACCGCCCCACAAAATGCCGCACTCATGGACCGCCTCGGCGGCAAGGCGGCGTGCCTCGAGCGCTTCGGCATCATCCCCCTTACCGGCTACACCGTTTCAAAACTGCTCTGGATGGCGGAAAAAGAACCGGCCCACTTTGCCCGCATCCGCCATATTCTGCTGCCGCACGACTACCTGAACTTTTGGCTCACCGGCCAACTGCGCGCCGAGTACGGCGACAGCTCCGGCACCGGCTTCTTTGACGTGCGCAGCCGCACCTGGCAACGGGATGTGCTCGATGCGATCGATGGCAACACCGGCCAACTCTTCGCCGCGCTGCCCCGACTCACCGGTCCTACGGAGATCATCGGCAGCCTACGCCCCCCTGTCGCCGCAGAGCTCGGGCTGCCCGTCGGCTGCCTCGTTTCTTCCGGCGGTGGCGATAACATGATGGGCGCACTCGGCACCGGTAATGTGCGCGAAGGCGTGGTCACCCTGAGCCTCGGCACCTCGTCCACCGTGTATTCGTTCAGCGCAAAGCCGCCGCATGACGCCTCCGGCAACGTCGCGCCCTTTTGCTCCTCGACCGGCGGCTGGTTGCCTCTGGTTTGCACCATGAACGCGACCAATATTGTCACCGGTACTGCCGCGCTCTTCGGAAAACAGGTCACCGAGATCGACCTTGCCCTGGATACAACCCCGCCCGGCAGCGACGGGCTCACGTTTTTGCCGTTCCTGAACGGCGAGCGCACCCCCGATCTCCCCGAAGCCCGCGGTGCTTTGCTGGGGCTTTCTTCCACCAACTTCACGCCGGCCCACCTCCTCCGCGCAGCGGTGGAAGGGGTCACCTTCGGCATCCTGAACGGCCTCGCCCTCGTTCTTGCGGGCAAGCCCGTCACCAGCCTTCGCATCATCGGCGGCGGTGCAAAATCCAAAGCCTGGCAACAACTGCTATCCGATAGCAGCGGGGCCGAAATCCACCTGCTTGCGGAAGAAGAATCCGGCTGCCTCGGTGCCGCACTGCAGGCGATGGTCGCCGCAAGTGCAACCGCGGGCACATCGCTCAGCTTCGAAGCCGCTGCGGATCGCTGCGTGCGCCTGCGACCCGATGCCACAACCGTGCCGAACCCAAACACCCGCTCTGCTTATGCCCAGGCCCGCGCCCGCTACGACCAACAGCTCCGCACGTTGTACGGTGTGGAAGCGCTGAACGCAACTGTCCAAAAGTGATACACCACAGCCCAGCCCGCCTCGCGTACACTGGGGCTGCTGTTGAAAAGCCGGTCCGGTGGGGCGGTTAGCTCAGTTGGTTAGAGCGCCTGCCTTACAAGCAGGATGTCGGGGGTTCGAGTCCCTCACTGCCCACCAAATTGTTTCAAAGCAGGAATCGTCTACTGCCTTCGGTTCCGCAGTCATGAGTCGAAATCGAGCCGAATAAGGAGAGATAGAGTGCCCAATATGAGCAACACGCAATTCTTCATCCTTCCTGGAACGGTTCTCGCCGGGGTCGTATGGCAACGGGTGGACGCCGTTCAACTTTCCGGTCGTATCGGCCGGATCAGCGATGACCTAAAACAGTTCTACCGGACTCTCGGCAAACACGAAGCAGAGATCGAACACCTGAAAGCCAACCGCTGACAATCTTTGCCATGCTGCTCACAGGGCAAGCGGTTCCTTGGGTGAACCCACACAAAGGGCATGTTGCGGTGATCTTTATGTTTTAGAGGAGTAGTTCTGCAGCAATACAAGAGATAAGAGATTCAAAACGCTTTCTTTACCGCTCTGATCTCCACTGCTTCCCGTGCAGCACTGCTCACCAAATCGCTTCACACACCCCCGAACAGCAATTCGGGCTACAAACGAAAGAGCCTTGGGGTGCCACATGAAAACCGAATTTGTACCTTCGGGCCAGCTGGTATCGTCGATTTAGCGGCTACCCACCGTGTAGGAGAAAAATATGAGCAACCTTCAGCTTCTGCTCACCATCGGCATTCCGAGCGTTCTCGTCGTGCTTGCGTGGATGTCTAACAATACCCGCCTGAGTACCTTGGACGCCGACATGCGCGAAATGCGCGGAGACATGAAGCAGTTCTACCGCACCCTTGGCCGCCACGATGAAGCACTGGACAGCCTCACAAGCAAGGGATAGCCAAGCTCCTCCGGGTCCTTCCCGAGATGAGCGGTACGTTCGGATCGTGCTCGGGGTCGATACGTGATCCGGCATGATCTCTCGGTGGGGTATCCCAATTTTTGTAAGCCTTGGTAG
>CAXTRN010000231.1:0-5527 GCA_964246645.1 uncultured Acidobacteriaceae bacterium
CAGGCCGCTGTTGTCGGGCTCATCGGACCCCCCGCCGAAGCCGGTGCCGGGGCCGCCGTTGGAGATAACCTCGATGGTGGGTTGATTGCGTTCACGCGTGTCGAGTTCGACGATGCGCTCATCGAGCCGGCCTTCGCGGAACTGCTGCCGCAAGCGCTCGCGTTCGCGGGCTTTTTCCCCATCGTCCTTGCTCAGCAGCACCAGATGCGCGGGTTCGCCATTGGGTGTCAGCGACTCGGTCCCGGGATGCGGAGGCAGCGGCGTTTCCGCGTCTGTTCCTTTGGGCAAAGGATTTTCGGGCCGTGGGCGCATCTCCACCAAGGGGGCGGCGGTATTGCCCTGGGTGAGCAGAAGGTCAAGCAGCCGATCTTCCGCGGCAGCTTCGGCGCGGTCTCCCACCTCTTCGAGCTTTTCTTCACGCACATCGTCAATGGCGGTTTCAACCAGGTCGCGCACCATGGATTCAACATCGCGGCCCACATAGCCGACTTCGGTGAACTTCGAGGCTTCCACCTTGAGAAAGGGCGACCGGGTGAGCTTGGCGAGCCGGCGGGCGATCTCGGTTTTGCCGACACCGGTGGACCCGATCATGAGGATGTTTTTGGGCATGACCTCCTCGGCGAGCTCGGGGGAAAGCTTCTGGCGGCGGGTACGATTGCGCAGCGCGACCGCGACGGCGCGTTTGGCGGCTGCCTGGCCGACGACATACTTATCGAGCTCTTGCACGATTTCGCGCGGCGTCATTTCGTCAAGGGAAAGGGGCTGGTCTTCAGCAGTGCCGGGAAGATAAATGGCCATGGTGTTGCGTGATCCTTACACAAAGAAAAGCGCTCCGCCTCGATCAGGCGTTCGCTGTATCGATTCAACCTGCTTAACTTACTTAGCATAGCCATTGTTGGCGATGCATGGAGGTTCGCCCACGCGATAGGCGATGATTCAGGCGCAAAGTTCCGTCGGTTAGCGAGGGCCGCAGCCTGCCCAGGAAGATTCTCAGGACGGAAGGACCCAAGGATTGACTTGGAAAAGGAGACGCGTCCTGGTTCATCATAAAGACTCGTACCTGAGCGGATTTTCCGCACGGTTCAGAATGGATGATCGCCAGTAACCGACAAACCGGGGTTGTTCCGTGCACCTCGCCTGCGGCGGCCGAGGGGCAGGTGCGCATCGCCGCGCCATGGAGGCCGCTGCCGCGTGCGCTGCGCCGGCTCGCCGCGGAGCAGCCGGGGGCGGTGCTGCTTGAAACAGGACGGCAGGATGGGGTCGCCGATGAGAGCCTTTTATTCTTAGAGCCCGAAGCGGAGTTGGTGGCATGGAATGCCGAAGACATCGATCCGCTGCTGCGGGAAGTGGATCGGCTGTTAGCGGCAGGACGGTATCTGGCCGGGTTCTTCAGCTACGAATGTGGTGAGCATTTCGTCGGGTTGCCACCTCGAGGCGAGGTGCCCGCCGCGCCGCTCATCTGGCTTGGGGTGTACCGCGAGCCCGTGCGCTTTCGCCACAGCGACGGCAGGCTCACGGGGCATTCGCCGCGCTCGCTTGAGCTGTTTGCATCCGCCGAAACTTCACAAGCAGACCCTGTCGCAACGGCGGCCCGGTGGACCGCGGCGTTGGACATCGACTTTGCCGACTACGCCCAGCGCGTTTCGCGGATACAGCACTACCTGTGCGCAGGGGATTCGTACCAGGTGAACTTTACCGACCGCCTTTGTGGCGAGGCCGAGGGAAACCTGCTGGCGCTGTATGAAAGCCTGCTCGCGCAACAGCCGGTGCCCTTCGCGGCGCTCGTGCACCGACCCGAACAGCCGCTGATTTCCTGCTCGCCGGAGATGTTCTTTCGCGTGTGCGGGCGACGTGTCACCGTGCGGCCGATGAAGGGAACGTGGGCGCGTGGGGTGAACCTCGCCGAAGAGCGACACCATGCGGATCTACTGCGTCGCGATGAAAAAAACCGCAGTGAACATGTGACCATCGTCGACCTTTTGCGCAACGATGTCGGGCGCATTGCGGAGCTCGGGTCGGTGGTGGTCGAAGCGCTGTTTGCGGTGGAAGCCTATCGGACATTACTGCAGATGACTTCGACCGTTTCCGGTGCGCTGCGGAAAGAAATCACCCCGACAGCGGTGCTGCGGGCGCTGTTTCCTTCCGGGTCCATCACCGGCGCACCGAAGCGGCGCACGATGGAGATTGTGCGCGAGGTGGAGCGCGGCCCGCGAGGCGTGTATACAGGCGCGATCGGCTATTTTGCGCCGGACGGCGCCGCGTGCTTCAATGTCGCGATCCGGACGCTGACGCTTTCCGCACCCACACCGCAGGGACGCCGGTTCACGATGGGCGTCGGTGGCGGCATCACCCTCGATTCCCGCGCCGAAGACGAGTATGCAGAGTGCCAACTGAAAAGCAGCTTCCTTACCCAACAACAGCCGCCTTTTGCGTTGCTTGAAACCATGCGTGCGGAAGACGGTCGGGTGGCGCTGCTGGCGGCGCACATGGACCGTTTGCAGCAGTCGGCGGGGTTCTTCCGCATCGCCTGTGCCGGCGACGCATTGGTGCAGGAGGTCACCGCGGCGGCTTTAGCCTGCGGTCCGGGAGCTCACCGTCTGCGGCTTACCTTGAACGAAGCTGGCCGAGCAGAGATCGCGGTTTCCACGCTGGAAGAGGTGCCCTGGCAGGGTCGTGTCCTATTGTCGGATGAGCGATCAAACGCCGGCGATCTGTTTTTGCACCATAAGACGACGAACCGCGCCTGGTATGACGAACGGCACGCGGCAGCTCACGCGGCAGGCTTCGATGAGGTGCTGTTTTTAAATGGGGACGGGCAACTGACCGAAGGAGCCATCAGCAATGTTTTTTTGCGGGTTCACGGGCAATGGGTTACGCCCGCGCTGCGATGCGGCGTGCTGCCCGGCGTGCAACGCGCCGCGCTGTTGCGGCAGCTGCCCGGGGTGTCTGAAACTCTGCTGACGAGGACGGATCTGCAGGCGGCCCAGACGATTCTGGTATGCAACGCCCTGCGAGGAACGCGCCGCGTAGAACAGGTTGTCGATGCGCAGGGGGCGGTCATCTGGCGTGCGGGGGTGCCGCAGACTGAAACATCGAGCCTTCAATCCTCACCGTCCAGGCGCTAAAGCTCTTCCAGCACGACGGATTGATTGGAGTAGATGCAGATATCGCCGGCGATTTTCATCGCGCGTTCTACCACTTCGCGGGCGGAAAATTGTGTGTTTTCGAGCAGGGCCGTCGCTGCCGCCAGAGCGTATGTGCCGCCGGAGCCGATCGTGGCAATGACGCCGTTGGCGGTCGCGTCGGGTTCGATCACGTCGCCGTCGCCCGAAAGCACATAGATGTGTTCGCGGTCGGCGATGATGAGCAGCGCTTCCAATTGCCGCAGGAGCTTGTCGGTCCGCCAATCTTTGGCGAGTTCGACGGCGGCGCGGCCCAGGTTGCCGCTGTACTGCTCGAGCTTGGCTTCAAAGCGGGTGAGTAGAGCGAAGGCGTCGGCCGTGGAGCCCGCAAAACCGGCGAGCACCTTGTTGTTGCCGAGCCGGCGGAGCTTGCGCGCGGCGGACTTCATCACGGTTGCCCCGAGGGTTACCTGACCGTCGGCGGCCATCACCACAGCATCGCCGCGGCGCACGCATAAAACCGTGGTGGAGCGGACGCGTCGGGCTACACCGTTCTCATCGGGGCCAAGGTCGAGGGGATGGGCGTTTTTCTGCCGCGCGGAAGGTGCAATGGCCGGGTTGGTCCGGCGAGGAGGGTGCGTCATCATGGGCACCTCGCAGTATAGCGCCACGATCCTTCTCGACAGGGAAGACCTCATTCGGCTGCGCGCGAGAAGGCACTCCTTTACTATCTTTCCATCGTAATTTTTCAAACCGCCTAAGGACGCGATGACATCTACTTCAATTTTTGATCGAGATAGGTGTAGGTGAGTGCGTAGGTCCCGGCCTCCTGCTTCAGGTCGGCGCCGGCGCCGTGGCCGCCTTCGGTGATCTCGTCATAGAAGAAGGGCTCGTGGTATTCCTCCATCTTGGCCGCGAACTTGCGCGCGTGCTGCGGGCCGACGCGATCGTCCTTGGTGGTCGTGAAGATGAGCGGTTCGGGGTAGGTGACGTTGGGCTTCAACTGGTTGTAGGGCGAGATGCTGGCGAGAAAGGCGCGCTGCGTGGGATCGGCGACCGATCCATACTCGCCCACCCAACTGGCCCCGGCGGCGATGTGCTCGAAGCCGAGCATGTCGAGCAGCGGCACTTGAATAACGACAGCGCGCCAAAGAGTGGGGTGCTGTTCCATTTCGACGCCCATGAGCAGACCGCCGTTGGAGCCGCCCTCAATGCCCAGGTGGGGCGTGGAGGTGATGCCACGGGCGATGAGGTCTTGACCGACAGCGGCGAAGTCGTCATAGATGCGCTGCCGGTGCACGTTCAGGCCGGCATCATGCCAGGCAGGCCCAAACTCGCCGCCGCCGCGGATGTTGGCCAGCACAAAAACATTGCCCTTCTCGAGCCAAAGCTTGCCAACATAGGCGGAATAACGTGGGGTTTCAGAGACTTCGAAGCCGCCATACGCTGTGAGCAGCGTGGGATGCGAGCCGTCCAGCGGCATCCCTTTCGGGTGCACGACAAAGTAGGGAATCTTTGTGCCGTCATTCGAGGTTGCTTCGAACTGATCGACAGTTTCGTGTGAAGCGTCAAAGAGCGGCGGCTGGCTTTTGGCTTGTGCGATCGTGGTCTTGACGGCATCGCCCATCCAAACCGAGGGTGGTGTAAGAAAGCCCGTGATGGCCAGGAAGAAACGATTGTCCGTGTTGCTGACAGTCGCGATGTCTACCGAGACGTTTTCCGGCACGGCGAGCCTTTGTTTCCCCCAGCCATGCGGGCCGGGGGTGTAGACGTACGCTCGGCCTTGCACGTGATCCAGCGTTTCCAGCAAAAGCCGGTCGCGAGTGGTCGCTTCGCCCTGCAGAAACTCCTGTGCCGTGGGTGTGAAAACCGGGGAAGGCTTCAGATGCGCGGGATCGTGGAGCGCTTCGCTGAGCTTCAATTCAACAAGCGAGCCCTGCGGCAGCGTTGTGCCGGCGAGCGGCCAGTCTGCGTGCAGATGAACGAGCAGGCGACCGTCGAGCAACCCGGCTACATCGGCTTTGGGCGGCAGCATCATGCGCTCAAAGCCTTTGCTCGTCCGTACAAAGGTTTGTGAATCGAAAAAAGTCACGCCGCGGCGAATGAGCACAACGGAGTGACCCTGGGCGTCATGCAGCACCTCGGGAATCGTTTCGACCTGGTCGGTCGCGGCTCCCCGGGCGACCTCAATGGCAGACTCGAGCGGCGTGCCCCGTTTCCACTCCTTCACGACGAAGGGATAGCCGGACTGCGTGACGGTGCCCGGACCCCAGTCGCGCGTCACCAGCAGGGTGCTTCTGTCGACCCAGGCGACCGTCTGCTTGGAATGCGGCAAAACGAAGCCGCCTGTAACAAAGGCACCGGGTTTCAGGTTGAACTCGCGCGCCGTGGTCGCGTCTTCGCCA
>CAXTRN010000232.1:0-5499 GCA_964246645.1 uncultured Acidobacteriaceae bacterium
TTCCCGCCCCACGCCCGCCGCCGGCAACATGCGCTGGTTCGTCTGCTTCCTGCTCTTCCTCGCCACCACTATCAACTACATGGACCGTTCGGTGCTTTCACTCATCGAGCCCCAACTGCACCTTCTGCCTTTCATGGGCTGGAACCCGGCTCTCGACGCCGCCCACCAGTCGGTCTTCAACAATAACTACAAGCACATCGTGCAGTGTTTTCAGCTGGCCTACGGTCTCGGCCTGCTCACCGCCGGGCGTCTCGTCGATAAGCTCGGCACCCGGATCGGCTACGCCTTCGCCATCACCGTCTGGGCACTCTCGTCCATGGGACACGCGCTGGTGACCTCGGTTGCGGGTTTCTGCGTCGCCCGCTTTCTGCTCGGCCTGGGCGAGGCCGGCAACTTCCCCGCAGCCATCAAGGCCGTCAGCGAGTGGTTTCCGACCGAACAACGCGGCCTCGCGACAGGGCTCTTCAACTCCGGTACCAATGTCAGCTACTTCGTCGCCCCGATGCTGGTGATCTGGGCCACCCGACACTTCGGCTGGCAAGCGGGCTTTCTCGCTACCGGCTCCATGGGCGTGCTGTGGCTTGTCCTTTGGCTAAGCTTTCCGTACAGCCGCCTGCTTAGCCAGCACCGCCCCGGTGCCCCTATCACCATAACCGCTACCGCTACGCAAGCAGACCTGAACCGGATTCCCTTACCGGCTGCACTGCCGGAACTCACCGGTTGGCGTTTGTACCGTCATTTACTCACCGACCGCGGCCTGTATGCCTTTGCGCTCGCCAAATTCATGACAGATCCGGTCTGGTACTTTTACCTCTTCTACCTTCCCAAATTCCTGCACGAAACCTACGGTCTGGACCTCCAACATGCCTATTGGCAGATCGTTTCCGTGTATGTCGTTTCGAGCTTCGGATCAGTCCTCGGCGGCGGTCTTTCCGGCTGGTTGATGGAAAGCGGCCGCACGGTGAACGCCGGTCGCAAATCGGCGCTGTTGCTCATGGCGGTCGCCGTCACCCCCATTGTTTCGGTCCCGTTGCTGGGGCGCAGCTTTCCGCACAACGCCTGGCCTGCGGTGTTTGTGATCGCGCTTGCCGCGGCCGCGCACCAGGGCTGGTCGGCAAACCTGTTCTCGACGCCCCCGGACATGTTTCCTTCCCGCACCGTATCGACAGTCGTCGGCATCGGCGGCGCCATGGGATCGCTCGGCGGTGTGCTCTTCACCGGCATCGTCGGCTCCTACTTTTCGCTGCACCCGCTGCTGATCTTCGGCTACGCCGCCTGTGCCTACCTGCTTGCCTTGAGCATATTCCAAATGCTGGTGCCAAGGCTGGGCACCAATGAACTTGCACTACCACTGAGTGCTCCATGATTTACTTCCCCTTAGCAGAGCCGCTTTGGTTGTCGTCCCCTTTTTGTTGTCATCCCGTAGCGCTGCGAAGGGATCTGCTTTCTGCTCGAGCGCCGCCGAACGCCTGCATTCGGCTGTCATTCCCAAAGGGAATCTGCATTCACCCTCACTGCTGCTCCCTTTTGTTGTCATTCCCGCAGGGAATCCGCGTTTACCCCAGCCGCTGCCTCCCCTTTTGTTGTGATTCCCGCAAGGAATCCGCGTTTATCCCCCAGTACCGCACCCCCATACAGGGGAGGTAAACTAACCCTGACCCGATGCCCTCCCCCACCCCCAAGTTTTTCGTCACCACCCCGATCTATTATGTGAACGCGCGGCCGCACATCGGCCATGCGTACACGACCATCGTCGCGGACGTGCTTGCCCGCCGCCATCGTTTGCTCGGCGAGGACACCCTGTTTCTGACCGGGACCGACGAGCACGGCCAAAAGATTGAGCGCTCCGCCGCCGTTGCCGGCATCCCGCCCCAGCAGTTCACCGACCAGGTTTCCGCGGAGTTCCGCACCCTTTGGAGCCGCATGGGCCTGATGGACGACCCGTTCTCAAAGGACGATCCGCTGTTTCAGCGCCGCTTCATCCGCACCACTGACCCCGCCCACAAGCGCGGCGCGCAAAAACTCTTCACCGAACTTTACCGTCGCGGCGCGATCTATCTCAGCTCCTACACCGGCCAGTACTCCATCGGTGAAGAAATGTTCGTCGAGGGCCCCCCGGGCACCCTCGGTCCCGACGGCCGCCCCACGGAAACTGTTACGGAGGAAAACTTCTTCTTTCGGCTTAGCGACTACCAGCGCCCGCTGCTCGACCTCATCGAACTCGACATTCTCAAAATCACCCCCGAAACCAGCAAGAATGAGGTGCTCAGCTTCCTGCGTGGCGATGTCGCCGGGGCTGAGCGCGCCGCCCGCCCTGCTCCGAGCGAGCACGAGAACGAGCCGCCTGTTTCGAGTCGAGCCATCACCGTCGCCTACTCGGACATGGGTCATGCCTACGTTCCCGGAGCCGTGCGCGATTTATCCGTTTCCCGCTCGAGCTTCACGTGGGGCATCCCCGTTCCGGAAGCCATTCAGCAGGAAGCCGGCGTCACCGGCAACCACATCATCTATGTTTGGCTCGACGCCCTGGCCAACTACATGACCGCGATCGGCTACGGCTCCGACGAGCCGCAAGAGCAGACCGAGTTCGAAAGGTATTGGCCCGCCGATCTGCACCTTGTCGGCAAAGAGATCACCCGCTTCCACTGCGTCTATTGGCCCGCGTTCCTGCTCGCCGCCGGCCTGCCGCTGCCAAAGCAGATCACCGCCAACGGCTGGCTCCTCTTCGACAACGCCAAAATGTCGAAGTCTCGCGGCAACATCGTCCGCACCGAAACCATCCTCGACGCCTTCGGCGACCACGTCTACGGCAAGCAGTTCCCTGACTCCACAAAACAAGAACGGGATCTATTCGCAGCCGACGTCCTGCGCTACTTCTTACTCCGCGAGATACCCTTCGGCCAGGACGGCAGCTTCAGCTTCGACGCGCTCGTCACCCGCTACAACGCCGACCTCGCTAACGGCTACGGCAATCAAGTTAGCCGGACCTTAAATATGGTTCAGCAGTACTTCCATGGGCATATCCCGGTTGTGCCCGACCTAGATCCGTTTTCTTTTGGCCTTGACCGGGCACAAATAGTTCTGGATGAGAATCAGGCAGTCATTTCCCGTGAGTTCGAGCGGAACTCCTTTCATCTTGTTCTCGACTTTCTCAATGCGCTTATTGCCGCGAATGATCGAGCGATCACGGCGGAAGCGCCGTGGAAGTTGGCGAAGGATCCGAACCAACGGGAACGTTTGGCCACCGTTCTCTGGATGCATTCCGAAAATCTCCGTGTAGCAACATTGAATTATTTTTCCTTCATGCCATTCACGACGGCCAAAGTCTGGGCCCAACTTGGCTTGGGCGATATAGACCTAGCAACTAGGAGCCAACAACTCAACGATCTCCAGTGGGGAGGCCTGCAACCCGGCACGAAACTCGGCCCACTCGCCCCCATCTTTCCCCGCGCCGACAAAGGACTCGCCCAGATCATGATCGACATGGAAGAATCCCGCAACAACCCACCGCCTACCGCCACCCATGCGGATCAGCCGTTAAAAGCCGCCGCGACGCCCACCCCTTCGGCACCGGTCACGACCAGCCCGACCGACCCCGCCGCTCCACCCCGCACCAGTGCCAGCGATCCAGCCGCCGAGCTTGCCGGCACCCTGCCCGTGGGCGGCAGCACCGCCGCCGCCGCAACGCTCCCCGTCACGCCCGGCCCGCACACCGAAGCTCCGGCCAGTGGCGTTTTTGCCGCGAGTTCGATAAGCTCCGTGAGCCCCGCGACCCTCGGCTCTGCGGACACCCAGCCCCAGGCCGAGCCGCAAATTGCCATCGACGACTTCCTCAAGGTCGAGCTCCGCGTTGCGCAGATTCTCGTCGCCGAGCGCATCCCCAAGGCCGACAAACTCCTCCGCCTCGAGGTCGACCTCGGTTATGAAAAGCGGCAGATCCTTTCCGGCATCGCCCAGTGGTACACCCCGGAGGAACTCGTAGGCCGCCGCATCGCCGTCGTCGCCAATCTAGCTCCCCGCAAGATGCGCGGCCTCGAATCCCACGGCATGCTGTTAGCCGCCAGCACCGGCCCGGACGATAAACCCCTCCTCGCCACCTTCGGCGAGGAAACCGCCCTGGGCGCACGGGTCCGGTAACTTCTGTATGCTGATCGATTCGCATTGTCACCTGGATTACTTCGACGATCTTCCGGCAACGCTGCACGCCGCGCGCGAGGCCGGCGTCGGTCGCCTGCTGGCGATCGGCATCGGCGATGGACCTGAAACTATGCACCGCGCCCTTGGCTTCGCCCGGCTTTATCCCGAGGTCTTCGCCACCGCCGGCATTCATCCGCAGGAGGCGAACCATGCGAGCCCGGCCGCGCTCACGCGCTTGGCAGAACTCGTGGCCGACCCTCGCTGCATCGCCGTCGGCGAAATCGGCCTGGACTACTACCATCTGAAAAATCCCGATCCCCCGGTGCAGCAGAAGGCGTTTGTTGCGCAAATGCGCATCGCCGCCCAGGCCCGCAAACCGATCACCATTCATTGCCGCACCTCGGAACTGGCGAGTACCGCGGTGAAACAGCGCTTCGAAGAGCGCGATGCGTGGCACGATCTTCTCGCTCTGATCGCAGAGCACTGGACCCCCACAGCTCTGCCGGGCATCATGCATTGCTTTTCCGGCAACAGTGAGCAGGCGGAGCGGTCGCTCGCCGCCGGCTTCTACCTATCCTTCGCCGGCAACTTGACGTATCCAAAGAGCACAGCCATTCAGGAGGTTGCCCGCAGCATGCCGGCTGATCGCATGCTTGTGGAAACCGACGCTCCGTTTCTGGCGCCCGTTCCGTTTCGCGGCCAGCAAAACCAACCGGCTTACGTGGAGCACACCGCAAGTTTTCTGGCAGCGCTTCGCGGCATCAGCGCCGGGGAACTCGCCGCGCAAACGACACAAAACTTCGAACAGCTGTTTTCTTCCACCGCTGGTTGACGTTGCCCGGTCGCGTCGCGGCGCATCCAACATCGAGAAAATCCGGACACAAAGGAAATCAAGCCATGCCTGCAGATCAAAGTTTCGACGTCGTCAGCAAGGTCGACGTGCAAGAGGTCAAAAACGCACTGGACCAGGCTTCAAAAGAGGTAAATGCCCGTTTCGACCTGAAAAACTCCAAATCGACCATGACCCTCGAAGGCACCGAAACCATTCAACTCGCGAGTCAAGACGACTACACCCTAAAATCGGTGATCGAAATTCTTTCGCAAAAGCTCGTTAAGCGCGGGGTATCGCTCAAAAATCTTGAGTACGAAAAGATCGAGCCTGCCGCAAACTCCAGCGTGCGGCAGAAGATCAAGCTCAAGCAGGGTATCGATTCCGAAGTCGCCAAAAAAATTGTCGCCATGGTCAAAGACGCCAAAAAGAAGGCGCAAGCGTCCATTCAAGGCGACACCGTCCGCATCACCAGCAAAGACCGCGACACCCTGCAAGAGGTGATGGCCATGCTGCGAGGCAAGGATATGGGG
>CAXTRN010000233.1:0-5494 GCA_964246645.1 uncultured Acidobacteriaceae bacterium
CGCAGCGGCCGACGGTAACCTAACGCTGACCGTGCGCGCTGCCCTGGCGCGTGGGCCCGCCCTGATTAAGACGAAGCGGGGCGAGCTGGTTTTTTCACTCACCGCCGACGACTTCAGATTGACCGACGATGGTGTGCCGCAGCCCCTCCGCTTGGAGCAGGACACCGACGCAGAGCCGCTGGCCTTGGTCGTTGTCGCGCAGACCGGCGGTGCGGGTGCGCAACATTTGGGTGACTACGCCGGGCTGGATGCGGTTCTGGATGCCGTGATTGGCGCTGTGCCGCATCGTGTCGCCGTGGTCACCTTCGATAGCGCACCCCACGTGGAGCAGCCCTTCACAGGTAATACGGCCGTAGCGACCGCGGTGTTGGGTACCCTGGACGCCGGTGATTCCGGGGCAGCTATCCTGGACGGCTTGAGCTTTGGGCTCGACCTGCTGCGCAAGGTGCCGGGGACGTATCGTAGAGCGGTGCTCCTGCTGAGTGAAACGGTGGACAGCGGCAGTACCACGACCCTGGAAGACGCCCTGCGGGCGATCGGAGATACCAACACCTCGATCTACAGCTTCAGTTTTTCAAGCACCAAAACGGCGCTAAAGCACGAGGCGGCGAAACTCCCGCGCCCGGTCAAAGGAACTGTTTACTCTGCCACGCCCTATGCTCGCGGCGGATGCATGAGCCGTGAACCCGGAGCCGATCCCGACGCGCACGGCAGTCGCAGCTTGCAGGCGCTGGATTGCGCAAGCGATCTGATACCGCCGCTTCGCCTGGCGCGACTCGCTTTCCTCGCCGCCAAAGGCAGTATGCAGCGCAATGTTCCGGAGACTGTCGCTCATCTCACCGGAGGCGAATCCTTCGAGTTCAACGACAGGCGCTCGTTAACACGCAATTTGGTGACGATCTCAAATGATGTACCGAATCATTATGTGTTGAGCTTCCAACCGCAGCGCCCCCACCAGGGAATGCATGCGCTGCAGTTGAGGTTGAAAGACCGACCCGGGTACGAGGTGAAAGCGCGCACGGCGTATTGGGCTGATGAAGGCAACGGGCGAGAAGGTCCGGAGCGCCCGGTACCTTAACCAAGGCCTGACCTCAATTCAAGAACGCCGAGCCTCAATTCAAGAACGCCCAGCCTGCATTCCAAAACGCCGCACCCGAACTCAAGAACGCCGAACCTGGAGCAGGATCTTGCTGGCTTCGCCGGACGCGAGCAGGTGCATGGCCTCGTCAAAGTTTGCGAGCGGCAGCCGGTGCGTGATGACCGGGGATAGGTCGATCTGCCCGCCACGCAACAGCGCTTCGGCCTGCAGCCAGGTTTCGTACATGCGACGGCCGTTGATGCCGTGAATCGTGGCACCCTTGAAGATGACGGCCTCGGCGAGATCCAGTTCCACGGGTTTTGCAGGTATCCCGAGCAGCGAGGCGCGCCCCCCATTGCGCAGCAGCCGAAGACCCTGGCGTATGGCGGAAGGGTGACCGGACATTTCCAGCAGCACATCGACGCCGTTGTTGCCGGTTGCCGCTTTCACTTCGGCTTCCATGGCCGGATTCGCTGGGTCCAGCAGTTTGTCGGCGCCCATGCGCTCGGCGAGCGCCCGGCGCCCGGCGTTCGGTTCCACGGCAAGGATGTGCGCCGCGCCACATGCCTTTGCCACCGCAATCGCAAAAAGGCCGATGGGCCCACAACCGGTAACGAGCACGGTTTTGGCCGCGATCGGGCCGGAAAGTACGGTGTGTACCGCATTGCCGAAGGGATCGAACAGCGACCCCCAGTCACGAGGAATTGCGGGATCGAGCTTCCAAACATTGCTCGCCGGAATGCGCACGTAATCGGCAAAGGCACCGTCGGCATCCACGCCAAGAATTTTGACGAATTGGCAAACATGCGCTTCCCCGGTGCGGCACTGAACACAATGTCCACAGGCAACGTGCATTTCCGCAGAAACGAAGTCTCCGGGGCTCATGTTTTTCACATTTTCGCCGATAAGGACCACAGTGCCGGAAAATTCATGACCGGGGATGTAAGGAGGTTTGATACGGTTCTGGGCCCAAGGGTCCCACTCGTAAATGTGAAGATCGGTGCCACACACAGAAGCCGTTTCGACGGCAATCAGGACATCGTCCGGACCCAGCGCCGGGACAGGAACCTCGCGCATCTCCATGCCGGGGGCAGCCGCTGCTTTTACGAGGGCTTGCATGGTGCGAGGAAGCGGTGTGGATGCGAGTTCTGTCGTCATGAGCGCGGAAAACTCCTTCGCGCCTTCGTGCTGAAGCTCGAAGGCAAACACTTCATCTTAGCGTGTACGCCGTCAGCCGCGGCCGCGAAGGCGGGTAAGCTGGCGTCGATCTTTACCGGTCGGCTTCAGTACGGGAAGGCGTTCGAAGCTCGAAAGCTGCTTGCGTTGTTGTTGCTGCAGTGCACGGGCGGCTTGGCTTTCGTCGGATTCGTAATAGAGCAGCTGTGCCTCGCTGGCGGGGCCGCGTACGTCGCTCAGCTTGAGGATCTCGATGCGGAATACGCCGCTGTCGGTGGTGATTTCCAGCTTGTCCCCGAACTTCACTTCACGAGCCGGCTTGGCAACCTGACCGTTCGAAACGACCCGGCCCAACTCGCAGGCTTTCACGGCGATGGCCCGCGTTTTGAAGAAGCGGGCTGCCCATAACCATTTATCCATGCGAGCGCTCATCAGAAATCCTTTCCGTTCCGAACGGAGTGGGCTAGGCTGCGGTTTCCGCAGCAGTTTGAGTAAACGTTTCCGTAGCGGCTTTTGTAGATTCTTCCGCAAGGAAGCTGAGATGCCGGTTGACGAGATGGTGAGCCTGCGCCTGTATGCCGGGTTCATCGCCAAAGCCGGAAAGCCAGTGCATGGCCGGCTCCCGGCGGAACCAGGTCAGCTGCCGTTTGCTGTAGTGCCGATGGCCGGTCTGCGCGGCCGTCGTCGCCTCCGAAAGACCTTGTTTACCTTGCAGAACAGCGGCGGCCTCCGCATAACCCAGAAAGGTAAGGACGCGGGCGTTGTTTCCGTGCTTTCTCATGAGATCAGCCGTTTCTTCGAGGAGACCCTCGGCAAACATGGCCGCGGCACGAGCGTTGATGCGTTCATACAATGCGGCGCGGGGTGGGTCGAGCCCAAGCTGCAAGGCGGAAAAGCCCTGAAGGGGATCGCGACCGGCAGCCCACTGCTCGGTTTGCGGCCGGCGCGCCTGGGAGGTCACCTCGAGGCTGCGAATCAGCTTGGGCAGGTCATGGGGGTGGATGAGGTCGGCGGCACGAGGGTCGAGACGGCGCAGGATCCGGTGCAGCGCAGCACTGCTGCGACGTTCCGCAAAGCCGCGCAGCCTTTCCCGCAGCCGCTCATCGCGCGGCGGGGCGGGTGCCAGCCCGTGCAGAAAAGCGCGCAGGTAAAGTCCTGTGCCTCCGACCACGATCGGCAGCCGGCCACGCTGCTGGATGCTGTGAACGGCGGCGCGGGCAAGGCGCGCGTAATCACCTGCCGTCGACGCTTGGTCCGGTGTGAGCACGTCAAGCAGATGGTGCGGCACCCGGGCGCGTTCGGTCATCGAGGGCTTTGCGGAGCCGATGTCCAGCCCGCAGTACATCGCCACGGAATCACACGAGATGATTTCGCCGTTGAATCTGTCGGCAAGCGCAAGGGCGAGCGTGGATTTGCCGCTGGCGGTGGGCCCGGCGACCACAATCAGCGGTGACACGGCTGCGGCTTTCAGTTGCATGCCGTCCTCACTGTGAGTCGGGACCGGCTCATGCGCTACCATTGACGCCACCAGCCGGATGGAAAGGCTCGACCCCAACCGGCGTGCGCGATCCCGATGATCAACGCCAACATCGCCAAAAGGATCAACCCGCGAAGCATGCTGCGGCGTTCGAGGGCTTCGCGGCTTTGCCGATAGATGAGCCGCTCGGCTTGTGATTCAAGCACAGCGGCGGGCAAGGCAGGCGGACGCGGTAGAGAGGCGCGGCGGTCAGAGGAGATGGTTGCCGCGGCCGCAGCGCCAAAGGCAGCGGGCGGGCGGGCTGGCCCCTGCAGGGAGTCCGCATGGGCGACAGCACCTGTTTTAAACTCGTCCGGAGAAGGTGGGCGCACCGCTACTTACTCCGTTTGCCGGTTGACCAGGTAGTGAATGCGCAGTTCAAGATTGGGTCCGTGAAATTGCGAGGGCAACGGGGGGAACTGACCGACGCCGGTCACGGAACCCCAGGCGGCCTTGTTCAAGGCGTCGTCATGGGAGGATCCATCCATCTCGAGATTGCCCAGTGTGCCGTCCGGTTGAATCGTGATCCGGAGCCTGGTGACGCCGGATTTGCGCAAGGGTGGCCGCGCTTCTTCCGGAATCAAGGGAATCCATTGGGTGTAAATTTCGCGAAGAATGCGCGTGATGTAGGGTCCGAAGTTGACGCCCTGCGTATCGGAAAGCACCTCATAGCCCGCACCCAGGTCGCTGCCGCCACGTCCGCCGTTGCTGATGCTGCCGGGTGCGGCGGAACTGCCGCCGCGGGTCGCGTTTCGTACGGCCTGCTGAATGGAATCCCCCGCAGATTGAGCGCCACCATTGAAATTGGGGCGTGAGGACGGTTGCGGACGCGGAGCCTCGGCCACCACGGGTGGTGTGCGCGAAGGCGTGGGCTGTGGCGCGGGTGTGGACGGCAGATTCGGTGTTGCGCTGGACGGCAGGTTGGGTGTGGGCGCAGAAGGTAAGGGCGAGCGCGGCTGGGTGTGCGGAACAGGCTGCGGCACCGGCTTTGCCTCAGCGCGTGGCGCGGGTTCGGCGCGCGGCGCTGGCGGAGCGGGTTTCGGAGCCGGGGGCGCGGTCTTTGTCGGACTGGTCGCGTTTGATCGCAGATGCTCGAGCGTGCGCGCGTCCATGGCCTGCGGCGTTGCGTGGCGCAGGTTGCTGGGTGCGGTCAGCGTGGTCATTTCGCGGGCGCGCAGCACCTCTGACGGCAGCACGACGCGTGGCGCATGCCACAGGTATCGGGGACCGAAGAAGACAAATCCGGCGATCGCCAGCCAGACGAAGATGGAAAGATAGATAGACTCGCGAAACCGTGCACGGGCCCGCTCGTCTTCGATGGAATCGAGCAGGTGAACCAGCTCATGCTCTTCGAGCTCACCATACCGACTGGTGCGAATGCGCAAAGCTTGCGGCTTTACCGTGTCTTTTAAGGGCAGGTGGGGAATAAAGGAGATCGGCGCATCGGCAGCGAGGGGAGCGATCTCCTCGTCCGGCGTGCCTGCGGTTCCGTGCGCACTGCCGACGGCGTCCTGGCCTGTACCGTCGTCCTGGCGGCCACCGTCTGCGTCCTGATCTTGATCTTCGCCCGTGCGTTCTCGAGAGCCTCGCAGGGAGGTGGGGCGCAGCGCGGGTTCGTCAGTGGGGGTCGGCGTTGGCAAAGACATCGTGCTTTGGATGCTGCGGTTACGGGTGGGACGAAGAGGACATCCTGAAGGTTGCGCTCGGCTCCTGACTCGGAGTTC
>CAXTRN010000234.1:0-5474 GCA_964246645.1 uncultured Acidobacteriaceae bacterium
GCCTCGCACGGGCGAAGACATTGTGGTGACCACCGACTTTTCTCTGGAAGGGCGACATTTTCGCCGCGACTGGCACCCGCCGGCCTCGGTCGGCCATCGCACCCTCGCGCGTGGGCTGAGCGATCTCGCTGCCATGGGCGCGCGTCCGGTGGCGGCGTTTTTGTCGCTTGCGGTCACACGCGCGATAGCCGCGGAACGAAGCTGGCTCGACGGTTTTCTTGACGGCTTTCTCGATCTCGCGGCAAAGGCGCGCGTTCCGCTCGCCGGGGGTGACACCGCCGAAGCCCCCGGTGAGGAGCTGCTGGCCGACGTTGTGTTGCTGGGTGCTGTGCCCACGGGCAAGGCCCTGCGCCGGAGCGGCGCCCGGCCCGGCGATCGGCTTTTCTGCACGGGCGCCCTGGGCGGTGCCGCCGCAGAACTGGCTTCGCTGGCTTCATCGGGAATGCCCAGCCTCGGCAAGGACCGCCGCATCTCCCAAGCAGGCCAGCACGCCGGGGGTAAAGAAAACCCGCATCCACAACTGTTTCCGGAGCCGCGCCTCCAGGCTGGCAGGGCGTTGCTCGAACGGGGGCTGGCGTCGGCGGCCATCGACCTGAGCGATGGGCTCGCGACCGATCTGCGCCACCTGTGCACGGCTTCGGGCGTCGCGGCTGAAATCCAGGCCGAGGCATTGCCCTTGCACCCGCTCACGGCCGCGCTCGGCCACCCGCGCGCTTTGGCGCTTGCCACAACCGGCGGCGAAGATTACGAACTCCTGTTTACCGTTCCCCCCAAGGCCTGTGTGCCGCGACGGCTCGGCGGCGAGCGGCTGACCGAGATAGGCCGGATCACGGAACAGCGTCGGGAACAGCCGCAAATTGTTTGGATCGACGCTGCGGGAGCACGATCCGCGCTGGCCGTGGAAGGATGGGAGCACCTGCGATGAACCATCACCGGCCGGGCGACCAACACTTCAGCCATCCACCGGGTGATCCGCCCGTTTTTTCGCAAACCTGGGCGGCCACGGTGCTGCAAACGCCCCCGCTGATCGCCCCGGCCCGGCAGTTCACCTACCCGCAGAACATACCCGGGGAAGAAGATGCGCTCAGCCGTGGCGCGGTTCTGGTTCAGGTGCGCCCAGCCGAGGGCGGCAGCTTTTTAGCCACTTGCGCGCTGGGCTTCAAAGACCCTTCGTTGCCGTCCGGTGTGTGGGCGTGCCCGGCGCCGGATCGGCTGCTTGCCGTGGCTGGAGGATACGGGTATGCCATCGACACGCGCGATCCCGCCCGCTGCGATTTTCTGCCTCTTCGTCCCATCGTGTCGATCCTGCCCGCGCCCGGAAACGGACTCCTGCTTTTGGCGGGATTTCACGAGGTACTGGCGCTGGGAGCCGAGGGGGTGCGCTGGCAAACGGCGCGCCTCAGCTGGGAAGGCGTGACCCTGCGTGAGGTCACAAAGGGCGTTCTGGTGGGTGACGGATGGGACATGTTTTCTGACCGCGAGGTGCCCTTCGAGGTGGATTTGCGGACGGGAAAGCATGAGGGCGGCGGGTACCGCCCCTAACGGCCGTTATCTCGTCGGCATGCCAGAAACTTCCTAGGGAACCTGCGACGTGGCATAAAAGCTCAATGCCGCATCGCCCTGCTCGAGCAACCGGCTGCGGGCGAGCTCACCGAACGCGGACGGCAACGCCGTGCGCCGTGCGTGCTCCGCGATGACCAGTGCACCGGGCGCGAGGATGGTTTTCCCCGCACCCCCCAACCAGTGCAGCGTTGCTGTGTATTCCCCCGCAGCCTCGTACGGCGGGTCAAGAAAGATAAGGTCAAGGGGCGTTGGGGCCGACGCGAGGTCAGCCAGCGCCCGAGCAACCGGCCGGCTGTCCAGCATAAAGCCGTCCGCAATGCCGAGCGCAAGGAGATTGGCGCGGATGGCTTGCGCAGCCGCGGGCGCTTGCTCCACAAAGCGGCAAAACGCCGCGCCCCGGCTCAGGGCCTCCAGGCCGACTGCCCCGGAGCCCGCGTACAGATCGGCTATGCGAGCCCCGGCGACACGCGGGCCAAGCACGTTGAACAGGGTTTCCCGCAGCCGGTCACTGGTGGGCCGTGTGGCGGCACCCCGCGGGGCGGCAAGCCGCCGTGACCGGTACGCTCCGGCAATAATGCGCATACTGCTGTTGAGCATAGCGCCGGTGGCAGCATCACCGAAAACGCAGGTAAGCCTGCGGCTCATGCCAAGCCTCGACACTGTGCCATCTACCGCCTACGACCTCGGCTATGACCTGGCAACGACCTTGGCTACGGTCTTGGCTCCGATCTTGGCTACGACCTTGGCTACGACCTTGACGCTGCCATCCGCAGCGCGGACCGCCTACAATGGGTTGTGCTGCAATTGGCGATTCCCGTCGGACGATGGCTCGGTGTGCCGCTCCGCCTCCACGTTTCCTTCTTTCTCCTGCTCGCGCTGCTTATGGGCTATTCCGCTGTCGCGACAACGAGCGTGGTGCGCGGCGTGGCGCTGTGGCTCGCCTTGTGCGCCGCCGTGGCGGTCCGGGAGATCGCCCGGGCGATCGCCGCGGCCTATGCCGGCACCCCGCTGCGCGCGCTTTTTCTGCTGCCGTTTGGCGGCGTCATGGGGCTTGAACCGCGGGAGGGCGCTTTGCCCGAGCGGAGTCGACGGCTGATCGCACTCACAGGCGCGTTTGCAAACCTCGGCGTGGCGCTGTTGCTGCTTGGGTTCGCCTATGGAGTAGACCCCGGGGTAAACCTCTTTCGCCAGCCCTGGATCACGATCGAACATGTCCTGCGTAGCGCTGTTTGGCTGCAAGTGGCCATGGGGGTCGTCAATCTGCTG
This sequence comes from uncultured Acidobacteriaceae bacterium, assembly GCA_964246645.1. Taxonomy (GTDB): domain Bacteria; phylum Acidobacteriota; class Terriglobia; order Terriglobales; family Acidobacteriaceae; genus Granulicella. The sequence continues at coordinate 2,830 of CAXTRN010000234.1, forward strand.
CCGACGCGCAGCCTGCGGCTTCCACTGGAACTGCGGGCGCGGGTAAACCCGGGGATAGACAGCCAAGGAAAAAACCATACCGAACCCAATGCCGAGCCCGCGAAAGCCGCAGCACCGCTACCCTTGCCGGGGCGTTTCGGCAAACGGCCGGCCTTCGGCATCGGCACGGCGCTGGCGTTGGCGCTCATCGTTTCAGGCTTCTTCTTGACCCTGCTTTGGCCGGTGATTTTGGGGGTAACGCTGTTGTTTATGAACTACATCGGGCGTTTGGCCTCCCTTGGCGCCGCCACAGACGCGACCTCGCTAAGCGTGCGCGACGTGATGCTCACCGAATACACCCCGCTGCCCGCCTCCGGCACTCTGCGCGACGCCCTGCGACGCACCACCCACACCCTGCAGGACACCTTTCCCGTGGTGCGTGGCGAACGGCTGGTGGGTTGGATCTCGCGCTCCACCCTGGCAGCGCGGCTGCAGGCCGAAGGCGATGGATTTTTGCAGGGCTCCATGGTGCGCTCCCTGCAAATGGCCAGTCCCGGCGAAAAGCTCGGCGAAGCATTGCGCCGGGCCGCGGCTCTGGGTGCCGGCGATTTTGTCCCCGTGGTGGAGGACGGCGCGATGATCGGCATGCTGACACCAAACAGCCTGGAACGTGCCGTCGGGCAGCTACGGCTGACCCAGCCGCCTGTTGATCGGGATGACGCAGGATGATGCGGACCAGGCATGAGTGACCTGAAGCCCTCCGAAACCGGCACAGAGGCGGAGTCGCGCGAACCGGATCCTCCCGATGAAGCCTATCCTCACCACGAAACGGAAAGCTCCTCCGAAGACGACTTCGTTTCACCGGAACTCTCGGCCACTGATGTCCGATCGCGGGCGAAGCCGCTCGCACCGGGACTTTATCTGGTCGCCACACCCATCGGCAATCTCGAAGACATCACCTTGCGCGCACTCCGGGTGCTGCGTTCCGTGGATCGCATCGCCTGTGAGGACACACGGCAAACCGCCAAGCTGCTGCACCACTTCGGCATAAAAAAGCCCACCGTCAGCTACCACCTGCACAATGAGCAGGGCCGCGCCGAGGAACTCATCGCCGAGTTGCGGGCGGGCGCCCGGTTGGCGGTGGTGAGCGATGCCGGCACCCCCGCGATCGCCGACCCGGGCGAAGCGCTGGTACGCGCGGCCATCGCCGCCGGCGTGCCGGTCTTCCCTGTCCCCGGCGCCAATGCCGTCCTCAGCGCGCTTATCGGGAGCGGGCTGCCGACGGAGCGCTTCACCTTTCATGGGTTTTTGCCGGCCAAAGCAGGGCAGCGGCGTACGGCGCTGGAAGCGCTGCGCCGCTTGCCCACTGCCGCTCCCCATGCCGATCCAACCGTCGCCGAAACGCATATCTTCTATGAAACCCCGCACCGCATCCTTGAAGCCCTTGCCGATGTGGTCGCCGTCTTCGGTCCGCAGCAGCCGGTCGTGCTTGCCCGCGAGCTGACGAAGTTGCATGAAGAGTTTTTGCGCGGCACGGCGGCTACCGTGTACGCCGATCTGCAAACCCGGCCCGCCGTGCGCGGTGAAATGGTGCTTTTACTCAGAACCTCACTCAAAGGAGCGACCGTGAGTACTGCGGCGGCAGAAAGCCTCCCGCTCGCCGCGGCTGTCGCGGCGCTGGTGAAGACGGAGGGGCTGAGTGAAAAGGACGCGCTGAAACGGGCCGCCAAAGCGCGTGGGCTCGGAAAAAGTGAGGCGTATCGGGAGTGGCAGCGCAGTCGCGGACGGTAGCGCTCAAAGCCGGTAGCCGGATTGTCTGCGCGCGGCACTTTGCGGTCTCCTACAGCAGATCCGCTAGGGCAATACCAGGGACTGGTGTACACCTGCTAGCAATTTGCTCTAGATATGCTCGCGGCCCTTCACGCGATCGTAGACATACACATTGCTCGTTGTGCCCATTGACTCGTTGTAAAGCGAAAGCGCGCCGGTAGCCTCGCGTAGCTCCTGGTCGAACTTGTGGATGCAGCGCAGGTATTCCGCTGTGGCAGGCACCTGCAATTTGGAAGTCTGCAGGAACTTCTGGTACCCCCGATCGAGCACGCGCGCAATTTCGCCGCCCAGCACCCAGCCGGGCTTGGCGAGCAGGCGCACCGGCCCTGTGCCTTCACCCGGGGCAATCTCGGCGGCACAGCCGTACTTGCTGATCCGGCGGGCACCGGGCGAGTCTTTTGCACCGGCGGTGGCGGGGGCGACATCGAATCGTTCATTGCCGAGGAGGGAAAGCACCTCGTCAAAGGTCGGCTGCTTCGGTTTCTTGGCCATGGGCTCCGGGCGTCCCTGTTCTGCGCTCCTGTTTCTTACGGACACGACCAGAAACGCGAAGCCGCTGAGCAGGAAGCGCATCTAAACTCTCGCACAATGCTGCGCAGGCTTCAATGGGAAGCTCCCCGGCAGCGCGCAATGGAAGGGTAAGCATGGCAAGCGTTACAAATTCCGGTACCTCCTTGCTGGACAATCTGGACCGCGCCACAGACACGGGTTTCGCCGATCCTGCGGCCAACGCCTTTCCCGGTGCGTCCCCTTCCAGCACGTCCCCTTCCAGCACGTCCCCTTCCAGCACAGCCCTTTCCAGCACAGCCCTTTCCAGCACAGCCCTTTCCAGCACA
>CAXTRN010000235.1:0-2716 GCA_964246645.1 uncultured Acidobacteriaceae bacterium
CTTTTTAGGTGTACCGCTGCGGCTGATTCTGGATGCGCCCTTGGAGACGCTGCTGGGCCGTGAGTTGCTGATGGTGCTGCGGGGTACGCAATTTTCCGAGCCGGCCGAGTATGGCGGGCTGATCACCTTTCTGGGTTCGTTCCGGCTTCACCATGAGTTTTTCAGCGTGACGACGCATGGCGCGGGGCAAAAGCGCGTGTTGGAGTTTGAGTTGCAGGACCGGCTGGTCGGGCCGGAGATGATGAACGGCGTGATCACGAATTTTGTGGGCACGTTGAGCCGTTTGAAGACCCAGGAAGAGTTGTGTGCGGCGCTGGTGCAACAGATTGCCGACTTGACCGGCTTCGATCGTGTGCTGCTGTACTCGTTTGACGAGCAAGGCCATGGCACGGTGCTTTCCGAGGTGAATAACGGCGAGCTGCCACGGTACTTTGGGTTGCGCTTTCCAGCTTCCGACATTCCGCAACAAGCACGTGCGCTGTATGTGCTGAATACAGTACGCATGATTCCGGATGCGCGGTATGTGCCTTCACCGCTGCGGGGGTTGCCGGGGCAGGATGCACTCGGGCTGGATCTTTCGCGGAGCGTGCTGCGCAGTGTGTCGCCGACGCATTTGGAATATATGCGGAACATGGGCACGATGTCGTCGATGTCGGTTTCGCTGGTGACGGAAGGACGGCTTTGGGGGCTGATCAGCGGCCACCATGCGGAGCCGCGCCTGGTGCCCTACCTGGTGCGCAGCGCGTGCGACATGTTGGCAAAGATGGCCAGCACGCAGTTGGCGGCCTTCCAAACAACCGCGCGTTTGCGGCAGACGGTGCAGTTCCATACGGTGCAGCGGGATGTGCTGAGGGGATTGGCAGCGGAACAGAATTATTTTGACGGGCTGGCGCAGCAGATGCCGCAACTGCTCGCCGTTACGAATGCGACGGGTGTGGCGCTGGTGGTCGATGGACGCTTCGTGTGCCATGGTGTGGTGCCGCCCGAGGCCGCGCTGCAGCGACTGGCCGCATGGCTGGATGCGCAAAGCGAAACAAGCGTGGGCGAAGCGAAGATTGAGACCGAGATATGGGTGAGCGCGCATCTTTCGGCGGAGTTGCCCTGGGCGGCGGCGATTCAAGCGGAGGCGAGCGGCTTGCTGGCGATCCGGCATTCGGCGGTGCAACACCGGTATCTGCTGTGGTTTCGGCGAGAAGTGGTGGAGATGGTGCGCTGGGCGGGGGAGCCGGAAAAGGTGGCCGCCGCGGACGGAACACTGCATCCGCGCCACTCGTTTGGGGAGTGGAAAGAAACGGTGCGTGGGCGAAGCCTGCCGTGGAGTGCGGTGGAGATCGATTCGGCGCGCGATTTCCGTTCCGCCCTGACGACGATCGGGCTGTGGCACGCGGAAGAAGCAGTGGAGCTGGGGGAGGCGCGGTTTCAGCAGCTGACGCAAGCGATGCCGGTGCGTGTGTTTACGGCCGATGACAGCGGACGTCTGACGTATACCAACGAGCGCTGGGGGCAGTCCGGGCTCCATGGCGCGGGATTGTGGTTTGAAGAAGCATTGCTGCCGCGGGAGGATGCGGCGATGTGCGGTGCCTTGTGGGAGCGCGCGGTCGCGGCGAACCAGACGTTTGAAGCCGAGGTGCGGCTACGCACCCTGAGCACCGGCGGCGGTCCCGGGCCGGAGCGCTGGAACTTTGTGCGGGCGGTGCCGTTTCACCGGGCGGGTGCGGCGCGGGCGGGCTGGATTGGGTGTTTTATCGACCTGACCGAAAGCAAGGAGCGGGAAACGGCGCTGCGCATGCATGAAAAGCTGGCGCTGACCGGACGCATGACAAGCGTGATCGCGCATGAGATTAACAATCCGCTGGAGGCGATCACGAACTTGATGTACCTGCTGCGGGCGGAGGTGCATGCGGACGGCCCGGCGATGAGCTATATCAGCCTGGTGGAAAGCGAGTTGGAACGCATTTCCGGCATTACAAAACAAACGCTGCGGTGGAACCGGGAAAGTGCGGATCAGCGCGAATGTTTCGTTTTGAGCGAAATGGTGGACGATGTGTTGCGGCTGTTTGCAGGCAAGATTCGCAACCGGCAGGTCGCGGTGCGCCGGGAAGGCGACCGTGCGCTGCGGCTGTGCGGCGTTGTGGGGCAGTTACGGCAGGTGCTGGCGAACCTGGTGGCAAACGCGATCGATGCGTCACCGATCGGGGGGCAGTTGACGGTGAGCATTCTTCAAGATGGGCCGGCGGGGCGAGAGGCGGGATTTGCAGTCAAAGACAAGGGTGCGGGTATTCCGGCGGCCGTGCGCGAGCGCATGTTTGAGCCGTTTTATTCGACCAAAGGTGATTTGGGAAACGGCCTGGGCCTGTATATCTCGCGTGAGATTGCGGAACGGCACCATGGGGTGATTGAGGTGGAATCGGCACCGGGGCAGGGGACGACGATGCGGGTGCGATTGCCGCTGGGCGATGTGGAGTGAGAGCAAAATACTGGCATCGAGCGTAACCCCTATGTACGTATAGCAGCACCGACGAAGATACTGTGCGTTCCAGGCGTTTAGAGCAAATGCTAGCAGGTGTACAGGAGTTCTTGCTCCCGGTTTTACCCGGCGGATGTGCTGATGGAGACCGCAAACTGCAGGTCTCTCCACTGCGCAGACGGTGAAACTGTCTGCTCCGGTCGAGATGACACTTGTGGCGGGAGTAAGGCACCGAACTGCAGGTCTCTC
>CAXTRN010000235.1:2816-5460 GCA_964246645.1 uncultured Acidobacteriaceae bacterium
CGCTTTAGTTTATTGCAGATCCCGTTGCCTTGGTTCTACCTTTCGCATACGCACACAGCATGTCGCTCACTCCGAAAGGCACGCGCTTTCCAATGTGCCATTTCTCTGTTGGGTGAAAAGCGAGGTGCCTCTTTTGTCCGATTCGCTGCGCGGCTTTATCGCTTGAAGCCTATTTTTCTTAGCGAAATAAGAAAATTAGGAAAATTGGCGGCGTTCGGTTTCGAGGTAGGTGTAGCGCATGCGGTGGATGATGGTGACGGTGGAAAGGGTGGCGAGGACCCAAAGGGCGGGGGCCATGGCGTCCCAGCGCTGGAAAAGGGCGCCGAGGATGATGAGAACGATGCGCTCGGGGCGCTCCATGAAGCCGACCTTGCAGGAGCCGATGAGGGCTTCGGCGCGAGCGCGGGTGTAGCTGACCATGAGGGAGGCGGTCATGACGAAGGCGACGAGGAAGACGTAGAAGAAACGATTGCCGCGCGCATAAAAGACGAGCAGGCCGAAGAAGAGGGCGACGTCGGAGTAACGGTCGAGGACGGAATCGAAGAAGGCGCCGAAGACGGAAACCTGGTTGGTCATGCGAGCGACGCGGCCGTCGACCATATCGAAGAGGCCGGCACCTATGATGACCAGACCGGCGTAGAAGAACATGCGGACGTAGTTATCTGCCCGGGCGAAGCCGAAAAAGACGGCAGCCGCGACGTTGATGAGAAGGCCGATAAAGGTGAGCGTATTGGGCGAGATGCGCGAAAGGGCGAGGCCGTTCACGATCTTTTGCAGCAGCCAGCCGCTTCCTTTACCGAATGCGCTTGTCCAGGTCATAGATTCGTAAAAAACGTGCCAGGGTGTGTTCTGTTTCAGTTTACGCGAGGAAGAAGCTTTGCCGGCCTGCCCAGAGGGCTGGGATTGAAGGATGGCGGGCGGCGACGTCGGGAGCCGAGTCAACGCCTGAGCGGTAGTTGCATCTAACGTGACGAGCGCTTGGAAGAGCGGACCGGGACGGCCCGGAGAAGAGGACAAATGGCGAAGGAATCAGGAAGAACGATGGCACCCAAGATGGTGAAGCGCATGTACAAAAACCGTGTGGCGTTGCCGGACGATGTGAAGGAAAAGGTAGTCGGCATTATGAATCCGACGCTTGCGGCCTCGCTGGATATGTATTCGCAGGCCAAGTACGCGCATTGGAACGTGAAGGGTGTGAATTTTTATCAGATGCACCTGGTATTCGACAACGTCGCGAAGACGATCTTCAAGCAGATTGATGCGATCGCGGAACGGATTACGCAATTGGGCGGCACGGCCGATGGCACAGTGCGGATGTCGGCGGCTACGTCTCCGATTTCACCTTACAACGTCGATGCGTTGGGCGGCCCGGACCATGTGGAAGCGTTGGCCAACTCGCTGGGCGAATATGCGAAGACGCTGCGCGAGGCTTCTGACAAGGTGGATGACGCCGGCGACGGCCCGACGTCTGATTTTTACAATCAGCTGATTGTGGATGCCGAAGAAGAGTTGTACTTTCTCGAGTCCCATCTTGAGGCCGGCCCAGACGTGCAGTAGGTTCGCTAAACGACGAAACGCCGGAGCCTTGGGTTCCGGCGTTTTGTTGTTTGCGGTGGGGGTAGCCGTGCCCTTATGAGTTAGGAGTTCTTCCGAGCATTTCTGCAGATTCCTGTAGAGGTGGATCGACGCTCCGTACGCACTGCAGGTCTCTCCGCTGCGCGAACGGTGAAGCTGTTCGCTTCGGTCGAGATGACCATTTTGTGGCTGGAGGAGCTGCGCGGGAGTGGGAGGCTGAACTGCAGGTCTCTCCACTGCGCGAACGGTGAAGCTGTTCGCTTCGGTCGAGATGACAATTCTGTGGTGGTAGTGATGGTGGGAGAAGTCGGGCAGGAGTGGGAGGCTGAACTGCTTTGTGCTTGCAAGTTTGTGCTTCGCTGTTGTGCTTGCGCTCTTGTGCCTAGTTGGCGGCAGTGTCGTGGATGGTGCTGAGTTTCAGGATTTCGAGGTCGCGTTTGCCGTTGGGCGTGACGACGGTGGCGGTGTCGCCGATCTCTTTGCCGATCAGGGCGCGGCCGATGGGTGAGGTGGTGGAGATAAGGCCTTTGGCGACGTCGGATTCTTCGCTGGTGACGAGCTTGTAGGTGAGGTTTTCGCCTTTGGATTCGTCGTGGACCTCGACGGTGGAACCGAAACCGACCTTGTTGCGCGGGATGTTGTCGAGGTTGACGAGGGAAAGTTCGCCCATGCGTTTTTTGAGCTGGCCGAGGCGGGCGTTGACGAATTCCTGACGCTGTTTGGCCATGTGGTATTCGGCGTTTTCGGAAAGGTCCCCGAGGGCGACAGCTTTTTTGATCTCGGCGGGAAGGTCGGTGGTGAGTTCGTATTCGAGCTGGCGAATCTGCTCGTCGAGGGCTTTTTTGATGTCCTGCATGGGTTTGTCGCTTCCGGCGGGCGCGGTTCTGGTGATCCAGGGAGCGCGGCGCTTTGGGGGATAAAGAGTGATTATACCGGGCTGAGATGGTGATCCTTCGCTGCGCTCAGGGTGCCGGGTCTTTGTAGGGGCAGGGCGGGAACGCGGATTCCCTTCGGGAATGACAACAAAGGGTAGCGAGATGCGGATTTACTTCGGGAATGGCAATGAAGG
>CAXTRN010000236.1:0-3319 GCA_964246645.1 uncultured Acidobacteriaceae bacterium
GCTGGTGGCTTTTTTTGCGGTGGACTTTTTTGCCGCGGATGTTTTGGCGGGCGTCTTCTTGGCAACCCCTGTTTTAGCTGGAGCCTTTTTCGCGCCAGCTTTGGCGGGAGCCTTTCCCGTAGCTGTCTTGCTTGCGGTTTTGGTCCCTGCGGTTTTGGTTCCCGCAGTTTTGGAACCCGCAGTTTTGGAACCCGCGGTTTTTTTGCCGGGCGCTTTTTTAGCAGTGCTTTTCCGGGCGCTTTTAGCAAGGAGCTTCTTGCCTTCAGGAGAATCTGGCTCAGGATAGGTGAGTTTGTTAAAGTCACTGATCTGGTGATCGGCCGTTTCTTCCTGGTAGATCAGCTGCAGGCCGCTTTCGTCGAACTTCTCGAAGAACTCTTCCCAGGAGATTTCTTCGAGTGCGCCGTCGTTGTGATGGGGAGCGTCGGGGAACATGAGGCGGAGAATGCCGGTTTGCTTGTCGCTTTCAGTCGCGGCCACCACAGCAGGTTTGCCGCCGCGTGCTTCGGCCCATTTTTGAATCTCGTCGTGATCCTGCGTTGTTTTTGCGAGTGCCATATGTGTGACCTTGCCTTGCGAAAGATAGGAACCTGTAGTGGCTTGGGATGGCAAATGGAAGCGCGGCGCTGTCCGAAGGGTGCACTCTTTTTTGTGCGAGGTGACAGGATGCGGATTTATCGAGAAGGACGACGCGACAAGGGCTGTAACGAAGCGAGTTTTCAGCCCTCGCTATTTGTGCGTGCATGTGTCTCGGCCTGGCGGCTCAGCCTGGTAAATTACGCGCCTTTGGTGCTGGTGGGGGTGGGCGAACGTAGATCGCCTTCATGACAGCGCAGAAGCGCAGGCAAAGGCAACCGCAGGGCCTTTTAAGGGAGGCGGCGTTTCAGGAATGATCTGCGGTGCGGGAAGGGCGCAGGGCTGCGATTTGAGGGTGGAGGAGTTTGGCCGTGAGGGAGCGGGTGAGGGCTTCGACGGCGGCCTGTTGCTCGGGCGAAAGCGGCTCGCGCTGGAGGCGAAGGAGGGAGCGGGCGAGTTCGGCTTCGCGGATGCTTTCCGCCTGGGCAAGGAGTTGTTTAATGGCGGCGGTGGAGGGCGCCTGATCGAGTTGCTCGGCGTAGCGGGCGACCTCAAGGGAGACGATGCGCTCGGCGGCTTCGGCTTCGCGGGTGCGGCCGGCGCGATTCTGCTGCGCGACCTGCTGGAGGTCGTCGATGTCGTAGACAAAGCAGCCTTCGAGGGCATTGACTTCGGGCGAAACGTCGCGCGGGACGGCGATATCGATAAAGAAGACGGGGCGGTTGCGGCGGCGGGTCAGCAGGGCGCGGGCGTGCGACGGGGTGAAGACCTGGCCGGCACCTGTGGAAGTGAGAATGATGTCGGCGCGGTGCGATTGCTCGTGCAGCTGCGCGAACGGGATGACCCCGGTGGTGATGGTGGGCGTGCGGAGGGCGTCGGCAATCTTTTCGGCGCGGGCTTCGGTGCGGTTGGCGACAAGCAGCGTGGTGGCGCCCTGCTGGATGAGGTGACGCGCCGTCAGATCGCTCATTTTGCCGGCACCGACGAGCAGAACGGTTTTGCCGGCGAGGGTGCCGAAGATTTTGCGGGCAAGATCGGCGGCCACCGAGGCGACAGAAACGGTGGAAGCGCCGATCTCTGTTTCGGTGCGGACGCGTTTGGCAACGGAGAAGGCACGCTGCAACAAAGGATCGAGCACGGATTTGACGGCGCCGACTTCGCGGGCGACGGCGAAAGATTGCTTCACCTGGCCAAGGATCTGGGGTTCGCCGACGATCATGGAATCGAGCGAACTGGCGACACGAAACAGGTGGCGGACGGCTTCGGACTCACGGAAATGGTAAAGGTGCGGCTCGACGTCGGAAGAGCGGAGATCGAGGAAGTCGTGAAAGAAGCGGGCCGGGGTGGCGGCGTTGCCGGCCGGGTTTCGGATGCTGTTTTGGGCGCTGCTCCGGGTGGAACTGTGGGCCGTCAAAGGAGTGCTGTCCGGGTCGCAGACCGTGAGCAGCTCGACACGGTTGCAGGTGGAAAGGATCATGGCTTCGCGGACGCCGGGTTCGCCCACAAGGGTGAGGGTGGCTTCGGCGAGGCGGTCTGTAGGAATGGCAAGGCGTTCGCGCACCGCGATGGGCGCGGTGGTGTGGTTGACGCCCACCAGCAGAAGCGCGCTGCCGGCGGCGCGTGCGGGGGTGAGGACGTTTGAGCTCACGGCGCCTTGAACCTATGCACAACCGAAAGCTGGTTGGCAGCCCACACCGTGAGCACAAAAAGAAAGGCAAAGCTGGACAGATAAACGGCACGCCGGCCGCGAAGACCGGAATGTTTGCGGATAAAAATCATGACGCCGTAGGCGAACCACATGGCCAGCGACAGCAGGACTTTGGGATCGGCAAAAAAAGCCGGCCCCACCGTTTGGAGGGCGACCACCGAGCCGATAAGCAGGCCGGCAGTCATGCAGGGCAGGCCGAAAAGCAGCGCTTTCAGGGCGATCTGGTCGGTGGTTTCGAGCGGCGGCAGCCAGTTACGGCGGCTGCCGGTTGTTGGCGAGCGCTTTTGCTTCAGGCCGCGCTCCTGGATGAGGTACAGCAGGCTGGCAATAAGCGAAACCAGGAGCGCCGCATAGGCGGCAAGCAAAAGAGCGATGTGCAGAAAAAGCCAGCCCATCGGCAGGTCAGGGTAGGCGAGATGCTCGGTGCCGGGGTGAAAAGCGGGCACAAGGGTAACAAGCACGGCCAGGGGCAGAAGAAAAATGCCGAAAGCGACAGTTTTGTAGCGCACGGCAAGGCCGAGAAAGGCGGCAGCCAGGAGGAGGCCCAGCACGGACAGCGTTTCGTGCGTGTCGACCGGCAGCGCATGGTGTGCGGCGACGAGGGCTTCCGTGAGCGCGACAAAATGGAAGAAAGCGCCAAAAAGAGCGCTCGGCATGGCGAGATAACGCCAGCGGGGACGGTTGTACAGGGCGGCCGGCAGCACCGCGAGCGCAGCGACGGCGTAAAGCAAAACCGCGACTCGGAGCCAGAGAAGAGACATACAGGAATAATCGCCAGTGCACGAGATACCGGGTCGGGCTGGTTCACGCGAAAGGCGCGCGAACGAACTACCTCAGTAGCGAACTACCTCAAGTATAGATGTCGGCAGCGGCGGAAGGGAACGGTTTAGCCGGCGGCAAGGCTTTGTTCGAGATAGCTTTTCAAGCGGCCTTCGATGAGGCTTTCAGGAAGCAGCATGGGTTTTTTCAAAATAACGATACGCAAAAGGCCTAGCGTGTGTTCGTAGCTGGCCGTGATGCCATCTTTGGTGAGGG
>CAXTRN010000236.1:3329-5408 GCA_964246645.1 uncultured Acidobacteriaceae bacterium
GGCGGGTGGCGGCGGCGAACTGGTCGTCGGTCATGGGAACTTCGATCATGGATGGAGTGTACCGCTGTGCGGCGAGGAGGAAGTAACGCTGGTTCCTTTCGGGGATGGCAGGATAGGTTGGCGCTGTATCCTAGGCTTCTCTTCCACGATGGCTGTTGTTTCCAATCCGAGTGCTGAAGCGGGGCTGACGCCGGCGATGCGGCAATATGCCGCGGCGAAAGCAGCGCATCCGGATGCGTTGCTGTTTTTTCGCATGGGCGATTTTTACGAGCTGTTTTATGAAGACGCCGTGGTGGCCTCGCGGGAGCTGGGATTGACGCTGACCTCGCGGGATAAAGGACGGCAAACGCCCATGTGCGGTGTGCCCTACCATGCCGGGGCGGGGTATCTGCAGAAGCTGCTGCGGCGTGGGTTCAAGGTAGCGCTTTGCGAGCAGATGGAGGACCCAAAGACCGCCAAGACCGTGGTGCGGCGCGAGGTAACGCGGGTCTTGACCCCTGGGACGGCGCTCGATGCGGCGCTCGATGCGGGGACGAGCCAATGGCTGGCGGCGGTGGCTTCGGCGGGAACGGGTCCGGGCGCGTGTGGGGGGGTAGCCTCGCTGGATCTTTCGACAGGGGAGATGCGAGCGACAGAGTTTGGCGGAGCGGGAGCCTGGGCAGCGGCACTGGATGAGTTGGAACGGATGCGGCCTGCGGAAACGCTGCTGGCGCGTGAGTCGGGATGGGGAGGAGCCGCCGGCCGGAAGCAAGGAACGCTGAGGGAAAATGCGGAGAAGGACGGGGCGTCCGCACCCGGTGCGTTGGGAGCCGGCTCTGCCATCGCGGGAGCGCCGGTCGAGGAAGCTGGAGCCGTCCGGCTGGGCGGCGCAAAAACCGAATTGGACGATTGGGTTTTCACCGAGGAATATGCTGTCCCGTTGCTGCGACAGGGGCTGCGGGTGCACTCGCTCGATGGCATGGGACTTAGCGGGCATGCGGCCGCAGCGGTGGCAGCGGGTGCGATCGTGCACTACCTACGGCAAACGAAGCAGGGAGCGCTGGAGCACCTGGACACGCTGCGTTTTTACGAACGGCGGGGCTGTTTGGAACTCGACGCCGTGACGGTGCGCAATCTGGAGTTGGTGGAACCGCTGTTTTCGGGTGAAGGCGTGGAAACCACGCTGTTGCACACGATGGATAGCTGCTGCACACCCATGGGCAAACGGCTGTTGCGGGCGCAGTTGCTGCGGCCGATGGCGGAACTCGCTGCCATTGAGGCCCGCCTGGAGGCTGTGGACGCGGGCGCGAAAGACATTCGGCGGCGAGAGGGCGTCCGCCGGGCAATGGGGGGTGTGCTGGATTTGGAGCGGTTGCTGGGGCGCATTGCGCTTGATTCAGCCGGGCCGCGCGAGGTGGTGGCGTTGGGGGCCACCTTGCGCTGCCTGCCCGGTTTACGAGCGGCGGTGCGGGAGTTCGGGGAGGGCGGCCGATGGGGTGAGCTGGCCGGGTTGGATGTGCTTGCGGAGCTGGAAGAGCTGATCGCGCGGACGCTGGTGGATGAGCCACCTGCTGTGCTGGGCGAGGGCGGCGCGGTGCGCGCGGGCGTGGATGCGGAGTTGGACGAATTACGCGAGCTGAGTACGCATGGACGGCAGCGGATTGCAGCGATCGAGGAGCGCGAACGCGGGCGAACCGGCATCGGGTCACTCAAGGTCCGCTTCAACTCGGTGTTTGGGTACTACCTTGAGGTAACGCGGTCGAATCTGAAGGCGGTTCCTGCCGACTACGAACGCAAGCAGACATTGGCGAATGCGGAGCGATTTACCACGCCGGAGTTGAAGGAGCTGGAAGGCAAGATCTTGACCGCGCAGGAGCGTTCAGGCGAGATTGAGCGGCGGCTGTTTGGGGAGTTGCGGCGCTTGTTGCTGGCCGAAGCGCCCCGGGTGCGCGCGACGGCACGGGCCATCGCAGAGATTGACCTGCTCGCGTGTTTCGCGCATTTGGCGGCCATGCGCGGCTGGGTGCGGCCAGTGGTGGAGGACGGCACGGCACTGGAGTTTGCCGCTGGGCGACACCCGGTGGTGGAACGCCGGATGGA
>CAXTRN010000237.1:0-1164 GCA_964246645.1 uncultured Acidobacteriaceae bacterium
TCGGTTGCGAGCCCCATCTGGGCGGGCATCCAGGCACTGGTCAATCAATCCACCGGCACCGCCTGGGGCAACGCCAACACGGCGCTTTACGCGTTGGCCAAGCAGGCGTATGGCTCTTCCGGCGACACGGGCTGCAATGCTTCGCTCGGCAACCAGGTGGGCTCCCACTGCGTGTTTTACGACATCACGCAAGGTGACATGGCCGTAAACTGCACGGGCTCCTTCAACTGCTACATCAGCGGCGGTACCTATGGTGTGCTTTCAACCAGCAACACGACCTTGACACCGGCCTTCCACGCCACTGTGGGCTACGATTTCGCCACCGGCATCGGCACGACCAACACCACCAATCTTGTGAATGCGTGGACGCGCTATGCGGCGTCGGCCACGGCTCACTGACGCGAGTCTGGCCCGAGGCCGGGCAGGACCGCCGGCGACACGAACTGGAAAGCGAAAAGTTTTTGAGTTGCACCTGATGAGCTCCACAGAACAAAGCATCCCTTCAAGGAAGAAACCCATGCGAAAACTGCTGCTTACCTGTTCTCTTTTCCTCGTTGCCCTTCCCGGCGCCCTTGCGGCCAAGGCAGAGGTTTGCAACGGGGTTGCCAATAATCTGGTCTCGAACTGCGGGTTTGAAACCGGCGACTTTTCCGGCTGGGCCGGCACCACCACCACGGATCTGTTTTCCGGCGTCGACAACGGCAATCCCTTCGCCATCGGTAAAACGCCGTACGAGGGCGATTTCGAGGCCTTCCTCGGCACGGTGGACGAGTCCTCCACGCTTTCCCAAACCCTGGCCACCACGGCCGGCAGCACCTATAACATTGAATTCGCCCTGCTCAACGACACCACCAACCTGACCCCCTACACCAACTCTTTCAGCGTGATCTTCAACGGCGCCACCCTGTTTTCCGAAACAGACGTGGCGGCGGATGCCTACACGCTTTACAGCTTCACAGGAACAGCTACCGACGCTTCCACCACGCTTTCTTTCCAAAGCCGCAACGACCAGGGCGACTTCGAACTGGATTCGGTAAGCGCGGTGTCCACCTCCGCTGCCGTGTCGCCGGAGCCTTCCAGCTTTCTGCTGCTCGGTACAGGTTTGCTCGGCGGGGTGGGTGTCCTGCGGCGGCGGTTGCTGGCGTAGCTTGTCCGGACCCGGAG
>CAXTRN010000237.1:1264-5397 GCA_964246645.1 uncultured Acidobacteriaceae bacterium
TGGCGCAAGCTCCGGGATGGCATCCGGCCGATATTCAGGTCAAGCACCTTGTTCCCGGTCCATGGTTCCAGGCACCCGTGCGGGCCACACCGCCATCGCCAACTGCACGATCTCCATCAGCTCTTCGCGAGACGCGCCGTCTCTGGCAGGGACGGAAAGGCCGTGCAACACCATGGTGTAATACCCGGCCAGCCCAGCCACGGAAGCATTTTCCTCGAGTTCGCCCAGCGCTTGCGCCTGTTGCAGGCGTGCAGTAAGCGCTTCCAGGGTTTCATGCCGAAACCCCGCGAGATGGTCCTGCACCGCCTTGTTTTCGGCCGTGCCGTGGATGGCGCCCAGGACGATAAGGCAACCGCCGGGCGCTCCGTCTCCCGTAAACACCTGTACGGCGTCTTCCAGCATCGCCCGAACCGCGTCCTTAACGCTGCCGGGACGCGATAGCGCCTGCGCCGTGGTACTGCCCTCGGTTCGCCGGTAAAGCGCCACGACCTCGCGGAACAGCGCCTCCTTGCTCACATATGCGGCATACAGGCTCGCCTGCGTAATGCCCAGCGCCGCTCGCAGATCCGCCATCGACGTGGCCTCGTACCCGCGTTTCCAGAAGAGCTGCAATGCCTGGCGGAGCCCTTCTTCCCGATCGAACTGCCGGGGACGCCCGCGCTGCCGCTTCGGAGCGGAAATATTTTTAGACTGATCGATCTTCTTCTGTGCAACGATTGCGGGGCCCATGCCATCATTATAGATCATTCGGTCTACTTAGACGATTGGAGCGCATGCATGGCAGCGGCAAGAGACAACAACGGGACAGAATCGCCGAAAAGGGTGCTGGAGCGCTTTTATGAGGCCGAGCGGGAGTACATGCAGGCCGGCGAAGGCGGCCAAAGCGATGATGGCGATAGCCAAAGCGATGATTTCGCGGCCATGCAGGCGACCCTTGATCCTGCCGTGGTCCTGCACCAGAGCCCCGATCTGCCCTTTGGCGGTGAGTTTCAGGGTCACGCGGGCTATCGTCGCTGGGCCGAAGCCATGCGCACCCTTTTCGACAGAGTCGACGCACAATCGCCCACGTTCTACGAGAACCACGAAACAGTCGTGGTCACGTGCGAGCTGGTCACCCGCATACGCGCCACCGGCGGCGAGATCAAGCTGCCCATGGTCCAGGTCGTCACAGTTCGCCACGGCAAAATCATCGAGTTTCGGCCATTTTATTGGAATGTTCCAGCCTACGCCGCAGCCGCGGCACCGGCGCCGGCGCAAAGGTAAGGTGTCATGTTGAAAGAAAGCACGGAAAGCATACGCGTCACGGAAGCCGCGGCAAAAGCAACCCTTGAGCGGTTTTACGCCGCCGAGTCTGCCTATCTCCAGGCCTCGAACCCCGATTTTGCCGCAATCGCGGCCACGCTCGATCCGGAATGTGTGATCTACCAACCGGCCTCCTTGCCCTATGGCGGCGAGTGGCGCGGCCATGCCGGGTTCGAAGTCTGGATGCAGAAGTTCTCTCAGGCTTGGACATCGCTGGCGGTGCAGGGGTCCGAGCTCTTCGTCTTCGGCGAGGTGATCGTCAGCCGCTCCCACGTATACGCCGAAGCGCGGGCAAACCAAAGGAAAGCGGACTGGCCGTTGCTGCAAATGTTCCGGCTGCGCGAAAGCCGCATTCGGGAATTGCGGCCCTTTTATTGGGACACAGCGGCTCTCCTCAACGTACTCGACCCCTCACTCAGTGTTCTTTAGAAAGGCAGGCACGGCATGAACATCGGATTTCTCGGCGCAGGCAGCATGGGAAGGGCAATGATTCCCAATCTCATCAAAGCCGGCCATCAGGTCAGCGTGTGGGACCGCGACCCGGATACCGCGAAAAAGGTAGAAGGGGCCACGGTGTTGCACTCCGCCGCGGAAGCGTTCACCAGGCAGGCAGTGATTACGATGCTGGCCGACGACCATGCCGTGCAGCGTGTGATTCTCGATGGCGACGTGCTCCGTACGGCGAACAAAAGCTGCGTCCACGTCGTCATGGCGACGATCTCGCCGGCGATTGTGGACACCCTCGAACAGGCGCATCGGCAGGCGGGCGTCGCTTACGTTTCGGCGACGGTCTTCGGCATTCCTTCCGTTGCGGAAAAAGGCGAGTTGAACATCCTGGCGGCCGGCGAGGCCCAGGCCATTGCGAAGGTGCAACCGCTCTTCGACGCGCTCGGGCAAAAGACCTGGCCGTTGGGCGAAGATCCCAAACATGCCAACATCGCCAAGATCGCGGGCAATCTGATGATCACCCTCGCCATTGAGGCCATGGGTGAGGCAACCGCACTCACGGAAAGCTACGGCCTCAAAGCCGCGGATTTTCTGCCGATCGTGACCAACACCATGTTCAGCTGCCCAAGTTATAAGCGCTACGGCGAAAACATCGCCCAAAGCCGCTATGAACCCGGCTTCAAGCTCACACTTGGACTCAAGGACGTCGATCTCGCGCTCGACGCGGCGAAAGCCAAAAATGCCGAACTCGGGGCGGCGCAGGTGGTGCGCGACAACCTGCAACAAGCGGTCAACCAGGGGCTGGGAGACAAGGACTGGTCGGCCCTGGCCCAGGCGACGCAGCGCCGTGCAGGCGTGAAAAAACGGAGCAAGCCCATGGCTAACCCGCAGCAGGCACATGCCGCGCCTCGCCATGCCAGGGCGAACCCCTTCTGGGCCGACACCCCCGTGCACGTTTCCCGTCGCGGCCACTTCTGGATCGCCGGCGAGCGCGTCACCAGGGACGGCAAAACCTATCAGCGAGGGCCGATGTTTGTGGACTGGGAGGCCCCCGCAGAGGTAACAAAGCCGCTGCCCATTGTGCTTGTGCACGGCGGTACCTACCAAAGCCTCGAGTGGATGGAAACGCCGGATGGACGGCCCGGGTGGGCGCAACGCCTCCAGGAAGCCGGCTATGCCGTGTTGTTGGTGGACCGTCCCGGGCATGGACGGTCGCCCTACCATCCCGAGATCATCGGTCCCACCGGGCCGCCGTTCTCCTATGAGCGTGCGCGCGAGGTGTACTTCGCCGCCGAAGCCGCCGCCAAGCAAACGCAATGGCCCTTCGACCCAGCGGATGCCGCCGCAAACGATGATTTTCTTGCCGGCTATGGGCCCATGCCGGCAGACCTGGCGGCCTCTGAAGATATGGATGCGGACCGGCTGGCGCGTTTGCTTGACCGGATCGGACCCGCGATCGTGATGACCCACTCGGCTTCAGGCCCGGATGGCTGGCTGGTCGCGGACCGCCGCCCCGGGCTGGTGGCTGCCATCGTCAGCGTCGAGCCCATGGGACCGCCGTTTGCCGACACCCCCGGCATCGGCGCGCTTGCCTGGGGGCTCACCGCGGCGCCGGTCACCTTTGACCCGCCGCGGGCGACCCCGGACGAGGTGAAAGCCGCTCCTCCGGAGACCTTGCACATCCCCGCTCTTGCCCGCGTGCCCATCGCCGTCGTTACGGGCGAAACCTCTCATTTCGCGCCGTTTGGGCCAAAGATCGTGGACTTCCTTCAGAAAGCAGGCGCGGCGGCTGAACTGCTCCATCTGCCTGACCATGGCATCCACGGTAACGGGCACGGCTTGATCTACGAAAAGAACTCCGACGCCGCGCTGCAACCCGTGCTGCACTGGCTGGAGCACCACGTCCCGGAGCACCACGGGTGGAGCATCGCTTGGAGCGCGCGAACCTGAACCTGCCGGTTTAGCCCGGTTTTGCAGAGATCGTTTAGCCATCGTTGGTGAAAGGAGCGACCCATGCAGATGCTTTATGTGACATACCCTGGCGACCCAAACACCCGCTTCGATCGCAAATATTACGTGGAATCCCATCTGCCGCTGGTAATGAAACACTGGAGTCGCTACGGTCTTGCAAGCGTGGCCGCGTTCTTTCCAGAGGGTTCGGGCGCAGGAACCATTGCGCTCTGTGCCTGCCGCTTCCGGGACGAACAAGCCATCCGCAACGCCTTTGCATCCCCGGAAGCCGGAAAGGTGATGGCCGACATCCCCCATTTCACCGACGCACAACCCAGCCAAAGTCTTTCTGTCCCACTCTGAACCGGTCTTGCATCGCATTTTGCGGGTTCGGACCGCGAGTCATGCATCGGAAACGGGCCAAGGGGCCGGAT
>CAXTRN010000238.1:0-5351 GCA_964246645.1 uncultured Acidobacteriaceae bacterium
GTTTACGACGCTGCTGAAGGATTTGGCGCCGGACGTGGAAGAAGTGGTCCCGGAGTATGTCGCGCAGGCGACCGAGCCGGATCTGGCGGCTCTGCTGGAGCAGGCGCGCGTGGCGGGACACCTGGCCCTTGCCTTGGCGGAAAGTTTGCAGGCAGTAAGTGAGGAGATTGCGGCCGAACCGGGCGACGCCGGCGGCGACGCGGAACTGGGTGGCGAAGTGGAACCCGAGCCCGCGACGACGATGTCGTTGTTTGGGGGAGCCGGTGCTGCGAACGAAACCAGAGACGGGTCTTCTACCCCGGCAATAGGTTCGGAGGCTGGTCGAAATGAGAAGGCGGCCGAAGCGGGAGGAGGCGCCGGCCGGATCGGTTTGGCGGTGACGGCGGGTTTGGGCATTGCCGCAGGGCTGGATGCGGCCGGGCTGCGTGAAGCGTTGGCGGATGCGACGCTGCCCAAGCAGGTGCATGACCTCAAGGGCGTGTTGCGCGCTTTGGAGGCGCAGGGCATCGAGCTTCGGGGCGAGATCACGGATGTCATGCTGGAAAGCTACCTTGTGAATCCGACGCACGGATCCCACACGCTGGTCGATATCGCGGCACGAACGACGAGCCGGGCGTTGCTGCACCAGCCGACAAAGGAGAACCCTTCAGACCCGAAGCGGCTGGCGGAGGCCGCGGCGGCGGTAGCGCGGCTGGCGATAGCGTTGGAAGCGCAGCTGGCAGAAGCGTCGATGGTCGAACATGTGATCGTTGCTGACGAGCCGGGGTTGGGTGGGGCGCTGACGGCGGAGATGCTGTTTGCGGATAAGGATGGTGTTGGCGCCTCGCATAAAACGCAGATCCACTCCGGGGATGACAACAAGAAAAACAGCAATGAGCGACTCGATGAGAACTCTTCGTTGACTGAGGTGTATCGCGGGATTGACCTGCCGCTGGTCTCGGTGCTGCTGCGTATGGAGCAGGCCGGGGTGCGGGTCGATTTGCCGCTGCTGGGCGAGATGGGGTCGCGGCTGGCGGTGATGATCGATGATCTTGCAGAAAAGGTGTACGCGAGTTCGGGGCACCGCTTCAATATCAACTCGCCCAAACAGCTGGGGGAGGTGCTGTTTAACAAGATGGATCTGCCTAAGCCGATCAAGTATGGCAAAGGAAAGGTGGTTTCCACGGCGCAGGACATTCTGGAGGACCTGGCCCAGCACCACGAGGTGCCGATGATGGTACTGGAGCACCGGCAGCTGCAGAAGCTGAAGTCGACGTACCTGGATCAACTGCCGGTGCTTGCGGACGCGCAGGGACGGGTGCACACCACCTTCAACCAGGTGGGTACGGCGACAGGGCGGTTGAGCTCGACGAATCCGAATCTGCAAAACATCCCGATCCGAACGGCAGTCGGGCGGGAGATTCGGGCGGCCTTCATCGCGGCGCCGGGAAATTTGCTCATGTCGGCAGATTACTCACAGATCGAACTGCGGCTGATGGCGCATTTTTCGGGTGATCCGCTGCTGGTAGATGCCTACCGGACAGGGAAAGACATCCATACGCTGACGGCGGCAGAGGTTTTTGAGGTCGATCCGGCGACCATGGATAAGGAAACACGGGCACGGGCCAAAGCGGTGAACTTCGGGATTGTGTATGGGATTTCGCCGTTCGGTTTGGCGGCAAACCTGGGCATCGACCAAAAAGTGGCCCGGGAATATATCGAGCGGTATTTTGATCGATATAAAGGGGTGGCGCAGTTTATCGAGCGCACGCTGGCCGAGGTGCGCAAGACGCAGGCGGTGCGGACGGCGTTTGGGCGCGTGCGGCCGATTCCGGATATTCAGTCGCGAAATGCGAATCAGCGTGGATTTGCGGAGCGGACCGCGGTGAACACACCATTGCAAGGTACAGCGGCGGACCTGATCAAGATTGCGATGATCCGCATTGATCGCGAGATACGCCGGCGGGCGCTCCGTTCGCAGATGACGCTGCAGGTGCACGATGAACTACTGTTCGATGTGGTGCCGGCAGAGGCCGAAGAGATGGAAGTGCTGGTGAAGGAGCAGATGGAGGGAGCGGCGCAGTTCAGCGTGCCCATCGTGGCCGAGGTCGGGTTAGGGCAGAACTGGCGCGACATCAAGTAGAGCGGGTGGAGGACTGCATGGTACGGGGGCCGTGGTGATTCAGAACTACACAGGGGCAGCGATGCAGGAAGACCAGTTCCACGACAGATCGGGCGTAGTGTGTTTTGGCTCTTCGATGAGATCGGCATGCGGCGGAAAGGAGGTCGGCCACGTGTTCGCAATGTGTTCGAGGGCTGTGAAGCAGACTGGATCGAGCTTTCGCGGAATTTCTTTAGCGAGTAGCGCGAAGATGCGGTCGCGCGGCATGCCGGAGCGGTAGGGCCGGTCTTCCGCCATGGCGGTGTAGCAGTCGGCGAGCGCGATGATCCGGCTTTCGAGGCTGAGTTGCGCGTCGCGCAGGCCGAAGGGGTACCCTGTTCCGTCGAGCCGCTCATGGTGCTGCTCTGCGAGCTGGGCGACATGGTTGAAGGTAGGAATCCGACGGAGAAAGTCTCCTGAGATGCCGGGATGCCGGTGCACCACAGTCCACTCGTCTTCGGTGAGTTTGCCGTTTTTATCCAGGATAGAGTTGGGTACGGAAAGCTTGCCGACATCGTGAAGGAGGGCGGCCCGACGGATCGTTTTCGCACGCGTGGGGGATAGATTAAGTTCGGTCGCAATCGCCGAGGCGACGGCTGTGACGTTGAGGGAGTGGCGATAGGTAAAGGGCGACTTTGCATCGACGATGCTGGCAAAAGCCGCGCAGATGCGATCGATGCTGGCTTCGCTCAACTCAGTGACGGTGCCCGGATCCAGGGCAAGCACTGCCTGCCGCGTGTCTTCCACTGAGTCTGTAGGCAAGCAGTGCTGCCAAAGCCGGCCGGCATGGTGCAATGCCCGCGCATGGCCGATGAGGGCAGGATCGTACCAAAAACGGCGCGTCTTCAGGGCCTGTACGGCGCGTTGAGGGCCATCCGCCACCGCATAAGCGTCCAGATGCTGTGCGACGGAGCATATACGCGAAAGGATGGGAATGACTTTGCCGCGCTTGCCTTCAGGGTAGCCGGAACCGTCCCAATGCTCATCCAGGCTGTGTACCGCTTCCGCAATGGCATTACCGATGCCCAAACATTGCACAATCGCGGCACCACGCTCGCAGCGCAGGTTGATGAACTCTTTTGTGTGGTTTTCAGGGGAGGCGGCGAGATGCAGGAGATGCCGGAGGCGGGCAAGGGAACCGACACCGGGACGGCTGTGCTTCCAAACCTCGCGAAGGTACCGAAGGTTCGGGCGGCTGGGACGAGTCCAATCTGCCAGCTTCGAGGCATTTTTCAACGCGCGGTCATTGCCACCGCCCATGATGGCGCTCACGCGCGCGGCATTGGAGGAGCACCCGGCATCCTTTAATTGAAGAGCGTAATAAAGCAGTGCCAGATCCTGCCGGGGCAATCCCATCGCCACACCAAGGCGCATACCGAGCAGGCAGGAACGGAGAGAGTGGCCCGGTAGCGCGCCTTCGGTGGCATCAAGCGCGAAGGTCAGCGCCGAGATGATTTCGGAAAAGAGAATGTGCGTTGCCGGTGTCTCGACCGGTGCGTCGACAAAGGCAGACATAGGCACTACGAGGCGCGCGCGAAGGCAATGGTCTGGGGCATTGCCGCGCTGGCCGGACCACGGCGGTATGTCAACCTCGGCACCGCGACCGGCATCTTGTGGTTCCAATGATGTACGGCAGAGCGCAAAGCGGCCAGACAGGTCGCATCAAATTTGTGCGGGGCGTCTTCGCTGAGAATGCCGAGAATGTGATCGGCTTCGAGCCCGGGACGATAGGGTCGATCTTCTGCCATCGCGGCGTAGCAGTCAGAAAGAGCGATGAGGCGCGATTCGAGAGAAAGCTGAGGTGCTTGAAGCCGGAAGGGATATCCAGAGCCGTCCAGGCGCTCGTGATGCTCCGCCGCCAGGGCGGCGAGTTCGCGAAAAGCGCTGACACGGCGCAGAATGGAGCCGGAAAGGGCGGGGTGGCGTGTGACGGTGATCCACTCCTGCGGGGTGAGCCGGCCACGTTTGTCGAGAATGCGATTAGGAACGGCGAGCTTGCCGATGTCATGCAGAAATGCCGCGCGACGGACGAGCGTCACGCGCTCCGGCGCAAGTTCAAGTTCCTGAGCCAGGGAGACGGCGACATCGGTGACGCCGAGCGAATGGTTGTAGGTGAAGGGCGAGCGGGCGTCGACGACGTTGCCGAACGCTCTGCAAATTTCATCGACGTGCTCCGGCGTGAGCGGAGAGGAAAAACCGGGGTCCTGGCGAAGAACTTCGGCTCTGGTTTCTTCAAGAGCTGAGGGCTGGCACTGCTTCCAAAGACGGCCAGAGGTGTGCAAGGCCTGAGCGGCGCGCACGATTTCGGGGTCGTACCAGGTACCGCGGCGGCTGCGTACCATCTTCAAAGCTGTTTCAGAGCCGTATTCAGTGGCAAAAGCGTCCAGGGTTTGAGCGACGGCACAGATGCGCGCGAGTTGTGGAATTCTGCTTCCACGCTGTCCGGAGGGCAGACCGGAGCCATCCCAACGCTCATCGGTGTGCGAAACGGCTTCGATGGTCAACGCGCTCATGCCGAGATGCTGCAGGGTCTGGGCACCGCGTGCGCTTTGATCGGCAAACGCTCGCCGAAGGTCGCCTTCGGCCGCGGAACTCATACCCAGCATGCGATTGATGCGACCGGGCAGGGGAACGTCGGGCAAAACTTCGCGCCAGATACGCTCCAGAAGGACGGGATTGCTGCTGAGATCGCCTTGCAGGCCGACCAGCGACCAGGGACCCTCGTCATCGGATCTCATGATTTGAGAAAGCCGCATGGTGTTGTCGGGGCAGGCGATGTCTTTTAGCAGCAGGGCATAGTACAGGCTGGTAAGTTCTTCAGCGGGAATCTGCAGAACCTCTGCGAGACGCATGCCCATGAGGCAGGTGCGCAGGCTGTGGCCGGCAACCGCGCCATCGGTCAAATCGAGCGCAAAGGTGAGCGCGGAAATGACCTCGGAAAGCGAAACCGCGCCTTCCTGGTACGAGATCGTTTGTCCAAAACCAGCGGAGGTTGCCAAGATCAGAGCCTCAGGGGAAAGCCGGATTCCAGTTGCGCCAGGGAGCGAAAGCGAAATGGATCGCAAGATGCGACACGTTCAGCTTCTGCTGTTCCGGCGTGCGACACCATGCCTCCTTTGTCATGAATACTGCCCTAAGGTGGCATTACCTTCGTGTGAACGGGGGGTAGCGGCTGTGTGTGGCGAAATCCGCGAATATGAGACACCTCGCT
>CAXTRN010000239.1:0-5336 GCA_964246645.1 uncultured Acidobacteriaceae bacterium
CGTCCGTGGTGGATTTTCTAAACATTTTCCAGAAGAAACCATTCTGTTACGCCACTGCCCTCGCTCGCTTGCCGCGCCGGAATTTGCTCAAAAGGCAAGGTCCGTTCCCGGCACAATGCAAACTCCCATGGCTTCAAGCCAACGCCTGCTTTCGTCCAACACCCAATGCGCGGTAGCTTCACCAGGCACCAACGTCAGCTTGCCGCCGAGCAGCTCCATCCCGCCGGCGCGCAACGCCACGCAACGGTCCGCCCGGTAGGTGCAGGCTGCCAGATCGCTGATGCTGAGCGCCTGTGTCGGCGTGCACAAAATAGTACGCGGCGGTGCCATGCGATCCACCATGCTGAAGATTTCCAGCTTCGATTCAAGCTCGTCAGGTACAAAGTCGATGGCCAGATCGGCTTCGCGAACGGCATTTTCGACCGTAAGCGAGAACCGCAGCCGGTGCGCGACCTCGGGATCGGACAGGCTGCTCAGCTCTTCCTGCGCGCGACGCAACCGCGCCGGCATCACATCTTCCAACACGGTTTCAAAGCCGCTGCGAGCACACTGCAGGGCAAAGCTTCGGCCCTGCTCTCCCGCCCCAATCACGGCAACGGTTCTGATGGCATGCATGGCCGCTGCCATGGACGTCGCTTGATCCTTTGGGCCCTTTGGACTTTTTGGACCGTCTGTCGCGTCCATCGCCGTCGATCTACTTCGCTTCCAGAGCGCTGACTACCGACGCATAGCTTGGGTCCGATTGACGAATGTGCTCGGATACCCGTTCCCGCTCTTCCGGCGTAAGAATCGGCATCACCGATAAGATCCGCCGCAGGGTTGTCGAAATATCATCGACGTAATTCATGGTACGAATGGCTTCTCCAGACAAGGGCACAGCAATCTCCTTCGATCACTCCGGGCAGCTTCAATCGCTCCAGAGGTTTCCAGTGTAACCGGTTGTGAGACCACCCGTGCGGTGCGGCGTCTCGCTCCTTCAGCTGAAGCATGGTTCCATGCAAGCCGACACCGTGCACAGATGTCCCATACGTCTGTCCCTAGGGCGTTGCCGTTTCTTTAAGTCCCAGGTGTACCTCCTCCGTCGGCCCACCGCCGCCCGGACCTTCCACCTTTTCCCGCTTCCCATCGCGATCCGTCATCTCGGTGATGGCCGCCAGCTTGGCTGCGAAATCCGGATGCAGGGCATCGAGATCATACCGCCACGCCCAGTTCCCTTCTGGAGCGGCCGGTTTGTTCATGCGGGCCTCGCTGCCCAGGTGCAACACATCCTGCAACGGAAAGACGCAGGTATTCGCCACAGAGCCCGATGCCAGCTTGATCAGTGTCCAATCAATTTCGGCATCGTGGGTGATCGGCCGCGTGTACACCTGCACATGTTCGCGTTCCGCCGCCGTGGCGTCTTCCTGCCACCAACCGAGGGTCGTATTGTTATCGTGCGTTCCCGTGTACACCACCGTATTCGGCACATAACGGTGCGGCAGATACAAATGACCGCCGCGTTCCGCAAAGCCGAACTGCAGCACCCGCATACCGGGCATGCCGAAAAACTCACGCAACTCATCCACCTCAGGCGTGATCAGCCCCAGGTCCTCGGCAAGGAAGGGTAGATCCCCCAGGGTCTCCTTCAGCCGCTGAAATAATGCCCGCCCCGGTGCCTTCACCCAATGCCCATCAACCGCCGTCTCGGCCGCCACATCGATTGACCAATAGGCCTCAAAGCCACGGAAATGATCCAGACGCACACTGTCATATAGGGCCAGCGCGCGACGAAAGCGGGCGACCCACCAGTCAAAGCCGTGCTCCTGCAGCAGGTCCCACCGGTACAGCGGATTGCCCCAGCGTTGGCCCGTTGCAGAAAAATAGTCCGGCGGTACCCCGGACACCCGCATTGGCTTCCGCTCCGCATCGAGCTCGAAAACCTCAGGATGCCGCCATACATCGGCGCTGTCGTAAGAAACGAAGATCGCAACATCACCCAGGATGCGCACCCCTTTTTCGCTGCAATACGACCGCAAGGCCGACCATTGTTCCTGGAAGAAGAACTGCAATACCTGTTCCACCGCCAGCTCGCGGCTGCACTCTTTCATAAGAGCCGAAATGGCCGTTTGTTGCCGAAAGCCGAATTCAGCCGGCCAATCGACCCAGCATTGGTATCCGAATCGCCGACGCAAAACGGAGAACATCGCCCAATCGGTTAGCCATGCAGTATTTTCTTCCGCAAATCGCTGAAACCGTACGCGATCTTCCGGTCCGGCATTGTTCAGAAAACCTGCCGCTGCTTCTTCCAGCAGAGGCCGCTTTACCGCAGAGGCCGCTTCGAAATCACACGGTCCGTTGTGCCCCGGCAGCCCCGCAAGGCGGCTGGCGTCGATCCATCCCGCGTCCACCAGTCGCTCCAGGCTGATCAACAGAGGGTTGCCGGCAAAAGCGGAGAGCGCCGAATATGGCGAGTTGCCGTACCCGGTCGGGCTGAGCGGCAGCACCTGCCAAAGCCGCTGTTTTGCCGCGGCCAGGAAGTCCACAAAGCCGTAGGCCGCCGGTCCAAAATCGCCGATGCCTCCATAGGCCGGCAACGACGTGACATGCAGCAATATGCCGGAAATGCGTTCAGCGATCATCCAATCTCCCCATCTTGCCCGCATGGAACAGGTGCGAGCCAACCCGTAGGACGTCCACGCTGAAACAGAAGATGCCGGGCCATGGAAGACCCGGCATCGCTTTTACATTCCATGCTTCCATCTGCCTGCAAACATTAGCTGCCCAGCGGCAAACCTGTCGGCTTGCGGCTGTACACGATCGCCCCCGCGCGCTCATAGCGATCCATCAGCGTTCCTGCAAAAACGTTGAAAACCTCTTTGCGCTGATCATCGAGCAGCTTGTCCTTGGTCGCGGCCAAGTGCTGCGCGACGTCGTCCGCCGCTGGCTGTTGCAGCTCAAGCATCTGCGCCACGGCCCCGTTCGGCCCCTCGTTGATCGGCCCGGAGATGCCACCCTTGGGCAGGCTGAAGATCGCCGCCGCTGCTCCGGTCAGCGCACCCAGATCCTGCACCTGCGCGTCGCGTCCGACCGGGTCGCTGGTCTTCACCGGAACATTCATTTCCAACGCCGCTTTGCGAAGATCGCCGAGTTGTTTGGCACGGTCATCCAGCTTACGCAGCTGAGCGCTCAGCAAGGCCGGCGCGCGCTCGTCGCGGTAGTCCTCGAGCACATGACCTTTCCAATCGGCGAAGCTGGGAGCGTGCGCCGGTTGCACCCCGACCACCTGAAAGATCGCCGATCCTTCACCGGTCGAAACCGCCTGTGGTGCCGCGCCCTTCGCTGCCCCAAACGCTGCCGTGAGCAGGCTCGCCGAATCCGGCAGGCTCGCAACCGTTCCGTTGGCGCCGAGGTAATCGGTGGTCATGACTTGGAGCTGGTGCGCCTTCGCCGTCGCGTCCATGCCGGTCTTGGCCGCCTCGGCGGCTAGTTGATTGCTGAAAGCACCCTGGGCAGCGGTAAACTTCTGCGCGGAAACCTTACCCGCGATCTCGTCCTTCACCTCGGCCAGGCTCTTTGTGTGCGCCGTTTGCTTTTCCTCAGTCTGGATGATGTGGTAGCCAAACTGCGACCGCACCACGCCCGACGTTTGCCCCGGGCTGAGCGACATCGCGGCCTTTGCATAGGCCGGGTCCAGGCTGCTTGTGGGGATCATCGGCAGTTCGCCACCCTGGGCCTTGCTGCCCGGGTCATCCGAGTTCGCCTTCGCCAGATCGGCAAAAGCTGCCCCGCCCTTGATCTGCTGCAGCAGCGCCTCTGCTTTAGTTTTGGCAGCCGCATCGGTCTTTGCATCCGCACCTTTGGGCACGGTCAGCAGGATGTGGCGCGTTTTCACCTCTTCGGGGACCTGGTATTCCGCCGCGTGCGCGTTGTAATACGCTTGGAGGTCGGCATCAGTGGCCTTGGGTGCACCGCCGGGCAGGTTAGAGGTGTCCACCGAAAAGAACGCAATCTTCCGCGTTTCCGGTACCGCCGTTGCGTACCGTGTCGCGTTGGTCTTGAAGTACTGCTCGAGCTCCGCATCAGTTGCACTCACGGTTTTCTTGATGTCCGGCAAGGAAAGCACAGCGTAATCGAACTTCACCTTTTCGCCCTGCTTCAGATAGGCTTCCCGCGCCGCCGCGTCTGAAATGCTGACCGCGCCGGTGACCAGGGCTTCCAGCCGCTGCAACTCCAGATCCTGCTTCACCTCGGACTCGAAACGCATCACCGAAAGGTTGAAGTACTGTCCCACAAATCCTTCGTACTTATCCTTGCCGATGAACTGCCCACCCGGGAAAAGGTACTGGCTCAACGGCCCGGTCTGCAGTTCGCGCCGCAAATCCTCGTCGCTGACCTGCATTCCCAAACGGTCGGCCTCCCGCACCAGCACCGCTCGTTCCACCTGCTGCTGACCCGCCCGCGCCAGAATGAATGGAAGGTAATAGTCGGGCATTTGCTGCTGGCGCAACTGCGCCCGGGCGCTCGTTTCTACCTCGGCATTGGTGATCGAGGTGTTGTCACCCGAAATCCTGCCCAAAAGGCCCGGCCCACGCACCGTGGCAAACACCACACCATTGGCGGCGGTTCCGTTATCGAAGATGCCTGGCACAAGCGTAACGACCATCGAAAGGATCGCGGCCGCGATGATGACGCCGAAGATAATCTTGGTGGCGCGGTTATCTTTTTGAAACAAACTGAGCATGGGGGAGGACGAGCCTTCTTCCTTGAACGGATCGCGCACACACATCCGTATCGACCTGGCCTCGCCGGACAAGGGCTGCCCAACAAAGTGCCGAAACGTCCGCAGATAGCTGCCGAAAGTATAAATCACCCGTCCGTGGCGAGTGCTTCGGCTGCTTTGAAGCGATGTCCCGTCGCTGAACTTCCAGCTTCGTTCCCTCACCGGCTCAAGGGGTAAAGACCAGAGCCACGCGCTGATCTTTACCCCCAGCCAAAGCAAATGCTTAGTACGGGTACGGGTATCCGGGCGGCGGCGGCGGGTACGCATATCGACGCCGCACCACCGGCTGCGCGCCCTGCCCCGGGCCTGTCGCATACGCCAGCCGCTGCATTTCCTGCTCGGACACCGTGCGGATCTCGGCCGGTTGCGCGAGGTGAAACGTGAGCACCGCCTCGGGCGGAATCACCACGCGTCCACCGGGTGTTGAGGCCGAACCGGCTACGCCTGCGCCCGCGCCCACACCCGCCCCAATCGCCGCGCCCGCGCCGCCACCGGCAACCCCGCCGATGATGGCACCAAGAGCGCCGAGGCCGAGCGCGCTGTTGACCGTGCCTACGGTTTTGTCACGTCCCTGCCG
>CAXTRN010000240.1:0-5288 GCA_964246645.1 uncultured Acidobacteriaceae bacterium
CTGCCGTGCGGCCTCCGCGACGGTGTAGGCCAGCCCGAACGCAGCGCCCACAGCCGCGTGCGGATCGGCAAGCAGGGGAAAGGTGAGGTGGTGGCGCTCCGCCGTGAACGCATTCTGGCGGACGGTTTGCGGGCTGATGGCTACCAGCAGGGCAGGGGAGCCGGCCTCCGGATGACGCAGCCGCGGCAGCAACGCCTGCCATGCTTCGAGCTCCGTCATGTCATAAGGGCACCAGCGCCCCCGAAAAAACTTGATGACGACTGGACCGAGTGCCAATAGATCCTCAGACTGAACGCGCTTGCCGCCCGCCGCCGTGAGCGCAAAGGCAGGCGCAACGGAGCCGGTCCCGGCCATGCTCTCTAAAAGGCCGGAACGCTGCAAAGCGGCGATGTTTTCTTCAGTGCGCGCCAGGTGCTCCGGGCGAAGCAGGGCGCGTGTGTTGGCGGTGATGGTGTCGAGCTGTTCCTGCAACGGCGCTTGGCTTTGGGGTTGCATGCCAGCTTCAGTGTAGCTGCACGCGCAGAGGTGTCGGCAGGCGCAGGAACACACCGGCGGGAACATCTGTGAAAGTTTCGGTTTCTGTCCGCTTTGTGCCGGGCTGCGCACCCTGAAGCAGGGTAGGCTGAAAACATCTTCATACCCTAAGTGGATTGTGAGCGCATGCAGGACGTCGACGCTACCGGAACTCGCGCATCGGGCACAGCAGGATTAGTTTCTTCTGCAAAAGCGGAAGCATCGCATTCATGGCGGGGTGATTTATGGCTCACGCTGCCGTTCCTCCTGCTGTACCTTGTCCAACTCGCACATCACCAACTTTGGCGTGATGAGTTACAAGCCTTCGGGCTTGCCGCCGACAGCGCAACCTTACCCAGGCTGTTGCACCTCGTGCATTATGAGGGACATCCATGGCTTTGGTATTTCCTGCTGTGGATCGTATCTCGGTTCACCGTGCTTCCTTTCGGGATCAAGCTGCTTGAAGGCTGTATCGGCGCGGCAATTTATCTTACGATCGGCATGGGTTCGCCTTTCTCGCGGCTCGAGAAGGTTTTGCTGTTTCTTTCGTACTTTGTTTCTTTCGAATACACGGTGCTCAGCCGAATGTATGGCATCATGCTTTTGTTCGCCTTACTGTATGTGCGCCGCCGGGC
Source organism: uncultured Acidobacteriaceae bacterium (assembly GCA_964246645.1). Classification (GTDB taxonomy): domain Bacteria; phylum Acidobacteriota; class Terriglobia; order Terriglobales; family Acidobacteriaceae; genus Granulicella. Next base: position 1,149 of record CAXTRN010000240.1, read on the forward strand.
GCGAAGGCCGACGGAAACCATCGGCAATGCCATTCTGCTTGGTCTGCTGGCAAGTTCGGACATGATGGGGCTCATTTTGGCCACTGGTTTTGCTGCTGAATTTCTCCTGAGCGGCACACCTTCGCGAATGGCGCATGCCAACGACAACGGCCTTTTGCGGCGCCGATTGACAATGGCTGCAACGGTGCTCGCCGCTTTTTATGCGCTGTCTATCCTTTCGCTGCTGCCCGCAAAAGATATCGGCATGCGCACCACCGGACGTCTTTTCGCCGGGGCCGGATCACGCGTCCATATCTTCGAAGCTCTTATCGATTACACCGTTCTGCCCTACTTTCCTACCTTTACCGGCATAAAGGGCCACTACTGGGGAGCCGTGGCGGGACCGGGGTGGAGCTACTTCCAGGTAGGTATCTTTCTGGTGCTCGGCATCTATGCGTTCGTCTTTCGAAAACATAAGAACCTGCTGGCGCTGGTAGGCACGACCTTGCTCCTGGCCTTTGCCTTTGCCGATCTCATCTATCTCGGCGTAACCCGCCACTTCGGGGTCACTTTTCTAGCCTTCGTCGCCGCGCTTTGGTTACTACGCAGCGCCGGAGAACCGGTGCCGTGGGTCGTGTATGGGCTGCTGCTTCTATCGGCAGCCGGCGGTATCGAAGCGGGCATCGGCTCCTGGCGCCGTCCTTTTTCAAACGCCGAAGTGACTGCCGCGTGGTTGGCGAGCCACCCTTCCGACGCCCATCCGCTCGTGGGCACCCCCGATACCAGTGCTGCCGGCGTGGCCGTCCTGCTGCATCGCCCGATTTACATGCTCGATTGCAGTTGCACCAACACCTTTGTGCATTTCTCGAAGCAACGGGACAGCTTCTCCACCGAACAGATTCCGGCGCGCCTCCTGACCGCCGCGTCTAACCTGAAATCGGACCAGTTCATTCTCCTCAAAGCAGACCCGATCGGAACCTCCGAATGGGCGGCGGACCAAACAGAAGGATTTTCCATCACGCCGTTGGCGCAGTTTACCGGCGCCGAAGCCGGCCACGAAGATTTTTACCTATACCGATTGCGCCTGCGAAAACGGTAAGCTGGGCGTGCGCCTCGGCGGCACGGCTCATGCCGATCCGCCATGATGAACGACGTAAAGGGGTGCGGGAAGGCTTGGAGGATCGATGCCGATTGCAAAGTACAGTGTGCTCAAAGGCCACCCGGTCGCGGGAAAGGTCGTCTCGGGGGCGAGTGCGCACTACCAGATCACGGTCGCGGCGGGCGAGGCGTTCACGGTGGCCGTAAACATCGAAAGCGTCGACGGCAGCGAAGTGCTCTACGCGATCAAAGGGGGCTTCACCCCACCGGACCCGGCCGCTTTGCAGGCGCTGCCCCTCGGGATTGCGGGCCTGCCCAGTGCGCCGGGCGGCTTGGCCCTGGATTTCGTGCGCGAAACCATCGCCGGGCTGCCCATGGTCACGCGTGCCGAGATGACACTGCTGCCCATCGCCACCAGCACCGGGCACTTCGTCGAAAGCGCTCTATCCTCTAGTGGGCACTTCGTCGAAGGCGCTCCATCCTCGCTTGAAGACATGGCCTCGCCTGAAGACATGGCCTCGCCTGAGGAGGTGGCCTCGCCCGCAAGCGCACAAGACCGAGCCGCCCACGCGCTTGAAAATGCGGTTGTGCAGCTCCTGAACCAGGCCGTCGCCGATCCCACATCGGTCCTCTACGCCTTCGGCAGCGCCTTTGCCGACCGCGGCGTGGTCGACGGCATCCACGACATCCACATGAACCAGGGCAACCCGCTCAACAACCACGGCAACGACAACGGCACCTGGCAAGACGGCGCCCTCTTCATCCACCTACCATCGCAAGCAACCTGGACCGCCCTGTTCATCGCCTTCCAAACAGAAAGCTGGACCACGGATGATGCGGGAAATCCGTTAACGCCTCCGGCCACGTTTACAGCAGCCCAAAGTTGAACGGACCGAGGGTGACACGAAGCATTCGCTACTGCTGAAACCCGCACGCTCGGTATTCCAGCATCTTTATGCTCTCCGCCGAGAAATGGATGGGGACGCGGAACTACATGGACGAAAACGAGCGGGTGGTTTGTGGAGAACTGGCTGTGATCGGGTGTCCAGCACTCTGTGACCGGGAGTGTGGGTTGGCGGAGATTGAGTCGGAGTGGACGGCTGCGCGAATGGAGCGTGGCGGTGCGTAGCCCAAGGTCTTAGAAGCGACACCTGGGCGTCCAGCCTACCTATGTGCCGAATACTCCTTACTAAGTCTCTTTTTGAGCTGATTTGCTAATTCGGTTCCCTTAGCCACCTGATCTGTGGCTCCTAGCTTTTCGTATATTGGCCAGATCACCATGAGAGACTCCTCCAAGATATGGTCTGGGACCTCTTGAGTCGCTCGTTCGGCTATCGCCTGCGCTTCAATTGGCCATTTCTCAATGAGCATCGCTGCGGCGTACATTGCAACGTAGAACAAGAGATTGTTTCGATCCTTTGGAACAAGGCTCTCTATCCCTCGTAGGTGTGCTTGTACTTTGCGCACAAGCCGCGCGGCAAAGAGATATACGTCTATGGGCCAATCATCATTAAATAATTTTGTGTAATCATCCTCCCTCTTGATTAGAGAGGACGGCCTTGCCCTCGCGTCGCTAGGACGCCCAAGCAAGATCGCCATAAGTGCTTGAGCTAGAAGGCTGATGCTGATGATACTTTCAGCTGGGCGACCTTGTTGCTTTTGAGAATTCTTGCGCCGATCGTAGAAGATTCCTTGCGGGCGCAGGTACTCTTCTATGTGACGTTGTATCTTGTCGGTGGCCCTAAGTGATGCCGGGGGTATAGCCGTCTGGCTATTTGTAGCTTTGATGATTCGATCACGTGCCGAGGCATCCTCTACTACGATGACCCTCACCATCACGCTTCTGTCCTCATTCTGTGGCTTAGAGTGTCTAAAGTATTGAAAAATCTCTGTAGAGGTCTGTTGGCCGTTAACAATTTGGGGATCTTCCATCGTCAGACTTTTCCCCGTTTGCGTAGCCTTTGTTGCAACTATGGTGACTCCATTGTTTAACCACCAAAAATCTACAGGTCCGCGTCCTACCAAGGTCTGCTGCATCTCTTCGTTGACTTGCGTTCTTCCCTGGTAGTCTCGAACATTTGCCTCAAATAGCTCTTTGCGCAAGTCCGAATTTTCGTCGGAGACTAGCGAAAAGAACCGATCCAATCTGACAAGCGTGACATAGCCCTTATCGCCGATCAGACTCTCTGCGAATTGCATCGTGTAGGTTGTCTTAGGTTGCCGTCGAGCTAAAGCCAGAAGATCAGATGCGCCTATGAAAAGCATCTCGAACCGCGCCGATCCGAAGAGTTGTTTGACCTTTAGCTCTAGGTCTGTTGCTTTGGCCCGAACATTCGGATGAACGGCGTTGCTGTCACCCCTTGTCGCGTAAACGTACCGAAAGCGTAGTTCCGGGAATCGACCAGCAATGCTGGTATACAGGTTGCGAAATAGTGCTACGGCTGATAGCAGTCCGTCGTTATACCGATCCTCAAAGGCAGTAAGAGAATTTGCAAGTGAGAATAAGTGCTCGGTAACGGCAATTAGCTTGTTGAGAGTCTCCTCCCCAAAACCACTGCTTGTCTTGCTCTGTACGAGCACCACCTCGAGCAGAACATTCCTTTTCAGACCTGAACTGTCAAAATCATCTTGAACTAACTCTCCGTTAGCAAAGGTATAGACCGCGTCAACGCCGCCATCAAGCGAACTCCCCGCAAGACCATACTCAATCTCATCTTCCGAAAGGTCATAATTCTTTAAGACTTGCTCGGCAGTAAAAAGCTCAAAGAATTGTGAATACCGAGAATTCGGAGCTCGTTTGGCGTGCTCCTCTTTGACTATCTGGTCTAGGATAATTTGGTCGTTATTCGTTGTCATAAGTCCGCTTGCCCTATCGCCCAAACTTCTGCATGCCGCCCATTTGACTCATCAGCCTCTGCTGCATCTTACCCATGCCGCCGCCGGAGCCCATGGACTTCATCATCTTCGACATTTGGGCGTGTTGTTTCAGGAGGGCGTTGACCTCCTGGACGGTGGTGCCGGAGCCGGCGGCGATGCGTTTGCGGCGGCTGCCGTTGATGATGG
>CAXTRN010000241.1:0-5268 GCA_964246645.1 uncultured Acidobacteriaceae bacterium
TCTCTAAAAAATCCTGGCTGACAAGGAAATTGCGATTCGCGATGGCGACACGGGAGCGCACGGCGAAGTTGTGTTGCATCTCGGGGCGGCGGAGGTCGAGGTAACGGTACTTGAGGCGTACTTCCTCGTTGGCGATGGCCTCCTCGGCGGGTGAAAATGGCGGCGTTTTGGCGTCATTCAACAGCAGCAGTTCGCGTCCGACTACCTCGATGTCGCCAGTGCCCATCTTCGGGTTCGCCATGCCGGGCTCGCGGCGGCGCACGCTGCCGGTGACGGCAACGACGAACTCCGGCCTGGCCGCTTCGGCTTTGCTGTGGGCATCGGCGGAGACACTTTTGTCGAAGACGATTTGAGTGATGCCGGAACGGTCGCGGAGGTCAAAGAAAATGAGGTCGCCGTGATCGCGGCGGCGATTGATCCATCCCATCAGCGTGACGGTGGCATTGGCGTCGGCGGCGTCGGTCGCACGGAGAGCACCACAAACGTGGGTGCGTTGAAGCGGGCCTAGAAAATCAAGAGTCACAATGGCTTCCATTGTACGAACTTCTGTTTCGGTTCATCCTGAGCGGGAGTGGAGAAGTGTGGAGCTGTGGACAGAAGCTCGCAGCCATGGTCCCAGTTTCTGCGCGATGAAATCCACCAAAAGCGCCAGCGACCCACCCAACGCCGTGTTCACCAGGCGAAGCGTGGCAGCATCGCGTTCCGAAAAGCCCCCAAACGCAAATAAAAACACCGTATACACCGTAAGCATGGTGGAAAACAACGCATAATTCACGGCTTGAAGAGCAAAGCACATGGAAGCCGAGGCCACGATCAGCAGAAAATAAACCCAATGGGGCAAAGGAGGCCGCAACGCCAGCAAGGCGCAAACGGTGGCGCCGACCACGGTGCCGGTCAAGCGCGCAATGCCGCGGCTAAGGGTATTGGCCCAGCGCGGTTTCAAAACGAGCAGCGCGGTCATCGGTGCCCAATAGCCGTTTCGCCAGCCCAGCAACCGGTACAGTGCGGTGCTGAGCCCGAGCGTGATGGACAAACGCAACACATAGCCGGTCGTTTCTGTACCCCAATGCAGCTGCGCGCGAAAGGCGCGCCAAAGCTGGCCGGTGCGGGTGCGCAGTTGCCGAACAAGCGGCGGGGGCGGGGCATCGCCGGCGTGGGCGTGCCGCTGCAGGAGGGTAAACAGGGCGTACAGCAGGGTTTGCACGGCTCCCCCCAGAAGCACCATACCGCTGCGACCGAGGGCGTAATGCAACCCGTTTGGAAAATAGCTGGACACCACGACAAAGACGCCGCACTGCTGCCCGAGCCAGCCGGTGGTGTTGCCGAGTCCGGAGAGTAGGCCGTAGTTGATCGCGGCCACAACGCACAAGAGCAGAACGAGCGGCGTCCAGTGCGCACCCAGGCTGCCGGCGAGCGTAGCCGAAGCGATGCCCACGGTGACCAGCGCCATGCTGAGCAGGGTGGACGCCAATGCCTCATGAAAAACTGCGAAGCCGACCGTGAAGGCAGAGCCGGCCGCAATGGAGCCTGCGCTCCGGTGACCGCTCAGCTCCCCGACCAGGAGCAGAAGACCCACGGCGACGGTGGATTCCACCGCGGGATAGGGTGTGCTCTTGTTCCAGGGAAAGAGAACGGTGTCTTCAGAGATATCGCGTAAATGCAGCATGAGACGTTTGCCATCCAGCCATCCATCCAGCCAAGGCTAGGCCTGGCGAGTGACGTGGCTGATGGTCTGATTCAGATCGGCCGGCCCTAACTCGGCGTGCAGCTGCGCTATATGCATTTCCGCTATATGCATTCCCGTGACATGCATTTCGGCAGGAAGTGTTTCAGCCGCATGCAGCCTCGAAGCGTGACGACTGGTGCCACGTTCGCGGCCAGCTGCGTAAGCATCGCTCGCGGTAAGGGTGGCCAGGGCGCTTTCCGCGAGCTCATCCACCGCTGCCTGGTGCGAAGGAAAGGTCAGGAGAACCTCTGACGACGCGCCCTTCTCCGCAAAGGAGGGGGTGAGTTCCGCAGAAGGCAACGGAGCCCGTTTGAGCTGAAAACAGGAGCGGCAAAAAACCGGGCGGCCCTGTGTAGGTTTGAAGGGCACGGTGGTTTCCGTACCGCACGCGCAACATTCTGTGCGGGTTTCCGTGCGCGAAAGCGGAAGGGTGGCCAGGGTGGCGGAGCCTTCGACGGATCGTCCCAAACCGGCGCGCTTGGCTTTGCACAGCTTGCATCGTTTCGGGTCATTTTTGAATTGACGGTCGACGAAAAACAGCTGTTCTCCGGCCGTGAAAACAAAGTCATTACCGCAATCGGAACACCGCAACATCCGATCCACGAAGTTCATAGCGCCCTCTGGGAACCCTGTCGGGAAATTGGATCGAGCCGTATGCGTCAACCTTGCGAAGGCTTCGTGCATGGACCTGATCGATCGTTCTTAGTGCAAGGGGCCCGAAGCACTTCCAGGTGCAAAACACCTTTGAAGAAAACTGCGTGAAGCGAATGGGAAAGGGAGCTGAGCCACTCCCTGCACCCCGTCCGGTGATACCGTGCGACAACCGGCAGCACGGCATTTGTCCATACGCCGTGCTGCCTCGGTTTGCTGCTTAGTCCTGTTCTTTACGAACCTTTTTGCGATTACGCTTACGGGCCAAAGCTTCTTTGACGCGGCGCTTTTCGCCTGGCTTGAGATAAAAGGAGTGGCGTTTGACTTCCTTGATGATGTCCTCGGTCTGCACTTTGCGCTTGAAACGGCGCAATGCGTTCTCGAGGGGCTCACCCTCCTGTACACGAACTTCTGCCAATGGAAAACACCTCCAAACCTGCCTATGTGGCCGGTCTTAGAATAGCGCTCGCCGGACGGTTCGAAACACTTTTCTTCAGCAAATGCATTGCCCAAACCGGGTAGGCCCGCCCCATTGGTCACCTGCTCCGTACACCAAAGTGCGCGAACGGGGCCTGATCTCCCACAATCTGCTTGCAAATGCTGCCGGTTGCTGCTTGTCCAGTTCTCTCGATGGCGCCTGTAGCTACAGGCGCGCGTGGCCCGCTTTAGCGCGGCTGTGCTTTTTCCGAGGCGTCAGTAGCTTTGTTCTGCGCTTTAAGCGCATTCGCGCTCGCCTTTGAGGCTTTCGCATTGGCGCGGGCGGCCTTTTCCTGCTGTTTCTGCTCTTTCCGCTGTTCTTTGCGTTCGCCTTTGGTGGTGGCGGCAGGTGTCGTTGTGGTGGTTGTGGTTCCATTTGGGGTCACCGTGGTTTGCGAGGTGACGGGGACCGTTCCCGGCTGAACAGTGGCCGGGGAAGCGGGAGCCTGGGCCGCCAACAACAGTGGGAATGCCAGGATGGGAACGATGGCGAGGGCAGTGATCTTGTTCATGCGAACTCCTTAAATCCGTCGGCTGGAAGGGTGCAAACCTTCCAAGGGCGCATCAACAGCTTACCTAAATGCTCCAGCTTACGAACGCGTTCCCGACCAGTGTGTGATGCCTGGCAAACTGGCAGGGCTCGCTAGCCCCGCACATGAATCTGCGTGAGCAGGAAGCCGATGCCGCCGAGTTCGGTTAAAAGTAGCAGCTCCAAGTCGAATCGCAGATTGGCGAAGCTGGGTGCAGCCTGCGGGGCAAGGGCAAACAGGGCGCCGGTGAGCAGCAGGCCGGACGCCAAGGCCAGCCCGGGACCGAAGCCGGTGCGGGATGCGTGCCGGGAGGGGTGAGGATATGCGTCCTGGGGTACCGCCTGTGGAACGACGTGCACCACAACGCGAGCGGCGAAGTCGGCGGGTATGTGCAGCACCGGGGGGTGCGCGAAGGCGCGTTCCACGGCCGTCATGACGGCGGGGTCAGTCGGGAGGTCCGCTGCGAATGCGTCATGCCCGGAGTTTTGGCTCCCGGAGTCCTGGTTCCCGGGCTCATGGTTCCCAGGGGCCTGGTTCCTGACCCGATTCCTATTTAGGTGCTTATTGATCATGTTCTCCTGACCCCAGAACTTGCCCTGTTGGACGCGCAGGTACGGCCAAGCGTTCCGCGAGGAGGCTCGCCAGGTGTTTGCGGCCGCGAAACAGGTGCGTCCGCACGGTGTTGCATGGAAGTTCCAGCGCCGCGGCAATAGCCTCGTAGCTGCACCCCTCACTGTGGAAAAGCACCAGAACCGCCCGTTCGCGCTCTGGTAATTGCAGCAAGGCCGCGTTGACGGCGGCTTGTGTTTGAGCGCCGGAAACGATCTGCTCGGGGGTCCGGGCGTGCTCGCCGTGGACAGCACTGCCAGGTTGGTTTTCGAGCCATTCGCCGGACTCCTCGTCGGCGAAGAAGGGCGTCGGCGCGAGGCACTCGCGTTCGCGGCGGCGGCGTTTCCACTCATCGTGGGCGACATTTACGGTGATGCGGTAAAGGTAGGTGGAAAGCATGGAGTCGCCACGGAAATTGGGAAGCGCGCGATACAAACGCAGGAAAACCTCTTGCGCGAGGTCTTCCACATGAGCGCCAGAGCCGGTAAGGCGGGTGAGCGTACGGAAGAGAGCAGTCTGATGTTCACGCACAAGGCAGGCAAAGCCTTCAGGCGTGGTCCAGTTGCGGGATGTCCGGGATGTTCTGGGGAGGCGCACAGGTTGAAGTGGGGTGTGACCACGGCGGAGACGGAAAGTTTCATGCATATGGCTGAAACTTTCCGATGGAGCGGAGGTCACAGGAAGTGATTGAAAGTCACAGGGTGCAAAAAAGTTGCAGAAGGCCGCGAAAGGGTGGCTGGAGCAGGTTTGAGCACCTCCGTAAACGTCATGCCCTCAGGAGAACACCATGCAGCTTGCAGTTTTTTTCGACAGTCCGTTCAACAGCCCTTTTATTATTCCGGTTGCGGGATGCGCGATGGTTTTAGGGATTGTAGTGGCCAGCATATGGGCGGGCGTGCGCTCTCAGGAGATGAAGATGCAGGAACGGCTCGCGGCCATTGCGAGGGGGCTGCCCACGGAGCGGGAAGCGCGCGCGTCGTCGCTGCAAGAACCCACCGCGCGGGGCGCAGACAGGTTGGGGCGACCGTTCTCCGACGGTGCCGGAGCTCGCCGCACCGGGATCGTGCTGCTGTCTGTCGGGATCGGTCTGTGCTTGTTCTTTTCAGCGCTGGCAGCGATTCTTCGCGAGCGGGATGTGCTTTGCGGCGGCGCCACCGGAGTGATCCCGTTTGCCATCGGTGTGGGTTTTCTGATTGACGGCCGCTTGCGCAGGATGGAGTTCGAACGGGCGCTGGACGGTGCCGGCGCGATGCCGCGCACGCCGGGGGAGGTGGG
>CAXTRN010000242.1:0-5190 GCA_964246645.1 uncultured Acidobacteriaceae bacterium
GTAGGTGGGGCGAGCGAAGGCGGCTGCCGGCGCGTCCAAGGGAAGATGTGGACTGTTATTTTGCTGATTGGCTCGAACATTTTCATGACCTTTGCCTGGTACGGACATTTGAAATACACCCGTGTGCCGCTTTGGAAGGTCATCCTCGTGAGTTGGTCGATTGCGCTGCTGGAGTATTGCTTGCAGGTGCCCGCCAATCGCATCGGGTCAAAGACGTTTTCCCCGGATCAACTGAAAGTCATGCAGGAGGTGATCACGTTGACGGTCTTTGGCGTATTCAGCGTGTTTTATTTCGGTGAACGACTGCACTGGAACCACTTTGTGGCGTTTGTCTGCCTGGTCAGTGGAGCGTTCTTTATGTTTCACAAGTTCTGAAATGTAGAGATTAGTAGCCGTTTGCCATGAGGTAGGCACCGGTGAGCCACTCGATTTTAGAGGCTTGCTCCTTGCGAGCGTATTTGGCAAGGACATCGGCTTCGATGTTGAGCGGTGCACCGGCCGCGAGCGTGTGCAGGTGCGTGCTGCGGTAGGTGTGGGGGATGACGGCGATTTCGATGCGGGTGCTGCCGTCAGGCCGGGGTGGATGCACTTGGGCGACAGTGAGGCTGATGCCATCGACCGTAACCGAGCCCTGGGGTAGAACAAAAGTCGCCAAGGCGGGCGGCAGGTCGACGGTTAAACGCCAGTCGGTGGTGGCGAGATCGGGGGAAAGAGCGATGAGCGAGAGGAGCGTGGCGGTGCCGTCCACGTGTCCCTGCACGACATGGCCGCCCAGGGGAGCGCCCGCGGGCGTGGGGAGTTCGAGGTTGACGGTAGCGCCGGGGGAAAGCTGGGCGAGCGTGGTGCGGCTGACCGTTTCGGCGGCGAGATCGGCGGCAAAACGGTGGGGTTGCGGAACACCGGCTTCCACCCACGGAATTGCCGTAAGACAAACCCCATTGACGGCGATGCTGTCGCCTTCGCGCCAACGGTTTGCGAGTGCGGGAGCGTAAATGTGCAGCCGCAGCGCGCCAGCTGTGGGCTGGAAGGATTCAAGGGTGCCGGTGGTTGCGACGAGACCTGTGAACATAGTCCCAGGGTAGCGCGTTCTGCCCATTGGTCCACTGTACGGCTTGAGCAAACTGCAGGTCTCTCCCTGCGTCTTCGCGATGGAACCGCGAAGACTTCGTTCGAGAGGACACCTTTATGGAACGGGAGATTTTCAGACACCCTGCCAAGGGTCGTGCAAATAGCCCTGGATGCGGGTGTCTTGCGCGTCGCCGTGAGGAAAATTTATGCGGTGGATGCCCGTGAGCCGAGCCAAAACCGGCTCAGGCGAGGCGAGACCGACGGCAAACGGAAGGGCGTCGGGGCCGAGGATGGTGGGCGATTGGAAAAGAACGAGTTCGTCGACCATGTCCTGGGCCAGCAGGGCGCCGTTCAAGGTGGAACCAGCCTCAAGCAGGAGACTGCGAACAGAAATCGCCGCGAGGTGAGCCATGATGGAGTCGAGGTCGAGGCGGCCGTTGGTTGCGGGTACGCGTTCAATCTGGGCACCGGCCTGCTGGAGAGTCCTTTGTTTGTCCGCAGAGGCGTCGTTTGCGGCGAAGAACAGCAGGTCATCTTGTGCAGAGCGGAGGAGTTTGGCATCGGGGGGCGTGCGGAGGTGCGCGTCGAGCACGATGCGAAGCAGAGGCCGGCGGCGGGGCTGGCCTGAGCGGTCGGTGAGGGTGGGATCATCGGCGAGAATGGTGCCGACCCCGGTAAGCAGAGCATCGGAACGATGACGCCAGTGTTGCACGTCGGCGCGGGCGGCAGGGCCGGTGAGCCAGTAGGCAGACCGGACGGCGGCACGCATCTGTGGAGCGGGCGCGAGCCTGCCATCGGCCGAGACAGCCGATTTGAGAGTGACACACGGCCGGCGGTGCTGGATAGAAAAGGCGAAGGCGTCGTTGCGCCGCCGGGCAGCCTGCGCGACCGGCGGGACCGGTTCAGCGAGGGTGACGGCGATGCCGGCCGCGCGCAGCCTGGCGACTCCGTTGCCGCGGACCAGCGGATTTGGATCGACCGTGGCGACCACACAACGGGTGATGCCAGCGGCGATCAAGGCGTCGGCGCAGGGACCGGTGCGACCCTGGTGCGAACAGGGTTCCAGGGTGACGAAAGCGGTGGCTCCCCGAACGCTGTTGCCGTGGGTGGCGGCGTCTTTGAGGGCGGCGATCTCGGCGTGATCGCGCTGGTCATAACGATGGGCGCCCTCGCCTAAAAGCTGATGATCGCGTGCAAGGACGCAGCCCACAGTGGGATTGGGCGAGGCAAACGCGGCAGCGGCGGCGGCGAGCGCTAGCGCGCGGTGAAGGAAATATTCATCCCCAGGCAAGAAACACATGCAGCTTCAGCATAGCGGGCCCGGGCAGGTGTGCGGGCGAGATCGTGGGGCGCTTCGAAGGAAAGCGAGGCATTGGGCACAGCGGCATGGGAAAGGTCCAAGCCGGGCTTGCCTTGCGCGATCGTGCTGTGGTGACACATGGAGAACAGGACGGCAAACAGGGTCATGAGGAGCTGGTGCATCGGAGGCCGCCTTTATAAGAGGAAGAAGACAAAAGCAATACCTAAGCATGTCCCAAGCCCGTAATAAAGCAGATACCCCATGGGGATTTTTCGATGGTGGATTGGTGAAAGGGGTGACACAGAATGGCAGCGCGGCGAGCGGAAGCGGCATTACTTTCGTGTCGGAAAGGCCCGAATCGGAGACAAACGTGCCGTTTGAGAAGCATCAGGCTTAAGCTCCAGGCCGCGCTGATGTTCCTGGATCAGGCGAGCAGCGAGTCGACAAAGGCCTGGGGGTCGAAAGGAAGGAGGTCGTCGATCTTTTCACCGATACCGGCAAAGCGGACGGGCAAGCCGAGTTCGTGGGCAATGGCGACCACAATGCCGCCCTTGGCCGTGCCGTCGAGTTTGGTGAGCACGATGCCGGTGACGCGGGCCGCTTCAGTGAAGAGCCGAGCCTGTTGCAGACCGTTCTGGCCGGTGGTGGCGTCGATGACGAGCAAGGTTTGGTGCGGCGAGCCGGGCACCTGGCGCTCGGCCGTGCGCCGCATCTTGTCGAGCTCTTTCATGAGATCGGTTTTCGTGTGGAGGCGGCCGGCGGTATCGACGAGCACGAGGTCGGTGTGACGGGCTTTGGCGGCGGCGAGGGCGTCGAACAGGGCGGCGGAAGGGTCGCCGCCCTGTTTTGTTTTGATCAGATCGACGCCGGAGCGCTGCGCCCACACCTCGAGTTGCTCGATAGCGGCAGCGCGAAAGGTATCGGCGGCACAAAGGAGCACGCTGCGGCCTTCGCGGCGGAAAAGCGCGGCGAGCTTGCCCGAGGTGGTCGTTTTGCCGGTGCCGTTGACGCCGACCATCATGATGACCTCAGGCGCGTTGATGGGGCGCGCGATGGGTGCGGCAACTCCTTCGAGGATGCGGCGGATTTCGGCTTTCAAAAGGCGCTTCAGTTCGGCACCGTCGGCGATGCCATGGCGGAGCGCGCGTTCGCGGAGCCGACCGATGATCTCATCGGTGGTGGATGCGCCGATGTCAGAAGCGAGCAGCGCGAATTCGAGGTCGTCGAGCGAGGCCTCATCGACTTCGCGGGTGAGGGCGACGACCGAGGCGATGGAGGTGGAAAGCGTGTCGCGCGTGCGCGTAACGGCTTGCCGCATGCGGTCGAAGAAACCGCCGCGACGCTCGGGTTCCAGTTCCGTTTCGGTCCGTGCGGGGCTCGCGGGAGGAGAAGGCGGCTCAGGTGGTTCAGGCGGTTTCTCGCGTTTTCCAAAAAGGGAAAAGGCCATCGTTGTTTTTTATTTTACGGGACAAAGTGAAGGGTGGTGCTTGTAGTCTTAGGATCGGATGGGTCTACAGGAAATGATGGCGACTGCGAACTTTTCTATGCACGAATCCGGAGATGAACTTGGCGTAGAGTCACAGCCCGGCCCGCGAACCGCCGAGGCCTGCCCCGTCCACATTTCAGAAGATCAGTATTTGCATACCAGCTATCGTCCGGATCGCGAATGGATCGATGGCGCTGTAACGGAGAGATTTGTGGGGGAACTGCCACACAGCAGACTGCAAAAGTTCTTTATCAGAGCATTTGCTGCCTTTGAGGAAGAATTGCGTGCAGAGGTATTGCCGGAGCAGCGAGTTCAGGTTTCACCGACACGTTACCGGATTCCCGATATTTGCCTGGTGCCGGTGGGTGGAAGCGATGAACTGATCATTCGAACGCCACCTATCCTTTGTGTCGAAATCCTTTCGCGAGAGGACAGAATTGTCGAGGTACACGGAAAGCTTGAGGATTATCGCCGTATGGGCGTTCTCTCAAGCTGGGTGATCGATCCATGGCGTCGAGAAGCTTTCTCAATTCATTCCAACGGGAACTGGGATTTGGTGGAACAGGAACTCAGCATTTCGGGTACAAAGGTTCGCATTCGGGTGCAGGATGTTTTCGCTGCACTGGGGAAGCATGCATGAGCGATGGGACGCAAAGTTGGGCGCTCAATTATTTCAACTACTTCGATTGCACCGGTTGAGCATCGACTTTCAATCGAAAAAGTGAGTAGGGCCGCTGGCGCAGGTCCTGGCCGTTGTGCATCGTGGGTTGGCGATGGAGTTGGTTGGAGGTGAAGTACAGGTAGCCGTCGGTGGCCAAGCTCATGGTGTCGGGCCAAAGGATACGCGGGTCATGGGCGAGGGTTTCGGTAAGACCGGTTTTCGGGTTCCAACGGTGGATAGAGTCGGTGACCGGATCGGTCATATAAACATTACCGGCGGCATCGGATTCAAGGCCGTCGGAGGGCATTTTCCCGGTGACGATGCGAACGGTGGCGGCAACCTGTGCGTCGGATTTTGAGCGGTCGCGAAGCATGGCTGTGGAAACGGCGTAGAGTTTGGTGCCGTTGATGGGGCAATAGTAAAGCGTTTCGCCATCGTTCGAGATGGCGATGCCGTCGGCGGCGAAGTTGACGGCTTTGGGTGGATAGCCGGGCGTGGTCTGGTAAACGGGCTGTCCCTCGGCAAACATCAGGAACTGGTCTTCAGAAAGGGTGCTGGAGTGCTGGTTCAGGCGGCGGAAACTTTTGCCGGTCGCGAGGTCGACGACGATGATGGCGTTCGGGCCTTCACTCGAAGAGTCGGTGATGTAGGCGGTGCCATGGATGGGATCCATCC
>CAXTRN010000243.1:0-2405 GCA_964246645.1 uncultured Acidobacteriaceae bacterium
CGGGTGGCAAAGCCCTCCGCTCGTGCGTCGGCATGCGGGTCGGCTGCGGAAGAGGTTCGGACGGCTGCTCGGCTGCTTATTTCCGGAAGGGCTGCGCCGTCGGCTTCCTGCGAGGAGCGGCGCGGCGGGATGTAGTGGGCATCGTGACCCGAACGACTGCGGACCGCAGGCATGGCGGCGGCAACGGCGAAATCCTGACCGGCGTGGGCACCCCGGTGCACATGGACCGGCAGATCGTTCGCATGAGGGGCGTTTGCGGCAAGAAGATGGCCGTGGCGCGTGGAACGGGAGCGGTCGGGGTGCCCGATCCGCTGCATGGGAACCAGGTCGTCCGGCTCCGGTTCGCGCGTGCGACTACGGCGGGCTTTGGCGGGCTTTCCGCTATGCGCGGCGTCCTTGTGGCGCTGGCCCGCTGTGCCGGCGGCTTCGGCCGCATGGGATGCCGCTGCATGCGGACCGGCTTTGCGGTGCTTTGCTGGATGGCTGGTGCTGCTCACTGCGAAGCTCGCCGGCGGCAGGGCAGCGACGGTGCTGCGATGAGGGTGCGTGCGCGAAGCCACGGCCGCCGGGGCAGCAAGGCAGAGGAAAAACGCAACCCACATCGCAGGGCACCAAGCGGGACACCAAAACCCACGAGGCCGCCCTGCAGTGGGCCACACGGTCCGCGGCGGAGGCGGCAAAGCGCGGACGAGACGAAAAGGGGCGCGCTGCAGCGGGCGCTCGCAGTGGCGCTGACGATCGGTCATGGATGTGTTTGGAGGCCGCAAAGCCGCCGGAGCCCTTTCAGAGTACTGAACCCGGGCTTGAAACAGAAGTGGCGCGTGGGGTTCCCTGCCGCCTCAAGCTAAACGGCACGCTGGTTCAAAATTCCGACTGATTACGATGCACCCTGCCTAGCGATTCGCGGGGTTATCGGGCGGCATGACGGCCCCGGCGCGCACCCATTGCTCGATGGTGGCGATATCGGCGTCGGAAAGCTTGCTTTTTGGAGGCATCGGCATGGGATCGTTCGCCGGGCCTTCGTGCCGGATGAGCTTAACCAGCAACGACTGTTCGGGGTGACCGGGCACAAGCGCCGGGCCGTGGTGGCCGCCGTGGAGCAAGCCGGCTTCGGTGTCCAGTTGCAGGCCGCCGCGATGGTTCAGCCCGGCATGACAACGATTGCAGTTCGCTGCAAAGATTGGCTGCACGCGCGCGGTGTAAAACTCAGCGCTGTTCGGCGCCGGTGATGCCTGGGGGGAAGGCAGTACGGCGGTTTTCGCCGCGGCTGTCGCGAAGATTGCCAGGACAGCGAGGCTTCCCAATGCCAGGCCGGCAAGCCGAAATCGTTGGGGTGCCATCGCGTACGCTCCTTACACAGTTTAGCGTAGGGCAAGTATCGAGGACTGTGCAGCGCGGACCTGCGTTGGTCCTGCGGGCCCTGCTTCCGCCCAGAATCACGAAAATGTGAGTCTGGGCTTGCGTGAAGAATCGACGGCACAGCTTTTTAGTAGGCGCGTTGGTACATGCGGCTCATGCGGTCGTGCCAGCCCATGCGGTCATTGTCCATCCACACCCAGGCGAGGCCGAGGCCAAGCGGGCAAGCGGCCAGCAACGTCGAAAAGATGCGACCGCGCATGGCGCGACGGCTGGGGTTGCCGTCGCCAAAGGTGCACAGGCCGATACGTGCCCAGCGCATGCCCGGTGTGCTTTCGGAAAGCGAGAAAAACAGCACCTGGAAGAGCACAGCGCATAAGCCCAGCGAAAGCACCGCGGACGCCGCCAGCACCGGCAGGGAAATCGATTGCAGCGTGGGGCCACACACTTCGGCAACGGCACCCAAAGCACAAAACCAGCCCGCAACGATGAGCGAAGCATCGACCACCGCCGACATCAGGCGCCGCTCCAACGGTGCGGTTTGCGGCGGAACGGTGATCTGCAGCTGCGCCTGCACCGGCGGCAACACTTCTTCCACCGTGGCGCTTTCGAGCATCATGCTTTGCCATTCGGGAACAATCTGCACATCGATGGCTTCCGGTTCCGGATCGTCCTGAAGCGCGTCGACCTCGAAGATGCGCAACTGGGGCTCGCCTTCTTCGCGTAAAGGGCCCTCGGCCAAACGCGGCCGGGCACGGCGAGGGGCGACCAGTTCCCGCGGAAACTCGATCAGGTTGCCGGGAATGCCGCGTGTTTCCACAGGGATCGCTTCCGGAAACTCCGGGGCGCGACGGAAGTCGATTTCCTGCTCAAGGGCGTGCAGCGTGTCGGCGACCTCGGCATCGGCGAAATCGATAAAACGCGCCGAGCCGCCAGGCCGGTTGCCGTGGTGGGCGCCGTGATGCGCATTCAGATCGGTGAGACGCGGCGGCGCCGCCGGCATGTCTTCAAACAAACGAACGGTGAGGCCGCCTGAGGATATCTCGCGC
>CAXTRN010000243.1:2415-5176 GCA_964246645.1 uncultured Acidobacteriaceae bacterium
TCTCGCGCAAGGCCGCTTCCGGTGCCCCTGCGGTGCTTTCGGACGCAACGGCGGCAGTGCTTTCAACCACGCGCAGCGACGGCTCGGCCATCAGCTCTTTGGCGCCGAGGACGATGTCAGCCAGCGCGTGGGCCAGTTCGCCGCGCGCCTCGGCCGCCACGTGGGCAAAGGCGACTTCCCGGGGGCCGGGGTCGGGCCGGTTGAGTTGTTCCAGCTCGTCAAGCAGCTGCAGCTGCGCTTCCGTAACGGCACGGGCGCTTCTTGCTGCAATTTCGGCCTCGGCCTGCGCCTGTTCGATGGCGCGCTCGGCTTCGGAAGCAAGGAATTCGCGATAACTTTCGCGGCGTTCATAACGCGCTTTCACGGTGTCGCGCACGGCAGACGCGCCGCGGCGCTGGTCGTCGCGCTGGGCCTGGCGGGCGGCGTCGCGCAGCTGTCGGCTGCGGGTTTCCAGTTCCGCCTCGCGGGCGGCCACGGTGGCGCGACGGTTCCGGTGAGCCGCCAGACGTTCGGCCGCAACCTGCTGCAGGTTCGCCGCTCCATCGGTTCCGGTCGCCTGCCAGGCGATTGTTTCGTGTTCTTCCATCTCTGCGGCAACACCCATGCTCACCCGTGACTCCTTTGCGTTTCGATGCGGCGGCGTCGACACCGGCAGCCCTGTCCAGAAGTGCTTCGGCGGGCTGCTTCGTCTAAGCTTCTATCTGTGCCTGCATTTGTGCTTGTATCTGGGAACGGCGAGGTTTCAATACATCCCCATCTGCGTGGGTATTCCACCCGCAAGCGGCCGCCATCCCGGATCCAATTTCT
The DNA here is from genome assembly GCA_964246645.1 of uncultured Acidobacteriaceae bacterium. Lineage (GTDB taxonomy): Bacteria > Acidobacteriota > Terriglobia > Terriglobales > Acidobacteriaceae > Granulicella. The sequence continues at coordinate 3,223 of CAXTRN010000243.1, forward strand.
CCTGTGGTTCATAAGTACCATTCCCATTCTCGCAATGCATCCACCACTCGTTGCACAGGAGGTAACGACGCCGACACCCCCGCCGTTGCCGGGCACCGGTTCAGCGCAAACTCCCGGCAACAAAGCGCCTGCCTTTCCTGACCTCAGCACCATACCCTTCGCCGTGCCGCTGCCCGCGCCCAATGTCGAACGGATCTCCGAAGACAGTGATCTTCTTTCGCAGCACGGGCCGCTCGATCTGCTTTCGGGTGATGTCGAAATCCATTTCCGCAACCATGAGCTTCGCGCCGACTCCCTTGAACTGAACCGAAACACGCAAGAGGTGACCGCAAAAGGGCATGTGCGTTTAAGCGGCGGAGACAATGATGAATATATCGAAGCCTCGCACGGAAGCTACAATCTGCGCACCGGCACTGGACGCTTTTTCGACGCAAACGGCTCCGTGGGGTTGCATGGCGCGCAGGCTGGGGCCACCGGCACGGCGGCTGGTGGGGTAGTCGGGACAACGGCCACGCGCATGGGTCTCCAAAGCAGCAACCCGTTCCTGTTTACAGGCCGCATTGTGGAAAAAACCGGTCCCAGCAATTACACCATCCTTGATGGATCGGTGACTTCATGCCTGTTGCCGCAACCGGATTGGCTGTTCACCTCTCACCGCCTGGCCGTCGATGGGGGCCGTGTGCATGCCACTTACTCGACCTTTCGCCTCCTGGGCGCACCGGTAGTTCTTCTGCCCTACCTGACCGCGCCGGTCACCGCCGGGCAACGTCAGTCCGGTCTCCTTATCCCGGTGCTGGGCGACTCGAGCACCAAGGGCATCACGGTGGGCGAGCAGGCCTATTTCGCGCTGGGCCGGTCGGCGGACCTAACCGCGGGGCTGATCTATTACTCGCTGCGCGGCTATTCCGAGTCCGGCACCTTTCGCTATCGCGGAACGGGCCTGGACTTCATCACGGGGCACATTTCCGCGCTGCAGGACCGCGGCTACACGGCTAATAACGGGATTTATGTCAATCAAGGCGGGGAAGACCTCACCGCGGCTTTCCGTCGGCAGCTGTCGGCCAACACGCGTGTGGTGGGCGACGGGGAATACCTGAGCTCCTACGCCTTTCGCGAGGCGTTTACTGAGAATTTCAATCAAGCGGTGTCATCCGACATCACCTCTATCGCCTTCCTGACGCACCAAAGCGACGGCTGGTCCACCGATGGCCGGGTGGACCGTTATCAAGGGTTGAAGCGGGTAGCGATCGGCAACGACCCCGGGCAGCAGGTGCACATCCTGCATGTGCCCTCGCTGGACCTGGACGGCCTGGACCGGCCGCTGGCCGGCACGCCCTTGCGCTGGACGTTGAATGCGTCTGCTGCAGGGCTCAAGCGGGCGCAACCCGATTTCACAAGCTCCGGCATCACGGAGCGCTTCGACCTGCGCCCCGAACTCAGCTTGCCGCTGCACTTCAATGGCTGGAGCGTGCGCGCGAGCCTCGCTGCCCGGGAAACGGTGTATTCGCGGTCGCGCAGCGTGCAGGCGGCCCCTGGAACGCCTCCCACAGAACTGTCGCAATCGCTGAACCGCGCGGATGTTGAGCTGGAAGCGGCGATCCGGCCGCCGGTGCTCGAACGCAGCTTTGCGGTGCCGACGCACCTGCAAACCCTGTTCGGCACCGAGGTGCGCCATACGGTCGAGCCCGAAGTGACCTACCGGGAGGTACGTGGGGTCAATAACTTTCTGAACGTCCTCCGCTTCGACGAGACCGACCTGGTCAGCGATACCGATCAGCTGGAATATGGCTTGACACAGCACCTGTACTTTCGGCCAAGGCCCGCGAAGCCGGCATTCGCCCCGCCGGGGTGCCCCACTTCCGGAGAAGGGCCGGGTTCAGCGCACGCTGAGCGCCGCGCCGCGCCGGAAGCGGAGGCTGCGCCGGTCGCTACCCCGGCCGAAAACAGCTCAGTG
>CAXTRN010000244.1:0-5164 GCA_964246645.1 uncultured Acidobacteriaceae bacterium
CGGATTTGGTGTCGGAGACCGCGAACTGCAGGTCTCTCCACTCCGCGCTTTGCGCTCCGGTCGAGATGACACATTTATCTAGAAGTAAACCGCGAGATAAACCGCTCTAGCCGTTTTGAGATAACCGCTGGATAAACTGCTCTAGCCGTTTTGAGACGAACCGCTGGATAAACCGCTCTGGCTGTTTTGAGATAACCGCTCTCGCTGTTTGAGGAAACCGCTCTAGCCGTTTTGGCCTTCGGCGTGCACGGTGCGGTAGCTGGCATTGCCTCGGGACCAAACCAGCAGCAGGATGTCCTGGTTGGCTGGATTGTTGTGCACCTCGGACAGGAACTGGTTGGCCGAGGTGGTGGGTTTGCGGTCGACCTGGAGAATGATGTCGCCCGGTGCGAGGCCGGCGTCCTCGGCGGGGCTGGCCGGGCGCACCTGTTCGATGACCGCGCCATGAATGCTCGCCGGCACATGCAACTGTTCCCGGGTGTCTTCGGTAAGATCGCCGATGGCGAGACCGAGTTTCCCGTTGTTGGCGGGGCTTTCGCCGTTATGGGCGGCTACCTGCTCCGTTTTCGCGTGGTATTGGCCGACGGAAAGGTGTACCGAGGAGAGCTTGCCATCGCGCATGACGCCCAGAGTGAGGCCGGTGCCGGGACTGAGCTCACTGACGGCGACCTGCAACGCGCTCGAATCGAGGATCTTGCCCCCGTTCAGCTGTGTAATGACGTCACCCTGCTCCAGGCCGGCGTGACTGGCCGGCGAATCCGGCGTGACCTCGGCGACAATGGCGCCGGAAGCGTCCTGCAAATGAAAGAAGTGGGCGTTTTCAGGCGTCACATCGTTCATCGCGATGCCGAGGTAGCCATGTTCGACCACCCCGTGCTGGATCAGCTGCGTGGAAACGGCACGGGCCAGCTGCGAGGGAATGGCGAAGCTGGCACCGGCAAAGGAGCCGCTATCGGTGATGATGGAGCAGTTGATGCCGACCAGTTGGCCGTGCGCGTCCACCAAGGGGCCGCCGGAGTTGCCGGGGTTTACGGCGGCGTCGGTCTGGATGTAGGCACCGGGTTTGCGCGCGTCGCTGCGGTAAGGGTCGGACCGATTGACGGCGCTGACGATGCCGCGGGTAACGGAAAAGCGGAGTGAACCGAAGGGGCTGCCGAAGGCGAGCACGGTTTGGCCCTGTTCGAGCTTAGTGGAGTCGCCCCAGGCGATGGCGGGCAGCTCGCCGCCATTGACCTTGACGACAGCCAAATCGGTGAGCTTGTCGGCACCGACGACGTGGCCGGTGAGCACGCGCCGGTCGTGGAGCGTGACCTTGATGTCACGGGCGCCTTCAATGACGTGATTGTTGGTAAGGATGTAGCCATCGGGCGAGATGATGACACCGGAGCCGATGCCGTGCTGCAGTTCCGGCTGTTGCGGGCGCATCTGGGCGCCGCCACGACCCCCGAAGCCGCCGCTGAAGGGACCGCCGGGGCCGAAGAACTGCTGCAAGCCGGGAGGGATGGCCTGCCCACCGCTGCGGCCGCCGTTCTGGCCACCTTGCCGACCGTCCTCCTGGCCGTCTTCCTGCGCGGTGTCTTCCTGCGCGGTGTCTTCCTCCGAAGGAGCGGAGATAACGGCGATGTTGACCACGGAAGGCTCAACGCGCGCCGTGAGCGATTCCATGGCCTGATCGAGTGAGGTGAGCGCGGCGACGGAACGGTCGTCGAGCGGCGAGGCGGCCGTACCCGCACCCATGCCGGCGGCGGCGTGCACACCGGTGAGGTGATTTTCAACAGCCACGGCGGTGAGGGCGACTGCCGCGGACAGGGCAGCGGGAAGGACATACCGTTTTGCGCGGGCTGTTACCGCCTGCATAACTAATACTTTAGTAGATGAAGACATGGATAGGGACCCTCCTAGGGGGTACGTGGGTTAGAGTTGGACGACGAGCCAGCCGTCACCGAAGGGAACGGCGGTATACCAAAGTTGGGAGAAAGAAGCTGCCGCGTGAGGATGCCGACGGCTTGACGGCACGGAGTGCTCCTCGGTTTCATCCGAAAATGTTTTATTCGAAAACGCGGTGCTGTTCGCTAAGTCTGTGCTGTTTCCAAGAGCTACGCTGTGCGCGTCCAGCTCGCCGGCCTGCCAGGCGGTGAGGACTAGCCAGGAGGCGGACGGCTGCGCAGCGCGGGGAGTCGGCGGCTGTGGATTGCGGAGCTCGGGCGTACGGACCCTTTGCAGATCGCTCCTTTGCAGCTCGTTCGCCTGTGACGCGTTCATCGCAACGAGGGTACGCAATGCCTGAGATGGCGACCGGCGAACACGGGGGCGACCCATCGTCGCCTCACGCTTGATTCTTTGGGGCCGAGTAAGCCGCCCAAACCTGTTAGCTATAAGGGCAGCAGTTTTCGGCTGAAACGCCGTGAGGGTGAACGGAGAGGAAAAAGGAGTCGCCTTTACCGGATTTGTTTGGAGTGCACCGGGCCTGGCGAAGGCCGGCGGCAGGCGTACCGCATTCGCGGCTTCGCCCGTTGCCACGGGGGTCGTGGTCGCGGGCGTGAAACTTACGAGTTGGGGGCTGCCGGCAAGCAGGGCGGACATTCCCAGCGTTCCGGCAAGTAACAGGCCGGGGCCCAATCGTGGCTGGCGGCGGCAGGGAACCGGTTCCGCGGCGTCAAGAATGCGATGAACACGGAGGGCGAGCTCGGACCGACGCCGGAAGTCGCCCAGCGTACCCACCGCCCCTAACGCGCCCAAAGCCAGCGAAAGGCCACGCTGCACGAGCGAGGTTTCAGCCACGCGCGCCAGGCAGGCGGCATAGCTCTTGCGGGCATGTGTAACGGCCAGGACGCCATCGTCGCAGGCGAGCTCCCGCTCACGCGCCAGCTGCCGGTCCAGCCACAGCAGCACGGGATGGAGCGGCAGCGCCATCAGAGCGAGTTGCTGGAGGAGGTTGGTCCAATCGTCGCGCCGACGCAGGTGCTCCAGTTCATGCAGAACGACTTGGGACAACTCGGCTTCCGAGAGCGCGGCGAGCAGAGCCGGCGGCAAGAGAATGGATGGGCGAAAAAAGCCCGCAACGCTGGGCCGGTCGACCACCGTGGAGGTGCAAAGACGGGCAGGCCGGGCAGCGCGGGCCAGCAGAGCGGCAACGGCATCGCTTGCCGGGGCGGGCCGCGCGCTGCGCAGCAGATGGCGCAGCCGGAAGGCGCTGCGGGTCAGCTGGATGCCACGCCACACCGAAGCCGCCGCCCAAAGCAGTAGCAGCGCAGAGCTGATGCTTTCTGCCAGGTGCACCGGGGTTACCGGGCTGACGGGCATGGACAAAGGTGCGCCCGAAGCCATGGCAAACGCCCAAGTATGGCTGAATGCCAGGGCAGGGCTAACCAGAATCAGCAACAGCACGACGGTCCAAAGGGCGGAGCGGGTCGCCGCGGAAACGCCGGGCAGGAAGCGAAGGCCAAGGGCTACCAGCAGGGCCAACACCGTGCCTTGCCAGATGGAAGCGAGGAGCAGGCCGGCCAAGGTGTCCCGGATGGCCTGGGTGTTCTGGATGTCCCGGATTGCCTGGGTGTTCTGGATGGCCTCGAAACCTGCAGACAGGCTGGCGAACGGCAAGCCCAAGGGCATGAGCGCGGAACTCAAAGGCATCGTGGAAAGGGGGAACAGGTGCGACATTTGCCTACTCCTCCCTCTCCTTGAAAGATGTGGCCGCGAGCGCCGAGCCTTCGTTCGTGGACAGGTCGGCATCGTTCGGCGTAGCGGCGATCGCCTGTTTCAGGCGTTCGAGCTCCTCGGTGGTGATGTCATCGTCGCCGAGCAGCGAGAGCAGAAGCCGTTCCCGGGAGTTCCCGAAGAAGCGCTGGAGGACGTGCTTGATCTCCGAGCGGCTGGCCTCGTGTTCGGCCACGCATGGGGTATACAGGAAAGCCCGGCCTTCCTGCCGATGCGTGACATAGCCTTTTTGCTCCAAGATGCGCACGGTGGTCAGCACGGAGGTGTAGGCAAGCGTGGCAGCCTGTGGGTCGCCGGAAAGCGCGGCCACCAGATCGGCAACGGCCGATTCGCCACGCTGCCAAAGCAAACGCATGAGCCTGAGCTCGGCTTCGGTCAACGTGATGGATGGCTTGGGGGGCATCGGGGTGCTTTTGGCCTACACCCTAGTAGACGAGCAACGGATCAATTAGTTGCGGGGCAGGCGGAGTTTGACAGCACGGGCGATGGTCAGGCGGGGGTGGCTTCGGCTTTCAGGCGTTCGGCGGTCGCGTGCGCGATGAGGGCGTCGACGGTGGGTTGCAGTTGACCTTCCATGACCATCGCGAGCTGGTGGTTGGTGAGGCCGATGCGATGGTCGGTCAGGCGGTTTTGCGGAAAATTGTAGGTGCGGATCTTTTCGCTGCGATCGCCGGTGCCGACCTGGGATTTGCGGGCGGCGGCCTGGAGTTGGTGAACGCGCTCCTGTTCCACCTCATACAGCCGGGAGCGCAGGACGCGCATCGCCTTTTCACGATTTTTGATCTGCGATTTTTCATCCTGGCAGCTGACGACAGTGTTTGTCGGCAAATGCGTGATGCGAATGGCGGAATAGGTGGTGTTTACCGATTGGCCGCCTGGACCGGACGAGCAGAACGTATCCACGCGAAGGTCTTTGGTCTCGATCTTTACGTCCACATCTTCGGCCTCGGGAAGCACGGCGACGGTGATGGCGGAGGTGTGCACGCGGCCCTGCGTTTCGGTGGCCGGAACGCGCTGCACGCGATGGACGCCGGATTCATACTTCATCTGCGAGTACACTTTGTCGCCTTCGAAAATCGCGGTGACATCCTTCAAGCCGCCGACGTCGGAAGGGGACTCGGAAAGGATTTCTACCTTCCAGCGGTGTTGTTCGGCGAAGCGGAGGTACATGCGAAAGACCTCGGCGGCAAAGAGCGAGGCTTCATCGCCGCCGGTTGCGGCGCGGACTTCGATAACGATGTTTTTCTCGTCATTGGGGTCTTTCGGGAGCAGCAGGACCTTGAGCTCTTCTTCGGTCTGGACGAGACGAGGTTCGAGCTCGGCGAGTTCTTCGGTCGCCATGGCACGGATTTCGGGATCGTCTTCCGCGGCCATGGTGCGTGCATCGGCGATGGCGGCCTCCAGTTGCTGAAAACGGCGAAAGGTTTCCACCGTGGGCTGAAGGTCG
>CAXTRN010000245.1:0-5109 GCA_964246645.1 uncultured Acidobacteriaceae bacterium
CCCCACGCTGACGCGCCGCATGGTAGCCTGACGGCAGCGTGTTGCTTCCCGCCCTTCCCCCCGTTCCCCCTGCTTTGCTGCGTATCTTCCAAGAGGAGTACCGGGCGCTGCGTCCCCGTGCGCCCATGCCCACCCTTGAGGTAAAGTTTCGTCACTTCACCAGCCTTAACACCACCATTCGCCTGCGCGAAGGCCGGCTCATCGTGCGGCTTTCCGATTTGCTGCAGGACGCGCCGGAGAACATTCATCGCGCCATCGCGCACATCCTGCTGGCGAAGCTTTACCGCAAACCGGTCGCACCGGCCATGTCTGACGGCTACCGCCGTTATACGCAGTCTGAGCCGGTTGCCCACCAGGCCGAACGCATTCGCCAGCTCCGCGGACGCAAACGCATCAGCACCGCCCAGGGTCACCAATACGATCTGGAAGAGGTCTTTGAAGCCGTCAACCAACGCTTCTTCCACGGCCTGCTCGGCCGCCCCACGCTCACCTGGAGCGCCCATGCAGCGCGGCGCATGCTGGGCCACTACGATGCCGCCCACAACACCATCATGATTAGCCGCGTCTTCGACCGCCCTGGAACCCCACGCTGCGCGATTGAATACCTGCTCTACCACGAGATGCTGCATCTGAAGCATCCGGTGAAGATTCGGGCCGGCCGCCGTTGCGTCCATTCTCGCGAGTTCCAGGCCGAGGAACGTCTCTTCCCCGAGCTGGACCAGGCGCGGGAATACCTGAAACGGCTTTGAAATCAGCTCCGCAAATTACCGAATCGACACGCACAGCATGGCTGCAGAAAGCGTCCCGTGGCTTTCGTCAGATAGGAAAGTACGCAGATCCGATCTTCGCCCGGCCAACCAGCCGGCAGTCTCAGCCGGCGGAAGCGACAGCTCGCGTCACCGGCTCTGCCGTCACCGGCGCTGCCTGGATGGCTTCGTTCTTGCGCGCCAGAAGTGCAACCGCCGCTCCCACAGCAACGCTTCCCAACGCCGCCACCTGTGCGTTCGAAAGCCCCCAATACAGCCTGGGGTTGACGCGCACGAACTCCACCAGAAACCGCCCCACGCCGCTAAGCACCAAATACATCCCCGTCAGCACTCCCAGGGGCATGGGTCTTGTCCCGCGCCGCCACAACCACCAGCCGATCGCCAGGGAATACAGCAGTTCGTAGATCGGCGTCGGCTGCACCAGGGCGTCGGGAGGCGTGGGCGGCACCAACGCATTCTTTGCCATGTGCACCCCCCAGGGCAGGGTGGTGTTGATGCCGTAGTCGCCGTCCCCCGACGTGAGACAGCCGATGCGGCCCACGCCGTAGCCGACCGCGGCCGCCGGTGCTGCCAGATCCAGCATGCGCAGCATGGCCTTGCCGCCCTTCAGTCCATTCAAGCGGAGCGACGTGCCCTGCGCGGCCAGGGTTGCCACGCCCGCAACCAGACCGCCGAACCAGGCGAAGCCGGCCTTGAACCAGGCGAAAAACCCAAGCACTACCTCAAGCGGATGTTTGCGCCCCGGCAGCAGAATCTGCTGCCATGCCAGTTCCAGTTCGGGAATATTCTGCAGCTCATGCCACAGTTTTGCGCCCAAAATGCCCGCCACGACCGTAAATACAACCACGTTCAGCGCATCCGCTTCCACGCCGCTACGTTCGAAATTGCGGTGCAGCACCCACGTGCCGCACACGGCGGCAAACCAAAGCAGCAGCCCAAAGGTGCCGATATGCGCAAAACCAAGGTTCAGAAACGGATACATCGCCCTTTCAGTATGCCATCCGCCGTCAGGTCGCGAACGCCGGGGCGGGTTTCGCGTTACCCTACCGGGATGCACGCCCCCGCTTCACCGCCGTTTCTCCTTCCAGAAACCATGGAGGTCCTTTTTTCGCAGCAACAGATCGATGCACGGGTCTCTCAGTTGGGAGCGCAGATCAGCGCCGACTACGCCGGTCAGGCCGTTGTGCTCATTGGTGTACTGAAGGGCGCGGCGATCTTTCTAGCCGACCTCGCCCGCGCGATCCACATAGAGAACACCTTTGATTTCGTCTCCGTTTCCAGCTACGGCCGTGCGCGCGTTTCTTCCGGAGCGGTCAAGCTCATCAAGGACATCGATAACCCGATTGAGGGCAAAAACGTCATCCTTGTTGAAGACGTCCTCGATACCGGCCTCACGCTCAGCTACCTCCGCCAGCTCATGCTGCAACACAAGCCGGCCAGCCTCAAGATCGCGGCTTGTCTCGACAAACCCGAACGCCGCCTTGTGCCGATGGAAGCCGATTACGTCGGCTTCAGCATCCCCAACCGCTTTGTAGTCGGCTACGGCTTGGACTTTGCCGAGCGCTACCGTGGCCTCCGGGACATACGGCTCTACCCGGAAGCACCGGCCGGGCATCAGTAACCACAAAGGAAGTCCTACGTGGAATTTAGTCCGCGAAACCAACAGCAATTTCGCCGCTTCTTCGCCTAGATCCCAGCATCAAACCACACGGGTGGATGCTTCACGATGAACGTACAGCAGAAGCTCGAAATTCTGGCCGATGCCGCCAAGTATGACGCATCCTGTGCCTCCTCCGGCGCCAAGCGTGCCGGAAACGGCAAAGGCATCGGTCACTCCGATGGCGAGGGCATCTGCCACAGCTATACGCCGGATGGCCGCTGCGTTTCTCTACTCAAAATTCTGCTGACCAACTTTTGCACTTATGATTGCGTTTTCTGCGTCAATCGCGTTTCTTCCGACATCCGTCGCGCGCGGTTCACCCCCGATGAGGTCGTGAACCTTACTCTCGATTTTTACAAGCGCAACTATATCGAAGGGCTGTTCTTGTCGTCCGGCATCATCCAGTCGCCTGACTACACCATGGAACAGCTCATTCTTGTGGCGAAAACGCTGCGCACCGTGCATTACTTCGGTGGCTACATCCATCTGAAAACGATCCCGGGCTGCGACGAGCGCCTGGTTGCCGAAGCGGGTCTTTGGGCCGATCGCCTTTCCGCGAACATCGAGCTGCCCACGCAGCAGGATCTTGTGCAGCTCGCGCCCGAAAAGAAGGCCGCCGTCATTGAAACGACCATGGCCCAGATCCAGGCCAAAAAGGATGAGTCCGATGAGGACCGCCAGCGCACGCGGCTGAATCGCGAGCAGGCTCCGAAGTTCGCTCCGGCCGGGCAATCCACACAGCTTGTTGTGGGCGCGACTGCCACCACCGACCGCGAAATCATCGCGCGCGCCAGCAATCTTTACGGGAGTTACAAGCTGCGGCGGGTGTACTACACCGGTTTCAGTCCGTATCCGGCAGCCGATTCACGTTTGCCGCTCAAACCGGCGCCGCTTATCCGCGAACATCGGCTTTACCAGGCCGATTGGTTGATGCGTTTTTACGGCTTCGACGCCGCCGAGCTTACTTCTGAGGCTGAACCGGAACTTTCGCTCACCGAGGATCCGAAGAATGTCTGGGCGCGCCGCCATCCCGAATTCTTTCCGATCGATGTCAATACGGCTCCCAAAGAGGCTCTGTATCGGGTGCCCGGTATTGGCTACAAAAACGCCGACCGCATCGTGCGCATCCGCCGCTACCAGAAACTGTCTTTGGACCACCTGCGCAAGCTGCACGTGCAGATCGGCAAAGCGTCGGCCTACATTACGGCCTCGGACCACGTGCCCCGCCAACCGCTTCTAAACCTGGCCGCTACACCAGGCCTTGTTTCGCAATCCGCTTCCACGCACACCTGGACGCCGGCGCAGCCCGCGGCGGCTCCCGCACAGATGGAGCTTTTTGCCGCTCAAAGTGCCTTTTCGGGAGTCCTGTAACCCATGCACCGCGTTGTGCTGCCTCCTGATTTCAACGCATGGCGCGAGGCCGCACGCGATGCGCTCCGGCAGGGCTACACCCCCGAGCAGGTCGATCTCCAGGACGCGACCGAAGCGGCACCGCTCGACCTGTTGACCATGGAAGAGCCGCCGGCAGGTCCGCCCATCGCGCAGCCGCACGTGCCCAAGGCCTTTTTGGAAGCCGCCAAAGTTGCTGCTGTGCATCGGAATCCGCAGCGTTGGAACCTCCTGTACCGGTTGCTGTACCGGTTGCAAACCAATCGCGACTTGCTGCGCGCGGAGGTCGACGACGATGTGGCGCAGATGAAGCGCATGGAAGCGCAGATCCGCCGCGATCTGCACAAGATGCATGCGTTTGTGCGTTTTCGCAAGGTCGAACAAACTGACGCGGACGGCGCACCGCAGGAGCACTTCATCGCCTGGTACCGCCCCGACCATCGCATCCTGCCGCTAGCCGCACCTTTCTTTGCCGAACGCTTCGCAACCATGCACTGGACCATCCTCACGCCGGACGCGTCGATCGCCTGGGACCCCGCAACCAAACAGTTCGCCGAAAGCTCCGGCACCGGCAAAGAGGCCGCCCCGCAGGAAGACGAGCTCGAAACCCTGTGGCGCTCTTATTACGCCTCGATCTTCAACCCTGCGCGCCTCAATCCGTCCGCGATGCGTTCGGAGATGCCCGTACGCTATTGGCAAAATCTGCCCGAGGTCGCGCTGCTGCCCGAGTTGGTGGGGCGCGCCGGAACCCGAGTCACCGACATGGTCACACAACAAAGCAAACAGCCCACCGCCGCCCCCTTCGTTCCCGCCGACCACACTATTCCCGTGTTACAGGCCGCGATGCCCAGCTGCAAGGGCTGCGAACTTTACGAACACGCCACCCAGGTTGTTCCCGGTGTCGGCAATCTGTCCGCGGCGTTGATGCTTGTCGGCGAACAACCGGGCGACCAGGAAGACCGTCAGGGCGCGCCCTTCGTCGGCCCCGCAGGCCGCGTTCTGCGCGATGCGCTCGAGGAAATCGGCATCACGTCCGAAGAGGTCTTCATGACCAATGCGGTCAAACACGTCAAATTTATTCAGCGTGGCCGGCTGCGCCTTCACCAGAATCCCGGCATGCGCGAGATCAACGCCTGCAAACCCTGGCTTTCCGCGGAGATCGATGCGATCAAGCCCCGGGTCATCCTTTGCCTTGGCGCTTCTGCCGCAAAATCGTTGCTCGGCGGCACTTTTGCCCTTATGAAAGAACGCGGCGTGATCAAGCAAACCGCCTTCGCCGAACGCGTCATGGCC
>CAXTRN010000246.1:0-5035 GCA_964246645.1 uncultured Acidobacteriaceae bacterium
GCGGAGAATACGCGGCGATCAACTCGGCGGTGGATGAGCTGATTCCGGGGCGGGTGCGCGGATCGGTCGACCTGATAGTGAACGGCACCTTTTGGGTGGGGGCAACAGCCGGGTCCCTGGTGGCGATGTATCTGCTGCACGGGCATGGGTTCGCCCCGAATACCGGATGGCGGTATGCGTTCGGTATCGGCGGAACGCTGGGATTGGCAGTGCTGGTGTTGCGGCTGTTTGTGCCGGAAAGCCCGCGCTGGCTGATGCTGCGCGGCAAGGAGGACGAGGCCAACCGCGTGGTTTCGGAGATTGAGCGAAAGGTATCGCACGGGCGGCCGGAAAGCCTGCCGGCGCCGGAAGGCGAAAAGCTCGAAATTACGGTGCGCGACCACACGCCGTGGCGGGAGATCGCACGGAATATGCTGGGCGACAACCGGCAGCGGTCGATTCTGGGCTTTGTGCTGATGGTGGCGCAGGCGTTCTTCTTTAATGCAATCTTCTTCTCCTATGGGCTGATCGTGAAGACGTTTTACCATGTGACGGACCAGAACCTGCCGCAACACCTGTTGCCGTTTGCGATTGCGAGTTTTTTCGGGCCGGTGACGCTGGGGCCGCTGTTCGACAAGGTGGGCCGCAAGCCGATGATTGTGGCCACGTACGGCATTGCGGGCGTTCTGCTGCTCATCACGCTGGTGCCGTTTGGCATGGGAAAGCTCGGACCGGTGGGTTTGGGCGTGCTGTTTTCGATGATCTTCTTTGTGGCCTCATCGGCGGCAAGCGCGGCGTACCTGACGGTCAGCGAGATTTTTCCGCTGGAAATTCGGGCATTCGCGATTGCCATCTTTTATGCGTTGGGAACGCTGGTCGGGGGCGCAGGAGCGCCGCTGCTGTTCGGTGTGTTGATCGGCACGCAGGAACGCTGGGCGGTATCGGCAGGGTACGCACTCGGCGGCCTGCTGATGCTGGGCGGTGCGCTGTGCGAGTGGAAGATCGGCGTGGAAGCCGCGGGCAAGTCGCTCGAAGCTATTTCGAAGCCGTTGCAAAGCCGGTAGCGCGGCGCGAGGTGAGACCGGAGGGGGCGTTCCATCGTCCACCAGGTCAATCTCCAGCAGGTCTCTGCATGCGACGGCACCGGTAAGTCTCTGCTTTGCATCAAAGAAAACACAGGGCTAAGTGGATAGGTGCCCAGCGATGGTTGGCCGAAAGGTCCTGTTGCAGGGCAGCTGTTCGAACAGGCCCTCGATCACAGCAAAACACACATTAGAAGAAAAGCAGACTGCCCGTAGAGGTGGTCCGGAGACTGCACGATGACAACTGCTGTTGCGGAACTGCAAGGACTTTCTGAGAAAGCGGCAACACCCTGGCGGAATGGGGACGGACAGGGCGGCGCGATGGCTCGTTCGCACCGGATGCCGTTTGGGGCCGAGGTGGGCGCCGATGGATGTGTCCGGTTTCGCCTGTTCGCACCGGCGGCCGAGCGCGTACAGGTGGCAGTGGACGGGCGACAAGAGCCCCTGCCGATGGAAGCGCAAGGAGACGGCTGGCATGAGCTATTGACCGACGCGGCCGGGGTGGGGTCGCGGTACCGATTTGTGTTGCCGGACGGACTACGGGTGGCGGACCCGGCCTCGCGCTTTCAGCCGGATGATGTTCATGGGCCGAGTGAAGTAATCGCGCCCGGAAGCTACCTGTGGAATGACCGTGCGTGGCGGGGCCGGCCGTGGACAGAGGCTGTGATTTATGAGCTGCACATCGGCACGTTTTCGCCGGAAGGCACATTTCGCGGGGCGATCGGAAAGCTCGATCACCTGCGCGACCTGGGTGTAACGGCAATTGAGATCATGCCGGTGGGGGATTTTTCAGGAAAGCGCGGGTGGGGCTATGACGGCGTGCTGTTGTATGCGCCGCAGTCGGCGTATGGCCGGCCGGAAGACCTGAAGGCTCTGGTGGAAGCGGCGCATGTGCGCGGGCTCATGGTGCTGCTGGATGTGGTGTACAACCACTTCGGACCGGAAGGCAATTACCTGCCCTCGTATTTTCCGAATCTGTTGACGGACCGCCACAAAACGAACTGGGGCAGCGCGGTGAACTTCGATGGAGAGCAGAGCGGCGTGGTGCGGGAGTTGGTGATCCACAATGCGCTGTACTGGATCGAGGAGTTCCACCTGGACGGGCTGCGGTTGGACGCGGTACATGCCATCATGGACGACAGCCCGAAGCACATTCTCGATGAGCTGGCAGAGCGCGTGCATGGGCTTGAAACAGCATATCCGGTGCATCTGGTGCTGGAGAACGAAAAGAACGAGGCGTTCCGGTTGTCGCGCGGGCTCGACGATCGGCCGGAGCATTTCACGGCGCAGTGGAACGACGATATGCACCACGTGTTGCACACGGCGGGCACCCATGAGGATGCCGGGTATTACAAGGACTTCGCAGGGCACACGGAGTTGCTGGGCCGGGCGCTGGCGGAAGGCTTCGCGTTCCAGGGACAAGCTTCGGTGTGCAGTGGAGAGAACCGGGGAGAACTGTGCGCGCACCTGCCGCCGGGCGCGTTTATCTCATTTATTCAGAACCACGATCAGATCGGTAACCGGGCATTTGGGGAGCGGATCAATCAAATCACCAAGCCGGAAGTCTTGCGGGCGTTGATCGCCATTTACCTGCTGCTGCCGCAGGTGCCCATGCTGTTCATGGGCGAAGAGTGGGGCGCGGTGCAGCCGTTTCCGTACTTCTGCGACTTCCATGGCGAGCTCGCGGATAAGGTGCGGGAAGGCCGGAAGAGTGAGTTTGCAAGCTTTCCGGAGTTCCAGGATCCGGCGCAGCGCGAGCGTATTCCCGATCCGCTGGCGGAGGCAACTTTCCTCTCGGCGAAGCTGGACTGGGAGGCCCTGGGCCGGCCCGAGCACAACGAGCAGCTGCAACGCTACACGAATCTGTTGCGCGTGCGTCGGGAAAGCATCGTGCCCTTGTTGAATGCCATCAGCGGCAACGCGGGCTCGTTCGAGATGCTGGGGCCGAGTGCGGTGGTGGTTTCGTGGCACATCGACGATGGCCGGCAGCTGCAACTGTGCGCGAATCTGTGCGACCGGGCGCGGGATGGATTTCCGGAGCCGCAGGGCCATTGCCTCTGGCATGAGGGGCCGGCGGTGCAGGGCGGGAACTTCGAGCCCTGGACGGTGCGCTGGAATCTCAACTAGGGCGGAGTCGAAGGCGATTTATCCCGGATTCACGTATTTCGACTCGCGTTTCCATTCACGTCTCTCGCCTCACGTTTGTGAGGCGAGAGACGTGAGACTTTCCTGGGCGGACGGGGACGCTGTATGCTGGCACCCGGACGCGAAAGCGGTTGGGAGAGTGTTGGATTTGTTTCCATCTCCGGCTGAGCGATTCCCAAGGAAAGAACGTACGTGAGCACGGAAACATCTGCCACCGCCGGCGAAACGCGTCACCACCGGTTGCCCTTCGGGGCGGAACCGGCTGCCGAAGGGGGCACCCGGTTCCGCCTTTTCGCTCCCGCGGTCAAACAGGTACAGCTGGGGATAGAAGGCCGCGACCCGCTGGCGATGCAGGCCGATGGGCACGGTTGGCACCAGTTACAGGTGGGCGATGCCGGTCCGGGCACGCGCTACCGGTATCTGTTGCCGGATGGAACAGCTGTGCCCGATCCGGCTTCGCGCTTTCAGCCCGAGGATGTAGCCGGGCCGAGTGAAGTGATCGACGCAGCCGCGTATAGCTGGCAGACCGACGGCTGGCGGGGGCGGCCGTGGGCAGAGGCTGTGCTGTATGAACTCCACGTCGGTGCCTTTACGCCGGAGGGCACGTTTCGAGCGGCGATAGGCAAGCTGGATCACCTTGTAGCGCTGGGCGTGACCGCGATCGAGCTAATGGCGATTGCGGATTTTGCGGGTCTGCGCAACTGGGGGTATGACGCGGTGCTGCTGTATGCGCCGGATTCGGCGTATGGGCGGCCGGACGATTTGAAGGCCTTTGTGGAGGCGGCGCATCGGCGAGGGCTGATGGTGATTCTGGATGTGGTGTACAACCACTTCGGCCCTGAAGGGAATTACCTGCCCCGGTATTTTCCGGAAATCCTATCGAAGGAGCATGCGACGGCGTGGGGGCCGGCGTTGAACTTCGACGGTGCCTTGAGCGAGCACACGCGGACCTTTATCCTGGAAAATGCGCTGTTCTGGCTCGACGAATACCACGTGGACGGGCTGCGGCTGGATGCCGCGCATGCCATGATCGACAACAGCCCCAGGCACATTCTGGATGAGTTGGCGGAGCGGGTGCAGGGGAGCGCGGGCGACCGGCAGATCCACCTGATCCGTGAGGACGAGAACAATATCGCCGGTGAGTTGACGCGAAACGCCGAAGGCTGCGTTGTGCGCTACACCGCGCAGTGGAATCACGATATCGACCATCTGCTGGGTGCGGGATTTTTGGGTTCGCAAAAGGAACGCGAGGTTGAGGACGGGGGAGAAACGGAGCGGCTGGGCAAGGCGATCTCGGAAGGATTTGTCATCGCTGCGCAGCAAAAGCATGCCGAGTTTGAGGCTGGCTGCCATGTGCCGCCAAATGCGTTTATTTCGTTTCTGCAGAGTCACGACCTGGTGGGCAATCGCGTCTTTGGAGAGCGGGTTTCGAGCCTCTTGCCGCGGGAAACGGTGCGCGCGCTGGTGGCCGTGGCGCTGCTGCTGCCCCAGGCGCCGATGTTGTTTATGGGCGAAGAGTGGGGCGCTTCGACGCCGTTCCCTTATTTTTGCGATTTCCATGGGGACCTGAGCGAGGCCGTGCAGCGAGGCCGGTGTGAGCAGCTTGGCAAGCTGCCGGGGGTTTCACCGGAGGACCTGAAGCACGCGCCGAACTGCCAGGCGGAGGAAACCTTCCGCTCCGCGCAGCTGCGCTGGGCAGAGATCGCTGAGCCGGAGCATGCGGCGTGGTTGGCGCTCTACTCGGAACTGTTGGCGGTGCGGCAAACGCATATTGTGCCGTTGCTGCGGGGGCTTGCGGGCCGTTGTGGGAACTTTGCGGTGCTGGGGCC
>CAXTRN010000247.1:0-712 GCA_964246645.1 uncultured Acidobacteriaceae bacterium
GAGGGGCGGGGGCTCTGGGGGGGTTGGTGGGGGCGGCGGCGGGGTGGCTGCCGATCCTGGTACCGGCATCCTGCGATCCGCTATTTCCGTTGCGCAGATCGAAGCGGACGTCATTGAGATAGCAGTTTGTGCCGCAGGTGGAGGTGGGAATCAGGATCGTTTTTACGATCTGGTTGGTGTGCAGATCGATGGCTACGAGCTTGGGGCCTTCGGGGACAATGTTTTTCAGCAATGGCGCGCCGGTATCGAGGACCCAAAGGCGATCGTCGGGATCGACGACCACGGATTGGACACTGACGAAGTGGGTCTGATCGGCAGCGGCGTCGGAAAAGGCATTGGGGTTGGGGAGTTTGCGGCCAGGCCAATCGTTAACGGCCGGATTGGGGTAAGCGACGGCTTTGCCGTGCACCACTTCAGCGACGGTAAAGGGGATGTCGTCGCCCCAGCGGGCAAAGTTCACGAAGATACGACCGGTGTGCGATACGGTAACGCCTTCCGGCATGGCGCCCGGGAAGGTAGCAACGGTTTCAAGATGGCCGATCGGCTGGTCGGTCGCCGGTTGCTGGGCGCGCATGGCGAGAGCGGAGAAGAAGGCGAGGTGGACCAGGGCACGACGGCGCATAGCGACTAGGACGAATGCGGACGGTGTGGCGTTGTGCGCCGGTGAAGAGGTACGACCGGGTGTTTGCCGCGTCGCTCTCGTGAGACGAAA
>CAXTRN010000247.1:812-1035 GCA_964246645.1 uncultured Acidobacteriaceae bacterium
ACTGCAGGTCTCTCCACTGCGCAGACGATAAAGCTGTCTGCTGCGGTCGAGATGACAGCTTTGTACCTACGTGGTGTTTGCCGCTTCGCTCTCGTGAGACGAAACTGCAGGTCTCTCCACTGCGCAGACGATAAAGCTGTCTGCTGCGGTCGAGATGATAGCTTTGTACCTACGTGGAAACCATGGTTGGGTTGGGCTATTGCTTCAGTGTTGCCTATCCCAG
>CAXTRN010000247.1:1135-4939 GCA_964246645.1 uncultured Acidobacteriaceae bacterium
TGTTGCCGCCGCGCCCGCAGTGTTGCCGCCGCGCCCGCAGTGTTGCCGCCGCGCCCGCAGTGTTGCCGCCGCGCCGAAACACAGATTTCCTGCGAGGGTGCTAGTAGACGAGCGGATGGCCGTGAGTTTGAGTGGGCGTTTACTCGGGGCGGCCAGGACGGGCCATGAGCTCGCGGATGGCGTCCTGAGGTGGCTTGTTCTGGTGCAGGATGGCGGCTATCTGCTCGGTGAGGGGCATTTCAACGCCGTAGCGTCCAGCTAAACCGAGCGCGGCGGTGGTGGAGCGTACGCCTTCGGCGACTTTGCCATGCAGCCCGGCAAGGATTTCAGGCAGGTGGCGGCCTTTGCCGAGTTCAATCCCGACGGCGCGGTTGCGGGACAGCCCGCCGGTGCAGGTGAGGACGAGGTCGCCCATGCCGGCAAGTCCGGCAAGCGTTTCGCGACGGCCGCCACAGGCCATGGCAAGGCGGGTAATCTCCGCCATGCCGCGGGTGATGAGCGCGGCGGCGGAGTTGGCGCCCAGTTCAAGGCCGATGACCACGCCGGCGGCAAGGGCAATCACATTTTTCAGCGCGCCGCCGAGCTCGGTGCCGATGATGTCCTCGTTTCGATACACGCGCAGGCTGGAAGAGGAGAAATCCTCCTGGAGGCGCTTGCTGAGCAGGGTGTCTTCAGTGGCGACGGTGATGGCGGTAGGCATGGCTGCGGCGACTTCATGCGCGAAGGAAGGGCCGCCGAGGGTGCCGAAGGGGTGCTCGGGCGCGTGCTCGGCGATGACCTGCGACATGCGCAGAAAGGTTTTTTCTTCGATGCCTTTCGATGCCGACAACAGGAACTGCCCCGGAATCAGCACGGGGGCGATGATTTCCATGACGGAGCGCAGGGCTTGCGAGGGTGTGACGCAGAGGATCGTGTCAGCGCCTTCGATGGCTTCCGGCAGGCGCGCGGTGATGCGTATGCCCATGGGCAGGACGAAGCCGGGCAAATAGCGCAAATTTTCACCGCTGTCGGCGAGTTCTTCGGCATGCGCGGGGGAGTGCGCCCAAAGGGTGAGGTCATGACCGCCGCGGCGGGCGAGCGAAAGCGCGAGGGCGGTTCCCCAGGCACCCGCGCCAAGAATGGCGATGCGGCTCATGCGCGCGCCTTTCTCTTGGAACCGTGCGTGTGATCGGGCTGGGTCGGAGCCGGTTTGCCGAAACGGTGCTCTTGACCATTAAGCAGGCGAGCGATGTTGGCTTGATGTTTGACGATGACGAGCAGCGCGATAAAAATCACCCCCGCGAGATAGACGGGAGAACGATCCGGCATGAGCACCATGGCAAATACCGGCAGCACGGCTGCGGCGAGGATAGAAGCCAAACTGACAATGCGGGTGAGGGCGACGACCAGCGCGAAGGTGAGTACACCGGCCAACGCCACCGCCGGTGCAAGCGCTAAAAAGACACCCAACGCCGTGGCGACTCCTTTGCCGCCGCGAAAACGGAGCCAAACCGGAAAGATGTGACCCAGGACGGCACCCCCAGCGGCCAGCACGGCAAGAGCGGAGGGAAATCCGGATTTACCGGGCGCAAAGTGTTTCGGGAGCAGCACGGCGAGGAGACCTTTCAAGAGGTCCAGAACAAGGGTGAGCACACCCAGGCCCTTCGCGCCGGAGCGAGCAACATTGGTCGCGCCGATGTTGCCGCTGCCAGTAGTGCGAATGTCCTGTTTGCGGAAAAGGCGCACCAGCAGATAACCAAACGGAATGGAGCCGAGCAGGTATGCGCCTGCGAGGACCGGGAACCAGAACTTCATCGCAGATGAGTGTAGCAAGGACAACTGAGGTTGGGACGGCTTGGAGTGAAGACACCCCGTCCTTTGTCGATGGAGTGGATAAAGAACGGGGCACCGGATGGACAGGCACCCCGGTTGCCGAAGCCCGATTCAGAGCAAACTACGTACAGGTACATCGGAGTCCTTGCTTTCTGACATCGCCGCAGCGGATCCCATGTTTCAAATCGCAAAAACAGCAGGTCTCTCCGCTCCGTCTTCGCGGTGGTGCTGCGAAGACTCCGGTCGAGATGACACGGTACCTCTATCGATAAGCCGATTCAGTGCAGGCGGCGACGGAGCATTTCTAGGGCGTGCTGGCTGGCCCAGAGGCGGATGCGTTCGCGGTCGCCGACCAAATTGAATTGCTTGACCTGGGTGCCGTGGTCATCGGCGAGGCCGAGGAAGACGAGGCCGACCGGTTTGTTCTTATCGGGGCCGTCGGGCGAGGCAGGGCCGGCGACGCCTGTGATACCGAGGCCAAAGGTGGTGCCGAGGCGTTCGCGGATGCCTATGGCGAGCAGGCGGGCAACGGCCTCGCTGACGGCGCCGTGTTCTTCGATGACCTCGGGAGGAACATCGGCGGCGCGGGTTTTGACCTCGTTGGTATAGACGACGGCGCCGCCCACGAAGGCACGGGAAGCATTGGGGACTGCGGTGAGGCGTTGGGCGAGCAGGCCGCCGGTGCAGCTTTCGGCCACGCTGAGGGTCGCGTTGGCGAGGCCGAGCATCAGCAGCACAACCTCTTCGAGGCCTTCGCCGTGCGAAGAAAAGATGTCCTCGCCCATCTCGTGCTCCACGGCTTCGACGACGGCGTTGACGCGCGCTTCGGCCTCCGCGGCGGTCGGTTTGACGCAGAAAAAGTGCAGTTGAATCTCACCGCCGCCGGCGAGGATCGTGGTTTCGACGTCGGGAAAGCGGTTGTAAATGGGCGCGGTGCGGGCGTCGACCTGCGACTCCGGAATGAGCGCCATGCGGAGCAGGCGTTTGGCAAGGTGTCGGGGCGGCAAGGTCGCGGCCAGGCGAGGTTTGCACTGCTCGTCGAAGAGGGGTTTCAGTTCTTTCGGAGGGCCGGGCAGCAGGATGACGACCTTGCGGTGGGAACGGCCGTCTTCACCGGGGAAAACGGTATCGAGCCATTGGCCGGGAGCGGAACCGTTCTTGTTAGGTAACAGTTGCGCGCCGTCAAGGACCTCCGCCTGCCGCTCGTTGTTGGGCGGCATGGTGATGCGGCGCTCGGCGAAACGCTTGTATAGCTCGGTCATGGTGCCGGGATCTTTGTGCAGCTCGATGCCGAGCGCTTCGGCGACGCAGGAACGCGTGCGGTCGTCTTCAGTGGGGCCGAGACCGCCTGAGAACAGAACGACATCGGCGCGGCGCAGGGCGATGCGGGCAGCGTCGGTAAGGTGCCGCGGGTTGTCGCCGACGATGGTTTTGAAGGCCACCGAGACGCCAAGATCGTTGAGCCCCTCCGTGAGATAAAGGGAGTTGGTGTCTTGGCGAAAGGGCGTCAGCATTTCCGAGCCGACAGCGACGATTTCAGCGATCATGTCGATGGTTGGATGCGTTGCGGGGCTTTCAGGATGACGGGCATTGCTGCCGTTTCAGTGTCCTGAATGCGGTGGCGACCTTCGATTCTGCCTTGTTTGTGGCGAGGCGGAGATCCGGGAATCGGGAGGTTCCCAGATCCGGAGGTCTTCACTTCTGGAAGTTTTCGAACCCGGAGAAGCAAGCCGGCTGGGTCGGCGATTTAGGCCTATGCCAAGGTGCGTCCGGTGATGCCCAGGTCGACGGTGTAGAGCGTATTGGCGGTGGCAAGGGCGGCGGTGCCGTTTTCGGTGAAACAAAGCCCGACGAGGTCGTTGCCGCTGACAACCAATTCGGCTTGGCGACCGTCGGCGGCGATGCGGACAATGCCGCGGCGGCCGGCGAGCGAGGCCGCGACGTAAAGATTGCCGGCCTGATCGAGCGCCATGCCCTGCGGCCGGCCCAGGC
>CAXTRN010000248.1:0-4910 GCA_964246645.1 uncultured Acidobacteriaceae bacterium
CGTTCACCGCCCCCACCGCCATCGCCATCGGGATCGGCAAAAGCTCCGCCCCGGCGCCGCGGTCGGTTAACGGCAGCAACCCTGCCCCGCTGCGTACCGCCGCCTTTGCGCGCTCACACAACTGCTCCACGGCCTGTTCCAGGGTCAACCGCGGCGCAAACAAACATGAAATCTCCTCCAACCGCACCGTATCCGCATGCGGATAGCGCCCCGCCCGCAATGCCGCCACCTGCCCCAGCGACAAAAACGGCGAAGGCAACGAGATCCCCGGCAACGGCGCATGCTTGTCCAGCAGGTGCGACCAAGGTCCTAATCGCGTGTGCAGGGACACCACCACGGCCTCGCGCAGCGGATCGATGGCCGGATTGGTGACCTGCGCAAACCGCTGCCGAAAGTAGTGGTACAGGGGCCGCGGCGAACGCGCCAGAAACGCCAACGGCGCGTCATCGCCCATCGACCACACAGCATCCTTGCCGCTCGCCGCCATGGGCTTCAGGATCAGGTTCAGATCCTCTTTGGTATAGCCGAATCCCCGCTGTAGCAAGGACAGCGATGCACGCGTAGCCTTTGACTTCCCTACCCCTGTCATCTCGACCGGAGCAGACGGTTTCATCGTCTGCGTGGTGGAGAGACCTGCAGTTTCCCCACCGGCCGCCTCGGCTTCCACGACCAGCGGTTCCAGCGTCGCGTCCTCCAGCAACGTCGCATAGGTCGCGCCCGCGTCAAACAGGTCCAGCAACGCCTCATTGCGCAGCACCGCACCCTCGTCCAGATCGATCACCAGCATCTGCCCGGGGCCCAGTCGCCCGCTTTCTACCACCGTTTCCGGGTCGAGATCCACCAGACCCGCCTCTGACCCTGCCACGACCAGACCGTCATCCGTGATTGCGTACCGCGATGGCCGCAGCCCATTGCGGTCCAATGCCGCCCCGACTACCCGGCCATCTGAAAACGCGATCGCCGCCGGCCCATCCCAGGGCTCCGCGCAATCCGCGTGGTAACGCAAAAAGGGGGAAACCCGATCCACCGCCGCCGGCGGCAGCAGCATCCGCACCGATTCCGGCAATGTTCGCCCATTCTGCGATACCAGCTCCAGCGTCTCGTCCAGGCTCGTCGAATCTGTTCCATCCGGCGTTAATACCGGCTTGCATTCGAGAGGCAGTGTCCAGTCCCGCGCCGCCATGCGCGCCCGGTTTCCCCACACTGTATTGATCTCGCCATTGTGCGCGAGCGTCCGCCCCGGCTGCGCCCGGTGCCACGCCGGCAGCGTATTGGTCGCATACCGCTGGTGAAAGATCGCAAACCGGGTTTGAAATGCCGGCGATTGCAGATCCGGGTAAAACGCCGGCAACAGCCGCCCCAGACACATGGCTTTGTACACCAGCACCTCGGCTGAAAGCGAACACAGGTAGCCGGTCACTGCCCCGGCCGCCACCTGCCGCTCGAAAGCCTTGCGCGCCAGGTACAACCGCTGTTCCAGCGGCCGTGTGTGGGTTCCATACGGATCTTGAGCCAAGTCTTGAGCCACGTCCTGAACCAGCACCTGCCGGATCACCGGCATGGTGCTGCGCGCGATCGGTCCCAAAACCTCCGTACAAATGGGCACGTTGCGCCAAAGGAGGCTTTGGAACCCACGTTCCTGCAGGCAAAGGTCTAATACTGCCTCGGCACGGCTTTCGCCTTCCGGCAAAAACAGCATGCCCACGCCCAGTTTCGCTTCCGGAGCCATGGCGAGCCCGGTTTCTTTCAACAGCAGCTCTCGCGGGATGCCGGTCATCAAGCCGACCCCATCGCTCGACGCGCCATCTGCCGCCACCGCGCCCCGGTGCGCCAGTCGCGCCAGCGCCGTCAATGCATGTTCAAGAATCTGATGACTCGGTTTCCCGGTCGTGGTGGCCACAAACCCGACGCCGCAGGAGTCATGCTCAAACCGCGGGTCTAAGAGATTCTTCGCTGGTTTTAAGTTCCTGGCTGGTTTCCCGACGAAGTTCTTTGGGAAGTTCCCAGGCACATGCCGAACTGCGTTCTCAGGCAGCGCTTCAGGCTGCGCCCTTAGGCCCCGGCCCACCCCGGGATGCACGCTTTCCAGAACCTCGGAAGGCACGGCATTCCCCATACGTGCAATTGAGGAAAAGTTTTCCATGGTTCACTATACGTCGCTTATTTGGCGAGAGCGACTCTTCTTTGCGTGCGGTGGCGCACCGGCTTGCGTCACTTGACAAGAACGCGACTGAATATTTATACAAGCAAAGGCGATTGTTTATGCATGGCGCTGAGTAACGCCCGGTTGCGGCTCCGCACCGCGCTTCTACCTTGTTCCTGCGGGGCGTTACGACGCTGGGCATGTCCTGCCGGCTTGGCGCTGTTCGCTCCTTTATTCATCGATGATGTAACGGTGATGCAACCATCATGCAACGATGGTGCAACGACGCAACGGTGATGCAACGACGCAACGACGCAACGATGATGCAACGACGAAAGGAGTTCCCGGAATGAAAACGCAACGGCAAAGCATCATTCGGGAGCTGCTCGTCCAGACCGCCGTTGCCAATCAGGATGACCTTCGCCGCAAGCTTGCCAGCCGTGGCATCCACGTCGCCCAAGCCACCCTGTCCCGCGATATTCGCGAGCTCAGGCTGTCCAAGGGGCCCGACGGCTATGCGTTGCCCGAAGGCGGCGAGTCCTCGTCACCTGCGGACGACGCGTATGACGACACCCTGCCGGCCATCGCCGAACTGCTCGAAAGCTTCGGCCTCGAGGTCCGTCAGGCACAAAATTTACTTATTCTGCTGACCGCAAAGGGCGCTGCCCAACCCCTCGGTGCCGGCATCGACAACGAAGAATGGCCCGAAGTGCTCGGCACCATCGCCGGCGATAATACCGTACTGATCATCTGCGCCGACCTAAACTCCGCTGACAGCCTGCGCCGTCGTTTGGAGACCTTCCTTGCCTAGCTCCGCTCAACCGCCCCGCATCGCGGTGGCAGGCGTCAGCGGCTACGCGGGTGCGGAACTCGCGCGACTGCTCCTTCACCACCCGCGCCTGGCCGGCGCGCCACCCACTTTTCTTGGACGCCACGAGGCCGCGCCTACCCTTGCGCCGGTACGCCTTACAGAGGTGCATCCGCAACTGCTCGGCGTTTCCCATGCCGAGGAGGCCGTGGTTTCAAGCTGGAACTGGACCGACCTTGAGCGCGAAGGCGTGGAGTTCCTCCTGCTCGCCACACCGCATGAACAATCCCGCGCCTGGGTTCCGGAAGCACTTGCCCGGGGTTTGCGGGTCATCGATCTTTCGGGCGCCTGGCGGCTCCAGGATGACCACAACCGGGCCGTATACCGCTTCGAAACTCCACAATCGGACGCCATGAGCGCTGTCCAGGCAGAAGCCGTTTACGGCTCCCCCGAGTTGCACGGCCCTGCCATCGCGCGCGCCCGTCTTGTCGCCAACCCCGGTTGTTACGCCACCTCCGTCATCCTTGCGCTCGCTCCTCTGCTGCGTGCTGAATTGGCCGACCTTGACCACGGCATCATTTGCGACGCAAAATCCGGAGTCAGCGGCGCCGGCAAGACACCCTCTTCCACCACCCATTTCATGTATGCGGCCGACAACCTTTCCGCTTACGCTGTTTTTGGCCATCGGCACACCGGCGAGCTTCTGGAACAACTTCACCTTTCCGCCGGGCAGATCCAGTTCACCCCTCACCTGCTTCCCATCCCGCGCGGCATCTTATCCACGATGTACGTGCGGCTCGCGACGCCTCAAACCGCTCAAACCCTTCAAGACTGCTTTGACACGTTCTATCGCGCATGCCCCACGGTGCGCGTTCGTCGTTGCCCGTCACTGCCGCAGATTCAGTACATCGTCCGCAGCCCATTTTGCGACCTCGGTTTCCAGCTTTCGGAGGACGGCCGGCGCGTCGTCGTGATCTCCTGCCTGGACAATCTGCTCAAAGGCGCGGCTTCGCAAGCCATAGAAAACCTGAACCTGATGCTGGGCTGGCCCCAAGGGGAGGGTCTGCTATGACCTCACTAACGCCCTGCCAATCCCGCACCGCAACCAACGCGCCATCCCAGACCCCACGCACACTCAGCGGCGCAGCGGGAATCGGCTCGTTCCCGGTTTGTCATCGTCGAAAGAAATCCGCTCGTTCTTTGTTGGTCATTCCCGAAGGGAATCTGCGTTCCGCCTTCCTTCCGCGTACAGCACCTCCAGCATGAGTCTTTCCGCCCACCGGCAAATCCAGTAATGCAGCAACTACCTCCTAAAAACCAGCAAAGATTTCCTGCAAACCCTCAACAGCACGCCGTCTCCCTCGGAGGCTTTCCTTTATGAAATTTGTCGTCAAACTCGGTGGCGCCGCGCTCGAAGACACCATGCTGCTCATCCGCGCCGCGCACGCTATCGCCGACCTCGCGCATGACGGTCATCGCGTCGCCGTGGTTCACGGCGGGGGCGTGCAACTCACCCGTTTGCTCACGCAGATGGGCAAAAAAAGTGAATTCGTCGCCGGTCTGCGCATCACCGACGCTGAAACCCGGGACGCCGCGTTGATGGTCCTCGGCGGTCGCGTCAATAAAGCACTCGTTGCCGCGCTTGACGGGTGCGGGCAGCCCGCCATGGGTTTGACCGGTGGCGACGGTCACGTCTTTCGCGCCAGGAAAAAGCCCTCCGATCACGAGCTTGGCTTTGTTGGCGAAATCGCCGCCACTGACCCCAAATGGCTTGACGCCATCTGGGCCATGAACGCCGTTCCTGTTATCTCCTCCATCGCCCTTGGCTTTGATGGCGAATACTACAACATCAATGCCGACGAGATGGCGTCTGCCTGTGCCGTGGCCACCAAAGCGGACGCGCTTGTCTTTCTCACCGACGTTCCCGGGGTCAAAGGCGCTGACGGCACCGTCCTCCGC
>CAXTRN010000249.1:0-4900 GCA_964246645.1 uncultured Acidobacteriaceae bacterium
GTGCTGACGGCAACCACCCTGGTGGCATCTGTCAATAAAACGACTCACATCATTACGCTAACGGCGACCGTGCACGCAAAATCGGGTGCCGCCACGCCTTCAGGCGCCATTGCGCTCTATACCAACGGCATCGCCATCGCCCAAAGCACACTGAGCAACGGAACCAGCACATGGGCCATCGCCGAAACCGGCAAAACCCTCAGCCTGACCGCAAAGTTTAGTGGCACGCCCCTCTTCGGCGCTTCTTCCTCAAAAGCCCTTCTCGTGAAGTAACCCTCAAGCAAACGCCGCGTGCGTCAACCCACGCACGCGGCGTTTCCCATATCCTTAACGTCTCCAAAACCGGCCTGGGCCCTGCCCCTCACAAGTCCCTCAACACACTCCGCGCACACCGCACATAAAACCCGTGATCGTATCGATGCGGCCCAATAAAATGGAGAAACGCCGATTCCGCATACGGCACGTCAGGGTGCGCCCAATAGGACACATACCGCGGTGGTTCGAGCGCCAACGGGTTTTCCGCATTGGCGATCAGCAAGTTCGAAGTGACCTGTTCACTTCCCCATAAATCCCATTTGTCACCGGCAAGCCGCCGCATCCGTTCGGAAAACCACCCAATCCGCTCGCGATCGATCGATCCGCGCGCGTACCCCACAAAGCCGGCATTGCCGCGCAAATACTTGAGTTCATCAACCTCCGGCAACTGGTCGAACGATCGTTCACAAACCGCCTGCACCTGCGGATCGAGATTACGTTTCAGCCGCGCACAAGCTTCCCTCATCGGTTCCACTTGCGGGTATGATCGATCCCCCAATAACGTAAAGCTCCGGTTTGTATCCATGCACGCCACCACCTCCGGAATCGGCCTCATCGTCAGCGTGTCGGAGTCAAGTTGAACGACATAGCCGTCCCGCACCAGATCGCTGACCAGCATCAGCCGTTCCCAGCAACTCCCCTTGGGGCAGCTCCCCGTGTTGACGGATTGGATCGACACAATCGTGAGCGAAACGATATGCGCGTGCAACAAGCGCTCATCGGCCGTCGTCAAGGACCCATCATTCAACACGACCACCCGCGGCGACCGGCCCAGCTGGCGCACAAACGACTTCACGGCCAGCAGGTACATCAACACCTCGCCGTGGCAAAGCATGGTCACCACCGTCAGCGCCGTCTCGCTCGGCGGCAGCGGCGCTGTGGCCAGCAAGCCTCGGCACTGAAAATCAAACCACCCACGGTGCAATGCCCGTCGTGCACGGAAGAACATACCGGCACCTTACCACGCGATCCTGTCCCAATTGGGGACATCCCTTACTCGCCGGGTCACACCTTCGTGTCAAAAGTACTCACGCCAGATCGTGGCAAAATAGCGAAAGCCGCGTGGAGGCCGGCTGCCATGCCCACGGTCGACGTCATCATTCCGGCCTACAACGCAGCCCGCTATCTTCCCATGGCGCTCGACAGCGTTCTCGCACAAACCTTCACCGACTGGCGCATTCTGCTTGTCGATGATGGCAGCGAGGACAATACACCAGAACTGGTTGCGCCTTACCGGCAGCGCCTCGGCGACAAACTCAAATACATCCGGCAAGCAAACGCCGGCCTTCCCGCGGCCAGAAACACCGCTATCCGTCACGCCGAGGCCGAGTTTCTCGCCTTACTCGATGCCGATGATGTTTGGCTGCCAACCCGGCTCGAACGTGCCGTCCAGCGTTTCGGCGCAAACGAACAGATCGGCCTGGTGTATAGCTTCGTCGCACGCATCGACCCCGAAGGTCGGCTGCTCGATTCCTTTACTCGCCGCAATCCGCACGGGGAAGGGTACGTCGCCCCTTATCTGTACATGCGCATGCTGGATCTTCCTTGCCCCACGGTGACCTTTCGCCGCCGTTGCGTGGAAGCGGTCGGCGGCTTTGACGAAAGCTTGCGGGCTACCGAGGACCGTGATCTTTGGGTACGCATCGCGCAACGGTACCAGGTCGCTCTCGTCCCGGAAATTACGGCATACTACCGCGTCTCTCCTCAAGCCATGACCACCGATCCCGACCGCATGCTCCAGGCCCAGCTGCAATTCCTACAAAAGCACTACGGAACGCCCGGCTGCGGCTGGTGGGCACGACGCGTCGCTCTCGGCTGGGTCTACCGGCAGCGTGCCGAGGCCTTCGCCATGAAAGGCCACATACGCTCCGCACTCCTCAGCGCTTTCCGCGCCCTCGCATTCCACCCTTTCCAATCCCGCAACCTGCGTATCGCCCTTTCCGTGCTTGTCCGTTCCATTGCCGCAACCACAAAGTTTGGCTTCAGCCTGGCTCGTTGAATCATCACCCCACACCGCAGTTCCACACGCACACACACCGCAGCCACGCACCACTTACTGCACTCATATAGAGGCCGTTATCCTGAGCGCAGCGGAGGCTTCCCGTGTTTCACCTTTGCCTTGTCTGTCCCCTGCGGAACCGTGTGAATTTGTAACTCATTCAATCGCACCAATCGTGTACGCTCCTGCAACGGGCCGCGCTTTGCCATTAAAATCCGTATGCAGATCCGAAAGGTGTGTCCCTGCACCGCGCGCTGGACTGTTCGGAGCCGGAATGGCGTTGAAGTTATCCAAATCTGCTTCATGCGAAAAATGGCCGCCTGACATCAGTTTTGGATCGGCGCACCGCTCATTTGCGCCACATCGCACATTGCGCAGACCATAGAACACGTTGTTCGCCCGCTCCACATGCCCAATCGGTTTTTGGAAGTAGAAGCCGCCAGGTCCGCCGGGTTTGCCGCCCAGCGTATACGTGCGCGGATTGTCAACCCCGACCACGATGTTATTGCGAAAAACAATCGTGCTGTTGGAGCAGCTATCATCCCAGCACCCAATATCGAAGGTCGTAGGAGCATATGTAATGATTGTGTTGTTATCCAGAACTGCCGTCTTCCCCTGATGAACATCCAACGCCACCGCATCCTCGGCACGGCAGAAATCCTGCAAATGTGCATCATAGCTGGACGGTGTTCCCGATATAGGCTGCGACATACGCATGCAGTTCCCGATCGCAATGTTATTTACAAAAAGCGCTTGGGTAAAATTAGCACCCCACTTGAACTGCGCCCCGCCATTACCGTAAGAAAGGGAGTTCGTAATACTCAGCTTGTGCGCACCGGTATCGATATGTCCAAAGTCTTCGCCATCCTGCACATTGTAACGAAACACGGAATGATCGATATATACATCCATGCCCATATTTGCCGGCGTTCCAATCCCATCGCCATAACCACCGCTGCTTTGGCCATAACAGGAGGCCGCAGGATTGGCGTCGACCACCGGGTATTGCTGATTGCAGCCACTCCACTCGATGGTCGTATGCGATAACTTCAAAACCGCGTTCACACTGGCCGTTCCACGTCCGTCATCGAAGTCCCAACCAGCCATGCCGTTATAGGCGATGTCGACCCGATTCGCCGTGACCAGTCCCCCGATCGGCCCAATGATGCCGCGATCGGTATGCCCGTGATCCCATATGTCCTGTAACAGCACATCATGGGTTTGCACGTCAGTGGTGATGCCGTCTGCGTCGTAGTCGTCCAGTGGCAGGCTCGAACTGCAGTTACCCGGCAAGCGGGGTTCCCCGTGGAGCGCGCATTGCGAATGCCGCGTAATTTCGAGACACTCGACATCGACAAACTGCGCCCCACCCAGGTTCAGCGCGGCCGGCACGCCAAACCCCCCGAAAATTTGCGTCATCTTTCGCTTGTCCGGCTGGTCGCCAACGCTACAGTGCTCATGGTTCCGCCCCAAAATACGGGTATGCTGTGCTGCCGTCCCCGCCGGAATCGTCGGATTGGTGCAGCTGAATGGGCCAATACCCCAACACCACTGCTGATCCTTCACAGGGGGAGTTCTGCCGTTATCCGCAGCACCCACCCGCCACTGCCTGGTGTTATCCAGGATCACAGTATCTCCGCCGGCAATCACCCACTTATGAAAGTTATAGGTGTGCTGATCCTCCCATAAGTAACGTATGTCATCGAAAGCACAGTGCCGATTGGTTCCATGGCCCGGGTAAGCCGCATCGGCCTTGCCATCGCACTGGCCCTCCGTTGCTTTGGCGGAAAACCGCGTTCCACCATCCGCCCGCACATACCATGTTTCCGCCCGCAAAGATCGCGCTCCGCCCAAAGCGAAACAGCAGAAAACCAGCAACGAAACCAATCGTTGTAAAAAGCAACGAGCCATCATAAATACGTCTCCGAAAACCACATGCCTGCCCTACCTGCCCAGGATCGCGGAAAATACCCGGCCCTCGGCAGAACTCGCCGCGGAGCTCCCTATAGCGGAGCTCACTGCATTCGGAGCTCCATGGCCGCCGGCCTGCAATGGCCCGGCAAATTCCATGCGCTTTTCTTGAATCCATGCCACCGCGACCAGGGCCAATAGGCAAAGCACACCCGCAAAAAACTGTCCGCGCACTACCGCGAAGTCACTGATATCCATCCGGATCACATCCGTCGCCAGTGGCTGATAATTCAGCGCGGCCACCACGAAGCAGACTGCGCCGATCCACCAATTCCGCAGCGCTTGGCTTTCCGCGACCAAAACCATTAACGGCACCACTAACAAAATCGAATAATGTGTCCAGGCGATCGGCGCAAAGATTGTCATTGCGACCAGCACCCCTACAGCCCCAAGCGGGGCTCGTTCCAACGCACTTTCCTGCTTCGGCTCTACGAACGACCGCCGCCGGTCCCATATTCCTCCGCCCACCGTGCACCCGAGCAGCAGCAGGGTGGACCCCAGTCGCACCGCCGTTGGCAGCGGCAAAATCGTGATATCAAACACCTCATCTGGACCGTAGAAGCGGGCCATTACCCAAGCGGCAAAGGACTGATTATTCTGCGCCACCAGCAACAC
>CAXTRN010000250.1:0-4886 GCA_964246645.1 uncultured Acidobacteriaceae bacterium
CGACGAACTGCCCTTGCGCTCGCGGGATCACGCTGTCGCCGGAGATCAGAACGCCTCGGTCAGGCGCCGTGAAATGCAATTGCACAGAAGCAAACATGCCAGGGCGCAACACATGTTGCGGATCGTGCACGTGCACTTCCAGCAGCAGCGAACGCGTCTGCTGACTGAGGGAATCGCTGCTCCGGATAACCGTTCCTTGGAAATGTTTTGTCGGCAGCTCGGAAAAAGTAAGGATCGCGGGCTGGCCTGTTTGTACACGGGTTGCATCCTCCTCCGGGACGGAGATGAACGTCCGGAGGTCAGCGACATCCGAAACCTGAAAAAGTTCTCCGCCCATGGCGCCTCCGGTAGCAGGACCGCCCGAGGGATTGGTGGGGGAAGCGGCTGCCGGCAAGCCTTGCCCAGTGCCCGTGGGCGACACGAGCCCGCCCACCTCAATATTGCGCGCAGTGATGGTCCCGTTGATCGGAGAGCGGACCTGCTCAAACGAAGCGAGCGCCTTGGCTCGCTCCAGAGCACCCAAGGCAGCACTCACTGCGTTCCTGGCAGCCAAGACATCCGCTACGGCGGACTTCAATGCGGCGAGTGCAACATCGTCATCCTGCTGCGAGAGCACGCCGTGCAGAACAAGTGTATGGATGCGGTCATAAGTGACCTGCGCCAGATCTTGCTGCGTGACCGCTTTGGCAACGGCATCGCGGCTTTGCTGCACGAGCGAGGCCTGCTGCGCGATTCCGGCATCGAGCTCCGGTGCGTTGATAAGAGCGAGTAGTTGACCTTTGCGAACCTTATCGCCGAGATCGACGTAACGAGCTTTCAGATAGCCTGCTGCCCGCGCAAAAATGTGCACGGTCGTTACAGGGATCACGGTGCCGGGAAGCGTCAACTCCTCGTCGAGAGATGCTTGCTTCACCGTCATCACTTCGACCACGGGGATCGCTTTCTGTTGTTGCTGGGCGCGTGCCGTTACCTCCTTATCCCGTTTGTGCCGGGGCAGCCAGCCCAGGAAAAATATCAGAAGCGCGACGATGACGATGGCGATCGCTGCCCAAAGCCATCCCAGGTGACGTCGCGAACTGTTGAGATCCTTCGGGTCCGTTTGCTCTGTCGCAATGAATGATTTGCCCAGCTTCTGACCATCGTCCCCCTGCACGAAAGCATCGGCCAGTGCATGTCGGTCGTCTTGCTGTGCCCGACGATTCTCCGACGAGTCGCTCTTGGAAGCCGTGGAGCGATCGGTAGGATTTTGTTGAACGGGTGTGCCACTCATCACTACGCTCCTTGCAACTCGCTTCGCGGATCTGCTTGGGTTTGCTGCTTGCCTTCCGCGGGTTGCTTCCGCTTGCCCGCTGCATCGCCCTTAACCTCCCGGTCGAGTCGCTCTTCGTAATTGACCGGAGCTTCTTTCCGCACCAGGGAGTACACGACGGGAACGATGAAGAGCGTTCCTATCGTGGCAAAGGCCAAGCCACCGATCACCGCACGTCCAATCGGTGCGTTCTGTTCTCCGCCGGAGCCGAGCGCCAACGCCATCGGCAGCATGCCCAGGATCATCGCCAGAGCGGTCATGCACACCGGCCGCAGCCGCGTGGTGCCCGCCTCCAGCGCCGCCTGGAGCGCATCCTTGCCTTCTGCCCGTGCATCGTTGGCGAAGCTGAGCACCAGGATGCTGTTAGCCGTCGCTACACCCATGGTCATGATCGCGCCCATCAACGCCGGCACGCTGAAGGTCGTCTGTGTCAAAAACAGCAACCACACGATGCCGGCGAACGCTCCGGGCAAAGCCGTGATGATGATGAAAGGATCGGACCAGGACTGAAAGTTCATCGCCAGCAGCAGGTACACAAACAAGATGGAGCCGACGATTCCGAGCCCCAGGTTCAAGAAAGAACTGTTCATGGTTTTGACCTGGCCGGTCATCTCGATCGTGGTCGTGGCCGGCAGCTTCTTGGAAGCCTCCTTGATGATCTTGGCTATGTCGCGAGAGACCCCGCCGAGATCGCGCTGCTCGATGTTTGCGTACACGTCCATCACCGGCTTGCTGTTGTAATGCGAGACCGTCAGGGGAGAGGAGGCTCGCGTCACGCGCGACACGTTGCGCAGCAGTTGATCGTTGTTCGAGCCGGGCGCCGTTACCGGTGTGCGACCCAGCGAATCGAAGTTGCTCAAGCGAAGCTGGGGCACCTGCACGACCACGGGATATTCCACGCCCGTCTTGGGGTTCATCCAGAAGTTAGGCGCCACTTGTCCGCTCCCGGAGAGCGACAGCAGCACATCGCTGGTGACGTCCTTCTCTGTAAGGGCTAATTCCTGAGCTTTCAAGCGGTCCACGTTGACGTTGATCTCCGGTGAGGTGAACTGTTGCTGAATAAAGACGTCCGCCGCCCCAGGCACATCCTTGATCCTCCGCTGCAATTCCACGGCGAGCTTCGAGGTTTCCGTCGCATCCTTGCCGATCACTTGCACGTCAATCGGGGCGGGAGAACCGAAGTTCAGCGTTTGATTGGTGATGTCGGCAGGCTCAAAGAAGAAGGTCTCCTGCGGAAACTTCTGCGCGAGATCGGCACGCAGGATGCTCATCCATTCTTGCGTGGGCCGGTGCCTGGCGGCCAGCGAGATGAGGATATCTCCATCGCCGTTGCTGGTAGTGTCGCTTGAACTAAAAGCCAGGTTAATGCCGCCCGGAGGCAATCCGATGTTGTCGACGATGAGCTTGATCTGCTCGGGCGGGATCACGCGGCGTACTTCAGCGTCCACGCGCGCGAAGATTTCACTGGCGACCTCGATGCGCGTGCCGCTCGGTGGGCGCACGTGAAATTGCATCTGGCCCGAATCGACATAAGGGAAGAAGTTCTCGCCAATGACGAAGACCAGGCCCATCGAGCTCAACGCAAAGACAAAGAACACGGTGAGGGTGATGGCGCGATGAGCCAGGGTCCACTCCAGCCGGCGCTTGTACCACGCGTTGAAACGGTCGAACTGCTTTTCAAACTTCTTGTGAAATCGCCAGATGAATGTTTTGCTGAGCGGGCTCTTGTCCGGGTCGTCCCCGTAAAGCGGCGCCTCCTTGGGCAGCAGAAAGTGCATCATCGTGGCTACCAGAGTCCTCGAAAGCAAGTAGGACGCGATCATCGCAAAGACGACCGCCAGGGCAAGCGGGGTGAAGATGTACTTGGCCGCGCCGGAAAGCAGGGTCACCGGCACAAACACGATGCAAATGCACATGGTGGAGACAAGCGCCGGCACTGCGACCTGCTGTGCACTGTTCAGGATCGCCGCTGCCAGCGGTGTCTTCCCGCCTAGCCCGAGGTTGCGATGCGTGTTCTCAATCTCAACTGTTGCGTCATCCACCAGCATGCCCACAGCGAGCGCCAGGCCGCCGAGAGACATGACGTTGATGGATTGGCCAAGCACAGAAAGCACCGAAAGCGAAAACAGGATCGCCAGCGGGATCGAGGTGCAGACGATCAACGTACTGCGCCAGCTACCCAGGAAAATCAGAATCATGACGGCGGTCAAAGCAGCGGCAGTGAGCGCTTCCTGCACGACATCCTGAATGGACGCCTTGACGAGGAGCGACTGATCGAAGAGTGGGGTGATCGTCAGTGCGCTGGGCAAGCCCGCCTTGATCTTTGGAATGCTTTGCTTGACCTGATTGACGATGGTGATGGTGGAAAAGGCTCCGTTTTTGATGACCGTGAGCAGAGCGGAAGCCTTGCCGTTCTCTCTGACGAAGCTCGTTTGTGGCTGGTATCCGTCATGGATCCAAGCCACATCTTTCATCGTGGTTACGGTGCCATCGATGGAGCGAATCGGTAGCTCGTTCAACTCGGCAACGGAGCCGGGACTGCTGTTGATGGCAACGAGATATTCACGGTCGCCGATCTTTTCTGTACCGGACGGGAGTACAACGTTCTGATTGCTCAGGGCCGTGGAGATATCGGTAGCTGTCAGGTGGTTGGCCGCCAGCTTCGTCGGGTCGACATCCGCCATGATGGCTCTTGATTCGCCTCCGTACGGCAACGGCACGGCGGCGCCCTTTACCGCTGCCACCTGAGACCGGATGAAATTCTGCCCGAAGTCGTAGAGCTGCTCCTGCGAAAGCCCCTGACCGCCAAGGCTCAATTGCACGATGGGCACGCTGGACGCGTCGTACTTCAAGATCTGCGGAGGCAAGATCCCGGGCGGCAGATTGCGCAGAATCGACTGCGAAAGGGCTGTGACCTGCGCGATCGCGAGATCGATCTGCACATTCGGCTGGAAGTAGATCTTGATCACGCCGACACCGTAGTACGACTGCGATTCGGTGCGTTGGATGTTGTTGACGCTGGTTGAAAGCGCGCGTTCCGTGACGCCCACAATGCGCTTCGACATGTTGTCGGCATCCAGACCGCCGTAGGTCCAGAT
Source organism: uncultured Acidobacteriaceae bacterium (assembly GCA_964246645.1). Taxonomy (GTDB): domain Bacteria; phylum Acidobacteriota; class Terriglobia; order Terriglobales; family Acidobacteriaceae; genus Granulicella. Next base: position 4,408 of record CAXTRN010000250.1, read on the forward strand.
GACACTTACAATGGGGATGTTGATCTCGGGCAAGATGTCTGTCGGCGACGTGGCAATGGAGACGACGCCGGCAATCAAAATCAGGAGCGACACGATGACGAAGGTGTAAGGTCTTCGCAGCGCCAGCTCTACGAGCCACATAGGAGTTCTCCTTGCTGAACTTGAACCGCTCGCGAAGCTTGCTGATGAGAGCGAAGGCCGCGACACGCGCCGTTGCAGGCGGGGGCCGCGGCCCATAGAACGGCCTAGATAACCTCTTGCACCTTGACCGGAATGCGCTCCAACTCCTCGGCGGAAAAGTTGGTATGCGCCATGGCTACCTGGACAGGCAGCGCCCGCAACCACTGGTTCAACGAAATCTCCTCAACCTCGCTCGCAACGAACATCTCGAGAAAGACACAGTCTTCATTTCCGGTGTTCTCCACATAGTGGCCGGCCATCTTGGGAACGAAGCCTACGTCGTTTGCATTGAAGTCCAT
>CAXTRN010000251.1:0-4860 GCA_964246645.1 uncultured Acidobacteriaceae bacterium
CAATATCACTGCTCAGGCCACCTGGCTGCCATTCCATCGTGCTTTCCTCACCTTCAAGTTTCTGATGCGATAACGGGAACCGGTGCGCCTTTTCTGCCGTACTCTGAGCGACAAGCACCCATGCATAGCCACGCCGCACATTCCATCCAGGCCGAAGTCGTCTCGACCCCGAGTTCCTTGCAACCAGCCGTCAAGCTCGCTGTTTGTTTTGCGAGCGTCAAGCTGCTCCTTCAGTTCGCCCTTACCCTGTGGACGCTTCATCTGGGGTACGGCTACTTCCGCGACGAGTTTTATTATCTCGCCTGTGGCCGTCACCTCGCCTGGGGGTACGTCGACCATGGACCGTTAGCGGCGCTTCAGTCCCGCCTCGGCGAGGTGCTTTTCGGCAATTCCGTCTTCGGCATTCGCGTCTTCGCCGCCCTCGCCGGTGGGCTCGCCGTCGGCCTGTGCGGCGTGTTGACCTGGGCGCTCGGCGGCACACGAGGGGCGCAGGCGCTCGCCATGCTCGGTCTCCTCGTCGCACCTGTCTACCTCGGCACCGACGGTTACTTGTCGATGAATTGCGTGGAGCCCATCTTTTGGATGGTTTGTGTGCTGCTGCTGGTGCTTACGCAGCGCGGCATCCTCAACCTGCGAGGCTGGCTTGGCATCGGCTTTTTCGCGGGAATCGGCTTGCTCAACAAGCCTTCCATGCTTTTCTTCCTCTTGCCCCTGCTGTTGGCTCTGCTGTTCACGCCTGAGCGCTATCTTCTGCGCACCCCGTGGTTCCCCGCAGCCGTTGGGCTCACCCTTTTGCTCATCGCGCCCTACGTGATGTGGCAGGTGCACCACCACTGGCCCACATGGGAATTTTTGCGGAACGGCAAGCTCGAAGGTAAAAATAAGCTCCTCAGCCCGCTCGCTTTTTTGGGGGCACAGATCGGACAAATGCAGCCGGTAAACCTGCTGCTTTGGCTCGGGGGCCTCCTGGCAAGCTTCCGGCTCAAGCAGCTGCGTCCGTTTCGCTGGATCGGGTTCACCTTTGCCACGTTTTTTCTGGTCATGCTGGCAATGCACGCGAAAGACTACTATCTCGCCCCGGCGTACCCCATGCTGTTTGCCGCCGGCGCTGTGGCGTGGCAACACCGCTTTCCGCGTTTCCCGGACCGGCTGTTTGCCTTTCCGGTCTTTGAAGGCGCATTGGTTTTGTCCGGATTGCTGCTTCTGCCCATGGCTTCACCCGTGCTTTCGCCGCAGCTTTGGGCTCGCTACACGCACAGCCTGCATCTTGTTCCCAACGCCACTGAAAATGCCAGCACCAGCATCTTGCCGCAGTTTTTTGCCGACCGCTTCGGCTGGGACCAGCTCACCACCATCGTCGTCGACAGTTATCACGCCCTGCCCGCCGTCGAACGGCAGCGCACCTGCATCATCGCCAACAACTACGGGGAAGCCGCCGCCCTCGAGTTCCTTGGCCGACGCCGCGAGCCCGCGCTGCCGCCCGTGCTTTCCGGTCACAACAACTATTGGCTCTGGGGCATGCACGGCTGCGACGGCCAGGAGCTCATCGGCGTGCTTCACGATACCCCGGAGGAGCTGCAAAAACGCTACAACTCCGTAACCGTTCTGGGCCGCACCTCCGACCCGCTCGCCATGCCCTTTGAGCACAAAAACGTCTATCTCCTCCGCGACCCAAAGGTGCCGAACCCAATCCGGTGGCCGGACGAGAAGGACTACATCTAACGCGGTTGATCTCATGTGGTTTCGTCTAATGCGGTTTTGCACATAAACAACGCTGTGTCATTTCGACCGGAGCAGACGGCTTTATCGTCTGCGAAGTGGAGAAACCCGCAGTTCTGCCAGCTTCGGCACTACACTAAGAGCACAAATGCATCCGAGCAAGACTGAACTTCAGGTTTGAAGCAAAAAGGCGCCAAACTCGGTCAGAACTTTCTTATCGATGAAGCTGCCTCGGTGCGCATCGTCGAGGCGCTCGGCAATGACCGGGATCGTGCCGTCGTCGAGATCGGTCCAGGCCACGGTGCCATTACCGCCCTGCTCGCACCGCGCTGCGGGCGGCTGCACTGCATCGAGTTCGACCCGGCGCTCGCGCGGGAGCTTGTCTTCCGTTTCCGCAATCAGCCGCAGGTCGCCATCCACCACGCGGACATCATGCAAACCGACCTGCCGGCCCTGCTCGCCGACGAGACCCGGAGCGGTCAGACCGCCGATATCGTCGGCAACCTGCCCTACTACATCACCTCGGAAATCCTGCTTCACCTGTTCACGGCCGCGCGCGACGGCCTTTTGCGCCGGGCAATCGTGATGGTACAGCGGGAGGTCGCCGAGCGCATGGCCGCGCAGCCCGGCTCGCGTGACTACGGCGCCCTGTCCGCCCTTGTGCAATTGCACGCAAACGCGCAGGTGCTTTTCACGCTGCCGCCGGCGTCTTTTTCGCCGCCTCCCGATGTGTATTCAACGGTGGTGCGGCTCGATTTCGCACCCCGCTTCGCCGCCCTGGAGATCGCCTTCGAACCGTTTAACCGCTTTTTGCGTTCCACCTTTGCACAAAAACGCAAAACGCTGGCGAACAATCTCAAGGTAGCCGGGTATACGACAGCGCAACTGGAAGCCGCCTGGCCCTCGGGTGTTTCAGCACAAGCGCGCTCGGAAGCTGTGCCGCTCGATGACCTCGCCGTGCTTTACCGTGCGCTGGAAGCCCGATCGCCGCTGCCCTGAGCCTCGCCCGCATTCGGTTTTTCCACATTCGCAAGCAAATGCGTTGCCTTGCGCCGCACCCGCTCCATCACGCGATCGTCGTTTTGAATCGACGCGAGCACCGACGCAATGTTGCCGACCTCCAATGCCCTGCCCTGTTGCAGCGCCGTTTGCAAACTGTCCATCTCCCCATCCAGTCCCAGGCGATCAAAACGTAGCTTTGAGGAAAGCCGTTCGCCGTACTGCATCGTCTCCGCCAGGGCCTCGAAGACGGCGGTCGCGGTGTTCACGCGATCATCGGCGGCGTAGTTGTAGGTGCATTCGCTCACCGTGCCGCTTTGCAGGTAGCGCAGGGTCTTGAGCCCGGTTTGTGCGATGTTTTTGTTGTGCCCGTCGCAGCGTTGCGACCTCACCAGCGGCACAGCGGCGAACAGCTTCTTGGCCAGCGGCGCACCCACCGTTATCGGAACCTCGGCAGCGGTGCCGCTACCAGCCCCCTTCGTATTCGCCGCGTTTGAAGTCATCGCCGCTCCGGTGGAAAAGAAGCCGCGCTGGGAGCTTTCGTCTACCCGAATGCTGTATTGGGTCAACGGCGGTCCGGTTCGATCCAACGAAAAGGTAAGCGTACTACCAACGGCCGCACTGCCTGCCCCTCCTTGTGCTACAGCAGCCGCAGAGCAAACAAGCCATACGCTAACAAGCTGCGCGCTAACCAGCCACACGCTACACAGCCATTGAAAACGAAACCGTTTCAACGTCGAAGTCCTTCCGCGGTTTGTGCATGGTGGATATGGCAGATGGCGATCGCCAGGGCGTCCGCGGCATCGGCCGGCTCCGGCACCGTTTCGAGTTCCAAAAGGCGCGCCACCATGAAACCCACCTGATCCTTGGCCGCGAGCCCATAGCCCACAACCGCGCTTTTTACCGAAAGCGGCGCATATTCCGCCACCGGCAGGCCACCGTTGGCGGCGGCCAGCAGGGCCACGCCGCGCACCTGCCCGAGCTTCAACGCGCTTTTCGCGTTGACGGCAAAAAACACCTCTTCAATCGCCACGCAATCGGGTTGCCACAAGGAAATCAGGGCAGTCAGTTCGGCATACACCTGCGCCAGCCGAACGGCTGTCTGGTCTTTTTTCCGCAACCGCACCGCCCCCGCGCACAGGTGACGCAGCCGGGGCGTTCGCGCCACAGGGTCGGTTTCGACGACCCCATAACCCGTGAACTCTGTTCCGCAATCGATCCCGAACACCCGCATGGGCTGAGTGTACCGTGCCCCACGTGGGAACAAACTGCGCAACCCGGTACAATCGGTGGGGCTCATGCCCCAACTCCCGCGCCTCCGCGCCTCAGGAAGACGCAAACCGTTGACGCCGATCCGACAATCTGTGTTCTCGCATCCTGAGCTTTCGCATCTGGAGTCTTCGTGGCTGGAGTCTTCGTGGCTGGAGCTCTCGCATCTGGCAAAGTGGACCGCGCTGAGGAGATTTACCGGTTGCGCTTCCCTGCTGATCGTGCTCTGTTTTTCTGCACAAGCCCAACAGGAGAGCCCCTCGCCGGCGCCAGCGCGCCAGACCGCACCCACACCACGGCCCGCACCGATCGTGCGTGTTCCGCCGGAAGCCTTGTCCGGCACGCTGCCCCGTACGCAAGGGGGTGCCTCTCCATTGAATCAAGGAAGTACCCCTACTGCCATCCGTAACACGCACACCCCGTCGGCAACAGCGGGCTCACCAGGAGCCTCGTCGCAGGTGACCGCGCCCGCAGCCACCCCGCTCGCCGCTAAGAGAACAAAACCGGCGGTCGCCGCACCTCCAGGCACCACGCCGCAGCGGCTCACAAACCAAGGAGCCACAGCACAGGCACAGACCGCAAGCGCGGCGCCCGCGGAGCAAAAGCCGCTCAGACTTTCGACCACCGGCGTCAACCGCAATGTCATCGTGCTCGATCCTTCGCACGGCGGAGCCGATTCAGGCGCCCGCATCGGGGAAACGAGTCTGGAAAAAAACGTTACCCTCTCCCTGGCTTTTCGGTTGCGGTCGCTGCTGCTGGCACGCGGCTTTACCGTGGTGCTCACGCGGGATAGCGACCTCGCGACCGGCCCCGCCCCGGCCGGTGCCACGGCCCGTGGCGTGGATCAAGAGGCAGGCGGCGGCGCGGGGGTGG
>CAXTRN010000252.1:0-4843 GCA_964246645.1 uncultured Acidobacteriaceae bacterium
CTGATCAGGGTCTTCATCCAGAACCCGGTCGGCACCGTTTTGTGTGTCTTGCGTCATACCTTGACTCGCGTCCTCGCCTATCCCGTCTCGCGTTGTGATTCGGACCTGGACCCGCACCAAGCTTCCAGGCAGGGAGTGCACCCGAAGCTAAACCGCTCCCGCGCTCCCGCAACGGAGTGCGAACGGGACCTCTGCCCCGTTCGCACCGCCGCTACTCTTCATCTTCGTCGTCTTCATCCTCGTCGTCATCATCATCGAGGTCATCGTCGTCGTCGAGGTCGTCTTCATCGTCCTCGTCTTCTTCGTCCTCATCTTCATCTTCGGTTTCTACATCCTCGTATTCATCGTCGTCGTCCTCATCCTCGTCGTCATCCTCATCGACATCGTCGGTATCCCGCGTCAAAACCGAAGGGCTGTTTTGAATTTCCTGGCGGTCTGTACGGGTTTGCAGGTTTTCGCTTGAGCCGTCCATGGTTGGGGTGCTCGCCGCAAACGTCGGATCGCTCTCGAAAGTGGCTGTGGAATCTTCTCCGATGAGTTCGTGCAGGGCAGCTGCGCTGTCGGTTGGGGGTAGTTCTTGATTGATTGCCATCACCATCTCTCCTCGGGCGGGTCGATCCCACCTCACGGCTTGGATGCAGGTTGCCGCCCCGCGGCGCTCTGTTTCGCTTGATCGCTGTAATGTTTGCTCAGAACTGCCGTTTCAGCCCCTACCCCGTAAATGCCAGCTCTTACCCGGTAACCGCCGGCGCCTCACCCAACGAGCGCAGATGCGCCGCATCCGGCTTTGGCGTCACGAGGCTCACACAAACCAGCGCCAGCACCGAAATCACCAGCGCCGGTAAGATCGGGTCGCGTTCCGCCAGCACCGTCGGCAGGTGCGGCGCGATCGTGCTCCAAAGCACCGTCAGCACTGTGCCCGCGGCGATAGACGCCACAGCCCCGGCCGCCGTCGCGCGCCGCCAGAAAAACGCCGCCAAAATCACCGGTGTCAGCGCCGCCGAATAGATGGTGTACGCATACAGGCTCTTCTTCAATACGCTGGTGGTGCCCAACGACTGCCACAAAGCCCAGAGCCCCAGCCCGACCACGACCAACCGCGAAACCAGCAGCACTTCCTTGCTCGATGCGTCCGGCTTCAGATAACGCACAAACACATCGTTGATCAAATTGGTCGCCGGCGAAAACAGGTAATTGTTCGCCGTCGACACCACCTTCGCAAAGATCGCCCCGACCAGCAGCGCACCAAGAACGCTCAGCGCCTTGCCCGCGCCGCTTTTTCCATCGCCAAAACCACCGAACGCATGCACCGCCGTATAGGCCAGCACCTCGCGCGGCCGCTGCGCCACCTCGCCCGTTCGATACAGCGCCGACCCCACCACGGCGATCGCCACGATGACCGTTTCCAGCAGCACCGTACCCACCACCCATCCGCTCACGGCGCGCGTGGCGGCCTGTTCGCTTTTTGCCGAGAAGAACTTCTGATACATCGATTGATTGCCGAGCATCAGCAGGCAGGTCGGCAAAAACAGCTCCGCGGCCATCACTGGCGAAAAATCGCCCAAAAGCTGGAAATGGGTGTGGGGCAATCCGGCGCGAACCGCGGTCCACCCGCCCGCCAGGTGCACAAGCGCCGGCAATGCCGCGATCATGGTCACCGTCGCCAGCATCCCGATCACCACATCCATATAGGCCACCGATCCCATACCCGCGATCGCCGTAAACACAATGACGAACCCCGCGAGAATGTATTGCCCTTCCACACTCGACACAGCCGGAAAGATCAGGTGCACGATGTCGCCGCCGCCGATAAATTGGTAGCTCGTGATCGCGGTGTAGGTGAACAAAACCGCCAAAACCCCGAGCACGCGGGCCGTCTGGTTATAACGCGCTTCCAAAAGATCGGGAATCGTGAACTGCGCAAACTTTCGCGCTCGCGGCGCGATGAAGTAGATCAAGCCCAACCCTGCCCAGCCACCGCCGGCCTGCCACAGGGCGGGGAAGCCATGCCGATAGGCATTTTCCGCTCCGCCCAGCAGCGACCCCGAGCCGATCCAGCTTGAAAGCAGCGTAAACACGAGCACAAACGCTGACAAACTGCGTCCGGCCACCAGATAATCGGCCTTGGTCTTCACCTGGCCAAGCCGCGCCACCGAAACGCCCAAAAGCGTCAACACGATCAAACCCAAAACCGTTGCATACAGTGCCATAGGGGTGAACGCATTTTAGCGGACAGGTCGGGAATCGCCGCCGTACAATCATCGAAGGGAGGTGCAATATGGGACAGATAGTGGAAGTAACTACAAATACAGAGGCGTTATCAGCGCTGATCCAGCGAGTAGAAGACGGGGTCGAGATTATGCTGACACGAGAAGGACGGCCCATTGCGCGTCTCACCTCTGCAGGCGGCGACCCTCCTTCTGAACTGACTCCCCAGCAGCAAGCCCGTGCCAGGGAAGCCAGCGAGAGCATCCGCGCTCGTGCGGAACGCTTGCATCTCGGCCCTTTCAACATGGACGAGTTCAAACGTGACCGCGACGAGGGTCGCCTTTGAGCCTCGTTCTTGATGCGTCCGTCGCCATCGCCTGGGTGACTGAAGAGCAAAGAACGCCGGCGATTCAAGCCGTTTTCGATCGATTGCAGAGGGAAGTTGCTTGCGTGCCCTCCTTGTGGTGGCTTGAGATAGCGAACGTCCTGCAGATGGGAGTTCGCCGGAAACGGTATAGCCCGTCCGACCGCGACGCCCATCTCCGCGACCTCGCCAAGTACACGATCCGCACGGACCCGCACACAAAAACACATGCATGGACGGGCACGCTTACCCTTGCTGACCGCCACGTTCTAACGCTCTACGACGCGGCCTACCTTGAACTGGCGCTACGCCGCAATTTCCCTCTGGCCACACTGGACCGCGAACTTCGCCAAGCCGCCACGGTCGAAGGCGTCCCTCTGCTCGGCCACTGACTTCACCTGATCGCAACCACCTGCTGACCCGATACACTGCATGGTGAACCCGTCAGTGCCTGCTACCGAACTGCACCCTTTAAGGAGTTCTCCTTCGATGCTTCTGCGTCTCCGTGCGCCTTCTACCGCACTCGTTGCTTTCATCGCGCTCGTTCCAAGCCGGCTACACGCGCAAACACAGCCCATCACCCTGCGCGTCGACCTTTCCGACGCCCCACGCCGCATCCTGCATGCGACGGAAACCATTCCCGTACAGTCCGGTCCTATGACGCTCGTATACCCGAAGTGGATTCCCGGTGAACACGGTCCCACCGGTCCCATCGAGAACCAGGCCGGCTTCGTCCTCACCACGGCCGCCGGCGAACCCGTCAAGTGGGAGCGCGACCTGGTAGACATGTACACCTACCACCTCACCGTGCCCGCCGGGGCCACCGCGCTCACCGCCAAAATGGATTTCCTGGCCACCGCAGCCGCCTCGGGCTTCTCCGCTGGCGCCTCTACCAGCGCCAACCTCGCACTGCTCAGCTGGAACGAACTGCTCGTTTATCCGGGCGGCACCCAGGCCGCTGACGTCATGATCACCCCCGCGGTCACCGTGCCTGCCGGTTGGCGCTTCGGAACCGCCCTTGAATCCGCCAGCCCGAACAGCCCCAGTGGGGGCGCGCAGGCCGAAACCACCTTCCGCACCGTTTCCCTCGAACAACTCGTCGATTCCCCGGTCCTCGCCGGCCGTTGGTTCAAGGAAATTCCGCTCGCTCCCGAGATCACCCCCAGGCACTTCCTCGACCTCGCCGGCGACGGCCCCGAAGACCTCGCCCTATCGCAGGAGCACATTGACGAATTCCAAAAACTCGTCCGTGAAACCGGCGCCCTGTACAAATCACGCCACTATGGTGCGTACCATTTCCTCGTCACTCTTTCCGACCAGGTCGCTCACTTCGGCCTCGAACACCACCAAAGCTCCGATGACCGCGTGGGCGAAAAAACCTTCACCGATGACAACCTGTTCATCCTGGATGGAGACCTTCTGCCGCATGAGTTCACCCACTCCTGGAACGGCAAATACCGTCGTCCTGCCGGCCTGGCCACGAGCAACTACCAGGACCCCATGAAGGGCGACCTGCTCTGGGTTTACGAAGGACTCACCGAATATTGGGGCGACGTGCTCGCCGCCCGCTCCGGCATTTGGAATAACCCCATCTTCCGCGACCGCTTCGCTACCATCTGGGCGCAATACAGCGACGCTCGCCCGGGCCGGCAATGGCGCGACCTGCAGGACACCGCCACCGCCGCGCAGGTACTCAGCTTCGCCGGCGGTGCCTATGACAACTGGCGCCGCAACACCGACTATTACGATGAAGGCGAGATGCTTTGGATGGAGGTCGATTGCACCCTGCGCGCCAAAAGCAACGGCGCGAAAAGCATGAACGACTTTACCGCCGCCTTTCACGGCCTCGGCGGCAACACCGGCCCCAAGGTCGTCCCGTACACCTTCGAGGACATCGTCCGCACCCTGAACAGCCTCGTTCCAAATGACTGGGCAGCCTTTCTCCGCACGCGTCTGGATTCAAACCAACTCCATGCCCCCGAAGCGCCCGGCCTGGAGCAACTCAGTGGCTACAAGCTCGTCTATACCGACAAGCCCGACTATTGGACGGCCCTGAACGAATCCGAACTCGGCGGTCTCAACGCTCGCTATTCCCTCGGCCTCGCCGTCGATAACAACGGCCAGATCACCGACACGCTCATCGACGGCTTCGCTTACAAATCTGGTCTTGCACCCGGGTTCACCATCGTCGCGGTCAATGGCCGCCGCTTCACCCCGGCCCTGCTGCGCGCCGCCATCCAGGAGGGCAAAGGATCCGGCCCGGCTATTGAG
>CAXTRN010000253.1:0-4827 GCA_964246645.1 uncultured Acidobacteriaceae bacterium
GGACTCGTCAGTACGGCGGCACCGGCCTCGGCCTCGCCATCACCCAGGGGTTCGCCCGCCTGCTCGGCGGCGACGTCACCGTGGCAAGCGAGCCCGGGTGCGGCTCCACCTTCACCCTGCGCGTGCCGGCGACCTACCGCGAGGCCGCCGATGCCGAGGGCGAGCACGGCGAAGGGGACAATCCAGGCAACAAGGTCGAAGCCGCCGCGCATGGGGGCGGCGAGCACGGTGGGACCGTATTTGGCAGCAAACCAGTTCAGGATGCCGCCGTCGCCAAGCCCGGAGGCGAGCTGGTTGCGCAGTTCGGCGATCATGCCGCTTGAATCGGGGCAGCCGACGTGGTTGCACTCGAGCAGGATTTCAGCGCAGCCGCAAGGGCACATCAGCTTATGACCGATGCTGTCGAAGCGGGTGGACGGATTGCCGGCACCGAGCATGGTGAGCCCGGCGACGCAAACGAAGGTGAGTTGGAAGGTTAGCCGCAAGACGAGCTGGAAAAGACGGGTAAACGGAGCCCCAAGGAGCAGGGTGGGTCGGGCCGGGTCGGCAGGCTTAGGCATGGCCGGCCTCCGTGCGGGTGGTGGCCGACCGGTGCGCGAGTTGCGGTTCCGGGCGGCCCCAGGTGCCAACTGCAGCGTTCGGGAGTGCGGCTTTGGCAGGGTCGGCGATGCGCTGGGTGTTCGCCTTGAGCGAGGGCGCAAGGGCGATGGCGGTGCCGAAGATCACGATGCCGACGCCGATCCATATCCAGTTCACAAGGGGATTGAGGAACACCTTGATAGTCGGTTTATCGGTTTGCGGATTGCGGCCCTCGAAGACAACGTACAGGTCGCGGGCCAGAGTGGAGTGGATGGCGACGACCGTAGAGGCCTGGGCGTGGTCGGTCTCCGGGAAGTAGACACGACGCTCGGGTGAAAGGCGGGTCACCAACTTCTTGCCGTGGTACAGGTCCAGCAGGGCGTAATCGGTGTCGTAATTGCCGTTGGTGTCTTGGGAATAGCTTTGGCAGACAAACTTCCAGGAGCCGACGGAAAGCGAATCGCCAAAGCCCATTTCCATCTCACGCGACTGGTTGAAGGCGGCGCCGGCGAGACCGATGAACATGACCACGATGCCGAAGTGGATGAGGTATCCCCCATAACGGCGGGTGTTGCGGCGGGTGAGCAAAAGTCCGGCGCTGAGGAGATTGCGGCCGGTTTGGGTACGCAGCACCTGGGCGCCGCGCAGGAACTCGCTGAGGATTGCCATGAGGACGCCGGCCGAAAGCGACATGCAGACCAGGGCGTAGATGGAGGAGGTCGGGTCATCCTCATGCCAGGGACGGAGCCCGGTGGCCATGAGCACACCCGCCGTCAGCAGAATGGTGGCGCAGGGCAGCAGGAAGTTACGGCGCAGCGCGCGCAGCGACGTGGAACGCCAGGCGAGCAGAGGGCCTACGCCGGTGAGAAAAATGAGGCCGAGGCCGATTGGGACCATTACCTTGTTGTAAAACGGGGGGCCCATGGTGACCTTGGAGCCCTGCACGTACTCGGAAAGTACGGGAAAAAGGGTGCCCCAAAGGACGGTGAAGCAGGAGGCAAGCAGGATCAGGTTGTTGAACAAAAAGCTGGATTCACGGGAAACGAGGGATTCCAGACGGTTTTCCGATTTCAGGTGATCTTTCTGTTTGAAAAAGGTGAACAGGCAAACCGCGAAGACGAGCACCAGAAAGCTGGTAAACCAGTTGCCGATGGAGCTTTGGGCAAATGCGTGCACAGAGCTGACGAGGCCGGAACGGGTAAGCAGCGTGCCAAGTACGGAAAGCAGAAAGGTGACAAAGATGAGCCACACGTTCCAAACCTTCATCATGCCGCGTTTTTCCTGCATCATGACGGAATGGAGAAAGGCGGTGCCGGCGAGCCAAGGCATCAGCGATGCGTTTTCAACGGGGTCCCAGCCCCAATAGCCGCCCCAGCCCAGCACGGCATAGGCCCAGTGCATGCCGAGCACGATACCGGCGGTGAGAAACAGCCAGGTGACCATGGTCCAGCGGCGGGTGATCTGAATCCACTTTTCGCCGGGGTACCGCATCATGAGTGCGCCGAGGGCGAAGGCAAACGGGACCGAAAAGCCGACATAGCCGAGGTACAGCATCGGCGGATGAATGACCATCTCCGGGTATTGCAGCAGAGGATTGAGGCCGAAGCCGTCTGCAGGAATCACGCCGCCAGCCACGAGCGCAAAGGGTGGCGCGGCAAAGACCAGCAGAAGGACGAAGAACACCTGGATGCCCGCAAGAATTGTGGAGGCATAGGCGGAAAGCGTGATATCGACCTTGTGACGCAGGCGCAGAACGAAGCCGTAGGCGGCCAGCAGCCACGCCCAAAGTAGCAGCGAGCCTTCCTGCCCGGACCAGAGCGCCGAAAACTTGTAGATGGGGTTCAGCGCGCGGTTGGTATGGTGCAGGATGTAATCGACGGAAAAGTCATTGGTGTAGGCCGCCCAGATGAGCGCGAACGCCGCGCAGGATAGCGCAAGAAAGCTGGCGAGCCCGGCACGCCGTGAGGTTTCGCGCAGCCGTTCGGGAGCGACGGCCAACGGACGGGCGTAGGCGATGGCCCACAGCGCGAGGCTCCCCGAACCCAGCGTGTAAACGCTGAGCGCGAGCGCCAGGAGCAGGGAAAAGCTGCCAAAAGAGGGCATGGGATGGGTCATGTGCGGACGTCCCTTCACCTTTTATTCTCGCAGGTTTTCCCTCCCGCCCTGGTGCGGAACGTGCGTTATTCGGCTGCTGGGGCGGTAACCGCCTTTTCCGCTACGAGGCGATGCACGCTGGCAAGCAGATTGTCGGGCAAAAGAGGTTTTAAGCGGAAATGTATCCCTAAACCCTGGTACTCGTCCTCGGCTTCGGCAAGGCCGCTGATGACGAGTACGGGAACGTCGGAATCGAAGCTGCGCACGGCACGGACGAACTCGGCACCGGTCATGCCGGGCATGATGTGGTCGGTGATGATGAGGTCGATGGTGGCCGGGAACTCTCCATTGCGGTACTGCTCCAATGCCCGCTCGGGGCTGAGCACGGCGATGACGAAAAAGCCGGCACGCTTCAAAATGGTCTGGCGTGTAGCGGCCTGGACTGCGTTGTCGTCGATGATGAGGATGGTTGGTGGCATACCGTTTCGAGGTCCCAATACGAGAGTCAATGGAAGAACCCTTGCCACCGATCGTGAGCGATGTACAAAGATTGCTTTCTCGGGTTCAGATGCGCAAAGAAATGGAAATGCTGTACGAGGAGCGGGTTCCCTCCACCCCTCAAAAGTTGTAGGAAATGGAAAATCGCTCCATCCTCATGTTCTTGCGGTTCGGGGGAGCGTGACGGAACGGCGAGGGAAAAGGCCATGGCGAACGATGCACCTCATCCTGGGAAAAGGCGGGCAAGGGACGGGAAATCGCCTGCGATAATGAAGGGATGAAGCGCCGCACGATTCGCCACTACGAGTTTTTGCGGAAGATCGGTGCCGGGGGCAGCGGGGTTGTGTTCCTGGCCAACGATACGCTGCTGCAACGGCCGGTGGTGTTGAAGCTGCTGAAGCGGGGAGCGCAAACAGCCGAGCAAATCCGGGTTACCCAGCTGCGGGAAGCGCGGCTGGCGTCGGCGATCGACCATCCCAATGTTTGTGCGATTTATGAGGTTGGGGAAGAGCAGGACGAGGCATACATCGTCATGCAGTACATCCCCGGCAAAAGCCTCGACAAGGTGATCGCCGAAGGGCCCGCGAGCGTGCAACTGGTGCTTTCGAGCAGCATTCAGATCGCCGACGGTCTGCAGGCAGCGCACAATCTGGGCATCTTTCATCGCGATCTGAAACCCGCAAACGTAATGCTGACCGATGGCGGGCTGATCAAGATTCTGGATTTCGGGCTGGCGCGGCAGCTGAAACGGGAGCAAGGAGAGTTCGATCCGTCAGGTCCCGGGCCGGCGATTTCCCCGGCGCTGCCGGATGCGACCTACACGGCGCGCGGGGGCACGATCGCTTATATGGCTCCAGAGCAATTTGTGACCGGGCAAAGCAGCGTGCGCAGCGATATCTTTGCGCTGGGATTGTTGTTGTACGAACTTGTGAGTGGACGGCATCCGTTTCAACGGCCCGAAGGGCAGGAGCTGCAAAGCATTCGCGCGATACAGTTCGCCGATCCGCCGCCTTTGCGCGAGATTGTGCCGGAAATCCCGGCAGAGTTGGAAAGTGTCATCCTGCGCTGCCTGGCTAAGCAGCCTTCCGAGCGGTACGCGTCGGCAGCGGAGGTGCGTGAAGGGCTGAAGACGATCTTGAAGTCGCTGCAACTCGACTTTGCGGCACTGCCGGGTGAAAGCGCGAGCTTTATGGCCGCGCAGCAGCGGCTGGATCTCCATACGCCGGAGGAAGAAAAGCGGACGACGGGCCTTTTATCCATGCTGGCGGAACGGTTTCGCGATTCCACCGAGACTGATACGGAAAAGCGCACGACCATCGTTGTGATCCCGTTTGTGAACCTCGGCAAGGCGGACGGGTCGCCGTTTTATGGATCGGCGCTGGCCGATGCGCTGGGGGCACGATTGGCCAAGGTGGCGTCGCTGGTGGTACGGCCGTCGAGTTCGCTCATGAATCTGGGTGCAAAGTCGCTCGACCCGTTGACGATCGGGCGCAAACTGCTGGTCGATTTCGTGCTGGCGGGTAGCTTTCTGCGGTCCGACAAGGGTTTCGACCTGAACTGGCAGATGCTGGACGTCAAGGGCGAAAGCGTGCGCACGGGCGGCTCCATCAGTGTGGCGACCTTTGATTTAATTGCGGTGCAAACAGAGATCTGCGA
>CAXTRN010000254.1:0-4824 GCA_964246645.1 uncultured Acidobacteriaceae bacterium
TTGTGCTGTTTGCCTGGAGGATCGCCCTCAGCTTGGGTGCGCATGGCGGCCTGCTCCACATCGACCGCCGCAGCTGGATGTTCCTGGTCGCTTCCGGCATCGCCACCGGGCTTTCCTGGATCTGCTATTTTCGTGCGCTTTCGCTGGGACAGGCCTCAAAGGTCGCCCCTATCGACAAGCTAAGCGTGGTGTTTGTCATCGCGCTCGCCGCACCCATCCTCGGCGAAGCGCTCACCGCGCGCAAGGTGCTTGGCGGCGTTTTGATCGCCGCGGGTGCGATTGTGCTCGCCTTTGCGTGAGGCCGGGCGCGCGTCAGCCGCGATCGCATTGCTGGAAACTCTCCTCGGAAACCGCTCCGCAACGCTACGAGCCGTTCAGCAGCGACCCGGCCAGCTTTTCCAGGTTCGCCATGTGATGCACATCGTGACCGGCGGCAATCTCGACGATGCTCCACAAAGAAATGTCGCCCAACTCCGGATGCTTCGCCGGACGCGCTTTGTCGGCCTCCGACAGGCCTTCAATCAACGCCAGATTCCATTGGCGCACCGCAATCCAGGTCGCCCGGGCCGCCGCCGTTGTGTAGCCAACGCCATCGTAGGCGCGGGCCCATGGGTCCTGGTCAAAGGGTTGCAGCACCGGCGAGTCTTCCCCGTAAATCGAGCGCAAACGCCAGGCCCACGCGATCTCACAGTCGGCTAGATGACACAGGATCTCGCGCACACTCCACTTGCCGGGAGCAGGCTTGTGTTCGATCGCTTCAGGCGTCAAGGTTTTCAACAAATCCGCAAGACGGCCAGGCGTGGTGCGCATGATCTCGGCAGGATCGCGGCCATCGAGCAGATGAACATATGGGCGGGCTAACGATGCTTCTTCGCTCATGGGCCTATAGGATGCACGTCGCGCGTGTCGGGCTTTCCAGCCGCTCCAGAGTCGATCTTCAACAGCGAATTCCTGCTTACCGTGCACTTTCCCCGCGCTCACGGCTCCCTACGCTTTCTCGCCTCCCTACGCTCTCACGGATCCCTTCGCTCTCACGGATCCAAAGCCGCTCCTTTTCCTGTCACAAAGGCAGTATGGGACCATAAGGGATGGCAGCAAATGCAGCATCGGCGACCGACAGCGGTCCGCACCGCCCGGCCACGGTCGCCTGGCAGCACCGCGATTTCCGCCTTTACTCCGCGGCACGCCTCTTGGGCGTCATGGGCGCGGAAGCGCAATCGGTCGGCGTCGCGTGGCAGGTGTACCAGCTCACGCATTCCGCGCTCGCGCTCGGGTATACCGGCCTTGCCCTGTTTTTGCCGGGGCTTTTCTTCACATTGCCTGCCGGCCATGTCGCCGACCTGTACGACCGTCGCACCGTCATCCTGTCCTGCTACACGTTGCAATTGGTCGCCACGCTCGCGCTTTTGCTGCTGACGCTGCACGGCATTGGCAGCGTGTGGGCCGTGTACGGCATCCTGTTCGTGATCGGGCTGGGACGCTGTTTTTCGGGGCCGGCCGCCTCGGCGCTCGTTCCTACGCTGGTTCCCAGGGAGCATTTCGTCAACGCCGTCACCTGGGGTGCGAGCATCTTTCAGATCAGCAACGCACTCGGCCCCCTGGTGGGCGGTTTGCTCTTTACCCTTTCGCTTACCGGCAAGCTCCGAGCTGTCAACGGCGCCCCGCTCGTGTACCTGTTCAGCGCCGCGGCCATCAGCGCCTTTTTGTTGCTCGTCAGCCAGGTGAAACCGCGCGGCGCCGCGGAAAAGAAGGGCTTCACCGTGCAAACGATGCTCGCGGGGCTGCACTATGTGCTCAGAACGCGGCTGCTGCTCGGTTCCATCTCACTCGATCTTTTCGCCGTTCTGCTTGGCGGCGCGGTCAGCCTTTTGCCCATCTTCGCGCAGGAGATCCTGCACCGCGGGCCGCATGCGCTTGGCCTTTTGCGCGCCATGCCGGCGCTCGGCGCCTTGGCGGTTTCGCTTACGCTGAGCATTTTTCCGCTTCGTCGCAATGCCGGGAAAACGATGCTCAGCTGTGTCGCCGGATTCGGCGCGGCGACGGTGGTCTTCGGCCTCAGCCGCAGCCTGTGGCTCAGTTGCATTGCGCTCCTCGTCACCGGCGCAACGGATATGGTCTCGGTCGTGGTGCGTTCGAGCATCCTGCAACTGGCCACCCCGCCCGAGATGCGCGGCCGCGTATCGAGCGTCAACTGGCTGTTTCTGGGCGCTTCCAATGAATTTGGTGAATACGAAAGCGGCCTCACCGCCCATTGGTTCGGGGCGGTGCGCGCCGTGGTGCTGGGCGGCGTCGGCAGCCTGGCCGTTACCGGCCTGTGGAGCGTCTTCTTTCCCGCACTGCGCCGCGCCGACCGCCTCAACGCCGAAGACCTGATCGCGCTTGAGCAATCCCTCAGTGCAAGCGAACCGGTGGACTGACATCCGAGCGAACCGGTGGTTTTGGGATTGCAACAGACTCGATGTTCTAGGCCCTGCAGCGCCTTACAGCACTCGATTGGCCGCAATGACCTCTTTGTAGTACATCGCGCTCAGCTTCGGGATGCGCTGTTCCGTTTTAAAGTCGACATACACCACACCGAAGCGCTTGTCATACCCGTCAGCCCACTCGTAGTTATCGAGCAAACTCCAAAGGAAATACCCCTTCACCGGCACGCCTTCCGCCACGGCACGTTGCAGTTGCGTCAGGTAGCTGCGGAAAAACATCACGCGATCGGTATCGTAGACGTGCCCGTCCGGTGCGATCTGGTCAGTGGACGAGCAGCCGTTTTCGGTGATGAAGATCGTCTTCGGATGCCAGATTTCATGAGTCAGCTTCGGCACCCAGTACAGCGCTTCAGGCACGATGTCGAGCCAGGAACTGTACATGTGCGGGTACGACGCGGGGCGAGGCACGATCGTGTAGCCGGCCTCGTTCGCATCGGCGCGCACGTAATTTCCCTGGTACACATTGGTGCCGACGAAGTCGAGTGGCGAAGCAATCGTCGCCAGCTCTTCCGGCGTAAACTGCGGCGCATTGGCGCCCAGCCGCTTCAGATAAAGATCCGTGTAACGTCCACTGAGGACGACACCCAGAAACTGAGCATTTTCTTCGCGCATCGCGGTATGGGCCGCGGCGATGTGCTCCGGGGTGTCCACCACCGGCACCACCGCGCGCGGATTTTCGGCCAATCCCACCTGCACCGCCGGCGCGCTCGCGCGGATGGCCCGCACCGCCAGGCCGTGGCCGAGCACCACGTAATGCGTCAGCTGCGCCAGCCGCTTGGGCCCCACCTGCAGGCCCGGCGCATGCGTTCCATTGCCATAGCCGAGATCGACAAAGGTGCTCATCTCGTTCATGGTCATATAGTGCTTGCAATGGTCCTGCAGTTTGCCGGCGATGAAGCCGGCATAGTCGGCAAAGGCTTTCGCGGTGTCGCGATTCTCCCAACCGCCGCGGTCCTGTAGCGGTTGCGGCAGATCCCAGTGATAGAGCGTGGCGTAGGGCTCGACGCCGCTTTCAAGCAGCGCCTCGGTCAGCCGCCGGTAAAAATCGATGCCGGCCTGGTTCGGCTGTCCGGTGCCGGTGGGAAAGATGCGGCTCCAGGCCACGGAAAAGCGACAGGTCTTCAGGCCCAGATCGCGCATGATACCGATGTCGCTTTTGTAGCGGTGAAAAAAATCATCGGCCACATCTCCCGTGTCGCCATTGTGGACTTTGCCGGGTGTGTGCGAAAAGGTGTCCCAGATGGTGGGGCCGCGCCCGCCCTCGTGCACCGCACCTTCCACCTGGTACGAGGCCGTCGCCGATCCCCACAGAAAGTCGGCGGGAAAGGTGCGCTCCGACGCTTGCGCGGCCGTCCCCTGCGCCTGCGCCGTCCCAGGCAGCAGACCGGCTACAGGAACAGCGGCGGCGGAAGCACCGGCGAGTTGTAAAAAGGACCGGCGAGACGGCTTCGGCATCGAACGGGAGCTGGAACGAAGATCGGACATAAGCTTGCGAAACTCCTCAAGATGAGCAAAGCACTGCACGGGGTGCCAACAGAAGACTATCCCAGCGAAGGAACCTTCGTCTCACCTTGACCTTCGGCGGAGGGTGGTGGATCAGTTTTGAATTGTGAAGCTTGCGTACGCTTCAAGCAAGCGGCCAAACTTGGTCGCTAGTGGTGATCACAAGGCTACCCTTGGTGCTGGCGCTCACACCAGCCATACCGTCTGTCAGAAGGTTAGCGCTCGGCTCAAGCCTCACGCCGTCATGCGCTCAGGAGCAAGCAAAGGCGCAAGGCCAATTGACGCAAAAGTAACCAAAACTTGTTACGGAATTGGGATGGTGGTGCGTGACAAATGGGACTGTACTGGACTTTAGCCTCAAGTCTGTGTCGCTCGGCACCGACGCCGGGCTCAGGTCAATAGTCTGTGGGCGGTAATTCAGCGTCTACTAGGGTAGACCTTTCGTCTTCCCAGAGTTGAAAGGTTTGTGTGTCGGAGCAGGAAAAAGATTCTGTACCCGAGATGATCGGGGCATTTTTACGAGAAGCCGCAGTTCTGGTTCTCGTGTTCGTCCCTATAGAGCTGTACAAGACCCCGTCCAGCAGGTTCCCTGAATGGGAATGGATTCTTGGGGTAGTTGTCTTCAGTACCGTCGTTTTGTCGCTGGGCATTGTGTTGGAGAGGAAAAGAAGATGACTCCTGTAACAGAGGCGTTCGTGGGTTTGGGAGTGTACTTTCTACTGGCTTTCGGCTTCGGATTAGTTTGGATCAAGCGAACCCAAGCCAAGGAGCCGCTTCAGAAGCACCTTGTTGCCCCCGAAGGGAAGGGCTATTACGTCCAGGAAGTCAGTTTTACAGA
>CAXTRN010000255.1:0-3140 GCA_964246645.1 uncultured Acidobacteriaceae bacterium
CGATCATCGCTGCCGCCCAGTCCAGCGGACGCATCCTGCAGGTCGGCAGCCAGCGAGTCAGTTCGGTCGTTTACGCCAAGGCGAAGGAGTTGCTGGCTGCGGGTGCGATCGGCAAGCTGAACATGGTGACCGCGCGCTGGGACCGCAATTCGTCGCTGGGTGCCTGGAATTATTCCATCCCGCTCGACGCTTCACCGCAAACCTGCGACTGGCCGCGCTTCGAGGGCACAGCGCCAAGGATGGCCTTTTCCGCCGAGCGCTTCTTCCAGTGGCGCAAGTGGCACGACTACGGCTCCGGCGTCGCCGGCGATCTGTTCGTCCATCTATTCAGCGGCACACATTTCATCACCGGCGCCCAAGGTCCCACCCGCGCCATGGCTACCGGCGGGCTGCGCTTTTGGAAAGATGGCCGCGACGCGAACGATGTGCTGCTGGCGCTGTTCGATTACCCCGAGGGCTTTAATCTCAGCCTGCACGTCAACTTCGTCGATGGCGGCGAAGAAAGTGAAGGCTTCCTGTTCACCGGCTCCGAAGGCCTGATGGAGATCGATGGCGGCCGCCAAAGCGTGACGGTCACGCGCACCCCGCGCGAAAGCGAACCCGGCTACAGCGTTTCCACCTTCAGCAATGCAATGCAGCGGCAATACCTGGAGCAGTACCGGCAGAAATATCCCGTCCAGCACCCCGAGACGCCGCCCGCGCAGGAGGTGATGCGATTCGTTGCACCGCCCAATTATTCCGACAGCTACGACCATTTCCGCAATTTCTTTGCCGCCGTGCGCAGCCGGCAGCCGGTGGTCGAAGATGCTACCTTCGGCTTCCGGGCCGCAGGTGCCGCGTTGCTCAGCAACCTCAGCGTGGCACGAGGGTCGGTTGTGCAGTGGGATCCGCTGGCAATGAAGCTCGTCTAGCTTGGTTGAATAAACATCGCACAGCAACGCAAGAAAGGCATCCACCATGAAATTTCCGAAGCGCTTTGCGATCCTGTTGTGTGCGCTTTTGCCCTTGGCGGCCGCGCGTGCCCAGGATCCCGCGCACGCCACCGAGGTCCGCATCCAGCACCCAGGCCCTGAACCGGACGGTTCACCACGAATCAGCATGCTGGCCCACCGGCTGGGCACCGATCACGCCGAAGGCATTTCGTTGCTCGACATGAACGGCGATGGCCACCCAGACCTGCTCAGCGGCGCCTATTGGTACGAAAATCCCGGTCCCGGCGGTGGTGAATGGAGGCAGCATCAGTTCCGCACGGTCGGCTTACACAATGAGTTCGTTTCCGATTGCGGCGAATGGATCGTCGATGTGGACCATGACGGCTTGCCGGATCTTGTAACCGCTGGTTGGATCGCAAACGGCCTTTGGTGGTACCGCAACCCCGGCCCTCGTGCCACCACCGCCGGCACCCTGTGGCAAGGGGAAAAGATCACCGACAGCTTCGACACGGAGGGCGGCGCGTTTGCCGACATCAACGGCGACGGCAAACCCGACCTTGCCCTGGCGCACTATAACCGTGCCGGCGTGCTGTGGGTCGACTTCAGCGGGCCAAGGGGTTCCAAGCCGCGGGTGCACCATCTGGGCGGGCGCGCGGAGGACGGCCACGGCGTCGGTATGGCCGACATCAACGGCGATGGCAAAACCGACGTGCTCACCACCCACGGCTGGTTCGAACAGATCGATGCCAACGCCGACCAGTGGCGATGGCATGGCGATTGGACCCTCGGCGATGCGGGTTTCCCGATTCTCGGCTATGACGTGAACGGTGACGGCAAGCTCGATCTGATCTACGGTCAGGGCCACGGCTACGGCCTGTACTGGCTCGAACAGGCGGGCACGCCGGCCAAACCCGCATGGATACGCCACACCATCGACGCCTCGTTTTCGCAATCGCACGCCTTGGCGCTGGTGGACCTCGACGGCGACGGCACGCCGGAACTGGTTACCGGCAAGCGCTATCGCGGTCACTCGGGTGACGATCCTGGCTCTTATGATCCCGTGGTGGTGTATGCGTACCGTCTCCCCAAGCCGGTTCATGCTTCAAACGCGGCACAGCAAAGTCTGGCACAGCAAAACCCGGGGCAGCAAAATCCTGCACAGCAGACCGTCGCCGATCCGGTGTTTTCGCGCATCGCGCTTTCCAGCAACGGCACGGCCAGTATCGGCACCCAGATTGTGGTCGCCGACCTCGACGGCGACGGTGATATGGACCTCGCGACGGCAGGCAAACTCGGCGTCCATGTGTTCGAAAATCTGAAGGTAGACCGGGTCGGGAAAGCTGTGCGGGAACAAACGCAGCCACTCAATCGCGCGTGGCCCTTTCCCGGTGAGGGCCAAGAGATTCCCCAGGAGGATGGGCCGCCGGTATCGCCGTGAGCCGACGCTGGTGGTTGCTGGTTGGTGATTGCTGGTTCCACATTCCACGTGAAGACCATGCCTGGCGCAAGTCTGTTCAAGCGATCAAATTCGTGGAAACATCCTTTGCCCGGGGGCAACACTGTTCGCGCAATCTGCGCCTTACGGAATGGCAATCTCTAGGTATTGGGAGGGAATCAATGAAGTTCAGCAAGCATACTTTTCGTACAAGCAACACAAAGCTGGCGGCTCTGGTGCTAGCGATGGGGTTCGGCACGGGGCTGGTGCACGCGCAAACCGGCGGCAGCGGCGTGTCGGACCAGGACAGACAGTTTTTGAAAAACACCGCGCAGGATTCCAACTTCGAAATCAAAACAGGTCAGCTTGCCTTGCAAAAGAGCACCAGCAGCGATGTGAAGCAGTATGCCACCATGCTCATCCGCGACCATACGCAGCTCAAGCAGCAGATGAAAGCGGTGGACACAACGGAAAAGCTGACAGATCCCTCGCCGACATCCATGTCTATCAAAGACACGGCAACCTACACCGAGTTGAAGGTGCTTTCAGGCGACAGCTTCGATAAGGCCTATATCAAAGAGCTGGTGAAAGGAAACGAGGAAGGGCTGGAAGAGGCGAAGTCAGAGGTGTCAAGCAGCACCGTCGCGCCGATCAAGCAACTTGCGCAACACCGGGTCGCCCTGGACACCAAGCATACCGAAGGAGCAAAACAGCTGGCTCAGGCACACCATATCCAGGCACAGTGAGGGACTGAGCAAGGGCTGCCACCGTTC
>CAXTRN010000255.1:3240-4788 GCA_964246645.1 uncultured Acidobacteriaceae bacterium
ACAGGCGACTACACATGCTTGCTGGCCCATGTGCCTCGCAGGAACAGGAAGCCGCTGACCGCCAAAGAGAGTACCTGGGCGAGCAGCACCGCGACGAAGACGCCATGCAGCTTCATGCCGGTGTGTTCGCTCAGATACCACGCCAGCGGCAGCTCCACGATCCAAAAGCTGAACAGGTTGATGTAGGTCGGGGTCAGCGTATCGCCGGCTCCATTGAATGCCTGCACAAACACGGCGCTGAACGCAAAGAAAAGGTTGCTGATACTGAAAATCCGGAGGCATTGGACTGCGATCGGTTCCGCCTGGCGTTCATGCGAAAAAACGCTCACAAGGGGACGGGCGAAGAGCAGAAAAAACGCACATGCCCCGCTTAAAAGCGCAAGATTCCAGAAGCCTGTACGCCAAACGGACGATCGTGCGCGGTCCACCGTGCCCGCGCCCAGGCTTTGACCTACCAGCGTGCCCGCTGCATTGCTCAACCCCAGCGAAGGCAACAGAACAAAGTTCATAATGCGCAGCGCGATCGTGTAGCCCGCAATCGCGGTCGCCCCGAACAGGCTGACAATACGGATCAGCCCGAGCCAGCTGCCCTGTTCCAGCATGAACTGCACCATGCCCGCACTGGAAATTCGCACAAAACGCAGCATTTCTCCGACGTGCAGACGAAGGTGCTTGCGCTGGATACACAGCTGCCCCCTTCCACGGCGGAGGAAGTACAGCTGGCACAAAAGACCGACGCCGCGACCGGTAAGCGTGGCCACTGCCGGCCCTGCCACACCCATCTTCGGAAACGGACCAATCCCAAAGATGAGCAACGGGTCCAGCACCAGGTTGATGATGTTCGCTATCCACAACAAGCGCATCGCCAGGGCCGCATCACCGACCCCACGAAAAATTGCGTTGTTCAACGAAAGCAGGATGATCACACCGCAACAGCCCAGCGTGATGCGTGCGTACAGGGTACCGGCTTGCACCACCGCACTGGTGCCGCCGAGCAGAGCGAGCAGTTTCGGCGCAAGAAAAAAGAGCGGCACACCGATCAACACCGACAACACCACGCCCACGATGATGGCTTGCACCGCATCCGTGGCGGCTTTATCGCTATCGTCTTCACCAACCGCGCGTGCCACCAGCGCCGTAACGGAAGCGCTCAAGCCGGCGCTGATCGCGATGGCTAAGGTCATCAGCGATTCCGTCAAACCCACCGCGGCGACCGCTTCGGCACCCAACGCGCTGACCCAAAGAATGTCTGCCACTGAGAACACAGATTCCAGTGACATTTCGAGCATCATCGGTACGGCGAGCAGCACGACCGCGCGATTTAAACTGCCGTCGGTGAGATCGCGCTTGGTCCCCTTTAGAGCTTCTTTCAGCAGCGATACCCAGCCCTGTTTTTCTTCCTGCGCGACACTGCTCACGACCACACCCATTGCCCGACTTTCTCTTAAATAGGAATCGCTTCCGTTCGCAACGGATGTCTTGTCTTTGCCCGGCAACAAGCTATGCGATGCGCTCACGCATAAAGTGCGTCCCTTTTGACGTGGCGGA
>CAXTRN010000256.1:0-4775 GCA_964246645.1 uncultured Acidobacteriaceae bacterium
GGGTGAGGGAAAGGATGGGATTTCTGCGGAAGGGTAAACGCGGATTCCCTGCGGGAATGACAACAAAGGGGCAATGACAACAAGGGCAAGGGCAAACGCGGATTCCCTTCGGGAATGACAACAAAGGGTGAGCGGGGGCTGGGCTGCATGTGGGGTGGCGAGAGGAATGCGGAGCTGGCTTTGTGGGAGGCGGAAAAGGTTTTGCATCCGTGGCTGTTGGTTTGCGCGTATAGGCGGGTAGTGACGGATGGCGATGGACGGGGGCGAGCTGCGGCGGGTGATTGAGGCGCATGGGCGTGCGGTGTATTCCATTGCGCTGCGGATTACGCGTGATGCGGGCACAGCGGAAGAGGTCGCGCAGGATGTGTTTTTGGCGTTC
Organism: uncultured Acidobacteriaceae bacterium; assembly: GCA_964246645.1. Classification (GTDB taxonomy): domain Bacteria; phylum Acidobacteriota; class Terriglobia; order Terriglobales; family Acidobacteriaceae; genus Granulicella. The sequence continues at coordinate 380 of CAXTRN010000256.1, forward strand.
GACCGGATGGCGGAGCGCATAGAAGGAGAGGACCATGTGCGGTTCTGGCTGCGGCGGGTGGCGGTGCACCGGTCTACGGATGCGCTACGGCGACAGCTGCGGCGACCGGAAGCGGGGGCAGAGGCTTGGGAAGAGGACCGGCACAGCCGGTGGCCGGAGATGGCCGGAGCCGGGTTAGGTGCCGGGTTAGGTGCCGGCTTTGAAACGGGCCCCGTGGCAGAGGTGGTGCGTTGGCTGGAAGCCATGGTGGGAAGTTTGCCGGAAGCGAGGCGGGTGGCGGTGGTGCTGCGGTATGGCGAGGAGATGACGCCGGAAGAGATCAGCCGGTTGTTGCAGCAGCCGTTGCCGACGGTGAAAAGCAACCTGCAGCGGGGTTTACGGCTGTTGCGGCAAAAAGCGGCGGTGACGATGAAGGGGTATCCACGTGGGCGGGGGCCTGAAACGGGCCGGGGACGGGCCTAAGACGGAAAGGGGGATCGGCGATGCGGGAACAGGGCGAGGAACAGACGGCAGCTTGGGAAAGGGCGTTGCGGGAGGTGCTGCGGCCGGCGGAACTGCCGATGGGGTTTGCCGATCGGGTCGTGGCGGCTGCGGCGAAGACGGAGCGAGGTGGAAACGCTTCATGGTGGCGTGGCTGGTTGCGGCAGCGGGGTTTGGGGAACGGAAGCCGGCACGGAGGCGCAAGCTGGCACGGGCGTTGGGGGCAGCTGGCAGCGGGCGGCGCTGTGGCGGCGAGTTTGCTGGCGGGGTCGTTGCTTGCAGGGTCCAAGGCGGTGGAAGGGGTGCACCAGCGGCGAGAGCGGGCAGCGGCGCGGGTGGCAGCGAACCGGCAGTTTGCCTTGGCGACGCGGATTACGGATGAGGCGCTGGAACGGACGCGGACGCAGTTGCGGCGCGCCGGGGTGATGGCCGAGGAATAGCGGATTCCAGGTCGGTGTGAGTTGGCGGGACGAGGATGGTGGTTGTTCGGTTTCGATTGCAGGTTTCGGTGTTCAGGCGGGAGGATGCGATGAAAAGAAGGTTGGCAGGGGTGGTTTTGCTGGTAGCGGGTGCGACCGGTGGGGCAAGGGCGCAAGGCGTAGGGATTGGGAGGATCGGGGCTTTACGGCCCATGATCTGGCAAGGGACCGAGCCGCTGGTGAAGGACGATCTTTTTGCGGGGACGGAAAAGTTTGCCAAGGGAGCGAGCGATGTTACCGAGGTGACGATGGATCCGGACACGCTGGATATGGTGAACGGCAATGGGGCGAAACGGGCGCACAACATGGTGTTGAATGTGGTGCGGACGTATAGCTATGACAAACCGGGGATGTACCGGACCGAGGATGTGGAGGAGTTTCGCCGCAAGTTGAATACGGGCGACTGGCATTGTTCGGTACACACGCGCAGTTTGAAAAGTGGGGAAAGCACGGATGTGTGCCACAAGCGGCGCGCGGATGCGATGGTGGAAACGGCGATTATCACCGTGGAACCGAAGGAACTGAGCTTTATCCATACGATCCGCAGGAGCGGCGGTGGAGGTGGGCCGGAAGCGGGCGAAGGCTTGCTGTTCGGGCCTGGAATGAGCGGAGCGATGGCATTCGGACCGGAGGGCGATGCGGCGACCCGAGCTGAAATGCAGGCGCAGATGGCCGTGACCCGAGCGGAGATGGCGGCGCTCCGGCCGCAGATGGAGGCCGAAATTGGCGGTGCGTTGGCGGGGATGCGCGGCGATGAGCTGAAGGGGATACAGAACTTCCGGTTTAATCCGCAGATGCTGTCCATGCCACCCATACCGCCGTTCTCACCAGCGCCACTCATTCCACCAGTACCGCCGCCGCTGGCTCCACCACAGTTGCTCCTTACGCCAATACCTGCGCCGCAACCGCAAGAGTGAAGTCTTATCACCGAAGTGGGACTTTGGAGGAACGATGAAGGCTTTGAGATATGCCGCGCTGCTTGGGTTTGCCGTGCCGTCGCCGGGTTGGGCGCAGGGCAAGCCGGAACGCATGGATCTCGTAAACGGGTCGGAGGTGCAGCGACCGTTTGCGCTGGTTTCGGGATCGTCGGTGGTCACCATCAACGGCCCATGGGAGGCTGTGGACAGGTTGACGCGCTACGGAAAGAGCCATGGCGGTCGCTACATCGTTTTTCTTGAGGACGGCACGTTGCGACGGCTTGGAGACCCGGCGAAGGTGGCCGAAGCCGAGCGGATGTATGCGCCGCTGCAGGTTTTGGCCGCGAAGCAGGAAGCGCTCGCCGCGGAACAGCGCCCATTGGCAGCAAAGCAAGAGGCGCTCGGGGCAGAACAGCGGGCGGCGACGGACCCGGAAACGATGCAAAGGATCGGAGCGCAGCAGGGAAGGTTGGGAACGCAGCAGGGAGCGCTCGGCGCCAGGCAGGGGGAGATCGGACGGCAGCAGGGCGTGTTGGGCAAGGCCTTTTACGGGCGTGTGCAACAGATGCTGGAGGCGTGCCTCGCGGACGGCACCTGCCCGCAGGTGGACGAGGCGGCGAAACGCTAGAGCGGATTGCTTACAGGTTTACAGTGATTCTTGCTTTTGCCGGCATTACCCTAGCGGATCTGCTGTCGGAGACCGCAAAACTGCAGGTCCCTCCACTCCGCGCTCTCGCGCTCCGGTCGAGATGACACGGTATAGCTACAGATAAATCGCCCTAACGCAGTTTCCTGGCAGTTCTCGTGAAGATGTAAAGCGAAGGCCCGTTTGTGCCAGCTTTTTTGAGAAAACCGGCATCCGCAACCCTCTTCGACCCTACCTCGGGAGGTCTGCCTTGACGCGGGTCGTTGCCGTGTTCAGGGCGCAGTGCGGGGATCGTTGAGGAGGTCCTGAAGGCGGAGATAGACGCCGTTGGTCCAGCCGAAGCCGATGACGTTGGCTTTGTAGCCGGCGGCGACGGCGATGTTGGCGGAACCGCTGACGACGTTGTATTTTTCGCGCACCGTGCCGTCGCGCTCGAAGTTATCGAGTACGGTTTGGGAGAAAGCGCGGGCGAGGCGCGCGGCGTCGGGGTGGAAGCCGTAGCGGACGAGGCCGGTGATGGCGAACCACTGCGTGGGCGCCCAACCGTAGGGGAGATCCCATTGGGTGCCGGAATTGGTGTCGCTTGCCGCGAGGCCGCCGGCGTGCTCGAAGGCGGCCAAGTGCGCTCGCACGGCGGCAGCCTGGGCGGGGGTGGCGAGCCCGGCCCAGAGAGGATAAAAGCCGCTGATATACAGGTACGTCGATTGCTGATGCGCTGCGGTGTTCCAATCGAAAAAGAAGCCGGATGGCTCGTTCCAAAGATACCGGTTGATGGCGGAACGGCGGGCGTCGGCCACGGCTGTCCAATGGGCTGCCTCGGCGGGACGGCCCAGCAGGGTGGCGAAGTGGGCGAGGTCCTGCTCGTATCTGAAGAGGAGGCTATTGAGGCAAACGGGAGCGTATTGGTCGGTGGAGCCGCTGAACGGGCCGAAGCGGAAGGTGGTATCGAAGCCGGATTCGCGCATGGCGCGGTCGCCGGAGTAAAAGGCGGCGGTGAGCCGGTGGCCGTCCACAACGGCGCGGGCGCAAACCTGTGAGAGGCGCGTGTCGCAACTGGTTTTGGCCAGCTCTGCGGCCAGGGCGGCGGCTTCGGCAGGTGTGGGCGGAGTGGAGGTCGGCGCGGGCGCGGGCAGGCGGTAGTTGGCGGCGCGGTCGGGGTGCGCGAGCAGCCAGCGGAGAACATCGGGGTAGTAGGTGCTGTCGTCGGCCATTTCGGGCACGGGACCGGCGCCAAGGTCGTGGTAGCGGGCGAGACCGGTGTCGCCGGCCTGATGGCTGGGGGAAGTCCAAAGTGCGTGATCGCGTTCGGCCATGGTGTACGCGTGTGCGAGCCAGGCTTTGGAGAGAGGAGGGGATGCGGCAGGTGAGGAGGCGGCGTGCTCGTACACGTCGCGGATCATGGAGGAAAGCAGCGGCGGTTGCGAGCGGGTGAGGAAATAGGTGCGGTTGGCGTTGAGCAGCGCACCGTAGTGTTCGATTTCAAAGAAGAAATTTTCGACCATGCCACGGGCGAGATTGTCGCGGTGGCTGTCGAGCAGCCCGAGCAGGATAAAGTAGCTGTCCCAACCGTACATTTCGTTGAAGCGGCCGCCGGGAACAACGTAGGGATGGGGAAGGTAGAGCAGGCCTTCGACGGGCAGTTCCGTAGGCAAAACCTCGCCGATGTGGGTAATGGGGCGGGGCAGGTGACGCAGCTGCACGTGGCACTTTTCTTCGAGGGCACGGACGGCCGGAGGCGCAGACATTGCCGCCGGCAGGTAAAGCACGGGGGCGGTGATGACTTTGATGTCCACCACAGAGGCGCAGTCGGTGGTCGAGCGGGACAGACGGTCCCAACTGGAGCGGATGTAACTTTGGAGGGCGGTGTTGGGGGC
>CAXTRN010000257.1:0-4762 GCA_964246645.1 uncultured Acidobacteriaceae bacterium
GGTATGGGCGGATTCGTAGATTGCTGCCATGAGCCGATGGTCCTGGAGGCCTTCCTCCCCGGGAGTGTGGGGTTGTTGGTTTTTGAGAACGCATTCAGCCATGTGGTCCATTTCGGCGGCGAACTGGTCTTTTTCCTGGATCGTCGGCTCGAAAACAGTGTCGTGGCCGTCCATGAGGCGGCTGCTGCGCAGTTTCAGGCCGGTGTAGGCGAAGGCGGGTTGCAACTCGGCCCAGCTTGCGGAGCCTTCCAGGCGCGCCCATTGGGAGCGGTGCGCCGCATAGCTGGTGTTGCAGCTGGCGAGCAGGCCGGAAGGGAAGCGGAGGGTGAAATTGCAGCCCGCTTCCACCTCGGTGAAGCGGGGGTCGCCTGTGGGCTGGAAGGTTTGACCGAAGACCTCGATCGGCTCCTCGTTGGACCAGAAGCGGGCCGCGTTGAGACAGTAAAGGCCGACATCAGGCAGGCAACCGCCGCCGGCGAGCGCGCGTTTCTGCCGCCACTGCGTCGGGTCGCCCTGGTTTTGCGAGTTGGTGGCTATAAAAGAGCGTAGCGTACCCAGTTTGCCTGTTTTCGCCATCTTGACGATTTCGCGGTTCATGGGCTCATACTGCTGACGGTAGGCGATCATGAGTTTGACGTTAGCCGCCTTGCAGCTGCTGATCATCTTTTCGCACTCGGCGGGACTGGTGGCCATGGGCTTTTCGCACAGAATGTGCTTGCCCGCTTTGGCGCCGCGCAAGGTGTACTCCAAATGCATGCTGTTGGGCAGCACGATGTACACGACCTGGATTTCAGGATTTTGGGCGATCTGATCGAAGTTTGCGTAGGTGTACAGGGAGGACGGCTTGATGCCATATTGCCCGGCGATCTTTGCGGCTTTTTCCGGCTCGCCGCTCACCAGAGCTACAGGTTTGCACAGCTTAGACCGGCCAAAAGCGGGCAGGATCTGATAGAGGGACAGCCGGCCAAGCCCGACGACGGCAAAGCCGATGCGCTTGTCGGCCGGTTCGAAAGGGCCGGGGGCATTTTCGGGCGCGTCGGTTTGTGTGTCATGGATTTGGGAGAGCTGGACGAAATCCTGACCGTTGGGAGCCTGTGTTTTGGACTGTATCTGGGATTGTATTTGGGACTGCACCTGAGCCTGCATTGGGGAGGTTGCGGACTGCTGCGCCGCCGCCGCCAGGGGGCTTAGGCCGGTGACGGCGAGCAAGCCGCCCGCGCCCTGTAGAAATTGGCGCCTGCCGAGGGAGTTGTGCGGTGTATCCGAGATCGCCGGTGTGCTGTCCGGACTCGTTTCCGGAGTGATGGCGCTGGTTGCCTTGCGTGCGGAGGGTGCATGGGAATCGAGAACGCTCATGCACCGTCGGATGCCGAGTGGAGGCGGCGTGTGGCTCGCCGTGGGTCAGTCGCGGAACGACCGTTGCTGACAAAGGCACGCAATCACACAGCGACAAGCGCGACGAACGGCACAGCGGACGCCAACCGGCGCGCGCTTACAGCTTCAAAAACTTCTTCTTTACCTTTGGATCGAGTTTCAACGTGAACACGAAACGGCTACGGCTGGAAAACTGGCTGATGAATTTGTGTTTGGACTGCACACCTTCCTGTTCCGCCCAAAGTTCATAGTCGGTCTGCGCGGCGAGGTTGGTGAAGTGGAAGTAGCCTTTGTTGTCGCTGAGATAGCTCTTGATGGCCATGCTTTTGGGATCTTCAAGGTAGACGATGGCATTTTCAAGCGGAGTTTTGGCATGGCTGACAACATAGCCCTCTACGAAGCGTACGGCAGGGGCCGGCGGCGACTTCCGTGGCTTGGCATGCGCCAAAAAGGGCATGCCGAAAGACAACAGAAGCGCCACCGTCACAAACAGCGCGACAGGCAGGGGGCAACGCCTGGAGTGCGGTGCCGAACGCCGTGACGCCTGACGCGGCCGAGCCATGATCGTGAAAGACGTGAAGGACATGAAGGAAAGCAACTTACTCGTCCTCATCCTCGTCGTCGTGACGACCGGCGCCGGCATCTTCATCGTCGTAACCTTCGCCATCGACGGCGGCAATCTCAAGCGGGTCAGAAGAAATGATCTCGAGATCGGTGCCGCATTCATCGCATTGAACGATCTCGCCTTCTTCGACATCGTCCACATTGATGACGAGCGGGTTGTCGCATTCGGGGCAAACAACAGACATTGGGGGGAACTCCTCCTGCCGGTAACGGCGGCTAGTACGATGATGCCAGTGGCGGAAATGGGCTCTCCTCAGTTCTAGCGAGGAGGCTTGTGTCCGTCAACATGGGACGCACGAAGCGCGATTGCGGTTTGTTGCCGAAAGAAAGAGTGTGGAAATGAGACGAAAGTTTTGGTGCGGAGCGGCGATCACGGCAGCCATGGCCAGCGTGGGACTTCTGCCGGGGCAGTCGCCGGCTGGCCCATCCGCCGGCGCCACGCTACTGGAACAGCCGGGCCTGGGTCTCCCAGCGTCCGGTTTGGCGGTGAACCTGCAGGCAGACCCGCAGATCACGGCGGCGCTGCAGAGCATTTCGCCGGCGAACATCTCGGCCGACATCGCCAAACTGGTCTCGTTTGGCACGCGTAATACGCTTTCCAGCATGAGCACGGATCTACCGGCCGGCCAGGGTATCTTGCCCGCTGCGGACTGGGTCGAGGGGGAATACCGGCGCATCTCGGCGGATTGCGGAAACTGCCTGGAGGTGAAGCGGGACGATTTTGTGCAGCCGGCGGGGGAAGGCCCGCGCGCGCGAATCAAAGCGCCGACACGGCTGGTCAATGTGTATGCCATTCTGCATGGCACGAGTGGCGACAAGGCGGCGCCCTGGGTGTTGGTGACCGGCCATTACGATTCGCGTGCGACCGATGTGCTGGATGCAAAAGCACCTGCGCCGGGCGCCAATGACGATGCGAGCGGGGTAGCAGTGTCGCTCGAAAGCGCACGGGCGCTCAGCAAACTCAAGCTGCCCGGCACGATTGTGTTCGCTGCGGTAGCGGGCGAGGAGCAGGGGCTGAATGGGTCGCAGCATCTGGCACAGTTGGCCAGGCGTGAAGGATGGCCCTTGGAAGCCGTGCTGAATAACGACATCGTGGGTGGGGACACCACGCCGATCCCCGCTGGGCAAGTGGGAGCGCCGTCGCAAAACAAGCGTGCGGTGCGTGTTTTTTCTGAAAGCGTACCGTCCAGCGCCACGGCCGAGGAACAAAAGCAGATGCTGGCGTTGGGGGCAGAAAACGATTCGCCCTCACGCGAGTTGGCGCGGACCATCGCCGAGCTTTCGCCGACATATTTCCAGAATGGGATGTTGCGGCCCCCGGCGCGCCGTGGTGTGCAGAGTATGGTGATCCAGGTGGTACCGGCCTTCCATCCGGTGCTGGTCCTGCGACGGGACCGGTACTTGCGTGGCGGCGACCACACGAGCTTCAACGGGGAGGGTTTCGCGGCGGTGCGCTTTACCGAATGGCGGGAAAACTTCGATCACCAGCACCAAACGCCACGCACCGAAAACGGCGTGGAATATGGGGACTACCTCAAGTTTGTCGATCCGGAATACGTGGCCAATGTGGCCCGCATGAATGTGATGACCCTGGCTTCGCTGGCCCAGGCGCCGAGTGAACCACGGACGGTGCAGCTGCTTGCGGGCGCGCTCGACAACAACAGCGAACTGACCTGGCAGCCGAGCGCGTTTGCGCCGCCGGGCACCACCTACGAGGTGGTGTGGCGCGATACGGACGAGTTGCTTTGGACACACAACATGAGCGCCGGGGCGGGAACGCGTCTGACGCTGCCGGTCAGCAAGGACAATGTCCTGTTTGGGGTGCGAGCGGTTGCTCCTAACGGACAGCGATCGCTGCCGGTGCCGCCGTTACCGGGCCGATAGGAGTTTTGTCGTGGCATTTCGATCCAATAGCCCCATAACGGTGTCGCTGCCGCCCTTTCGCGGGGTTACGCGGCGCATCATCCTATTCTCGGTCGGCACCTTCTTCGCGCTGCTGTTGCTGAGCATCGTTTCCCACGATCTGGGCGCGCTGTTAAGCAACTTTCTGTCGCTGGTGCCCTTTCTCGCTTACAAGCTTCTCTGGCAGTTTGTGACGTACCCATTTGTCAATGTGGGGCTATTCGGCCTGCTGTTTGCCGCACTTTCGGTGTGGTTTTTCGGGTCGACGCTCGAAGATGAACTCGGCTCCCGCTGGCTGGGCGAGTTCTTTCTGGCAAGCACGATCGGTGGCGGCCTGTTGGCGGTCCTGATCAGCTTCGCGATCGGGCGGCGCGTGGTGGGTTTGTTCCCGACCGAGGTGGCTTCTGGGTTATGGCCATTTTCGCTGGCGCTGTTGTTGGTGTTTGCGCGATTGCATGCCGATCAGGAACTGAACTTCAACTTCATTCTGCGCGTGAAGGCCAAGTACATCGCGGCGATCTACCTGTTGGTGTACCTCGCACTGGCTCTTTCTTCACATCAACGCTTCGATGCGTTGCTTGTGCTCACGAATGCGCTCAGCGGATGGCTATTTCTGCGCTTTGCGCCGCGGCGGGGCGTGCGCGCCTCGGCCAACGAAGGGCTCTACGGCTTGCGCAATGCCTGGATACGCGCGCGGCGACGGCGTGCGGCAAAGAAATTTTCGGTGTACATGCAAGCGCAAGGGCGCGAGGTGCGCTTCGACGAGAGCGGGCGGTATGTCGACCCGGAGGGCAAGCCGCGCGACCCGAATGGGCGTGATTCGAATGATCGGCGCTGGATGAACTGAGGTGGACACAAGGAG
>CAXTRN010000258.1:0-4734 GCA_964246645.1 uncultured Acidobacteriaceae bacterium
CCTCACCGTCTGCGCAGCGGAGAGACCTGCAGTTTGCAACGCCTCCAGCACCACACCCCACACCACCCGCACAAACCTTTTGCAAACGGCTCACCATTGCACCCGCCCACCACCACCCGCTACCATCAAAGCCGACACGAAAGGTTTCCATGGACTCCAGCAACACCGCTCCCACCCTCCGCCGCTCTGAAGACATCGCCCTCGACCTCCTCAAATTCGTCGCCGCCCATGCCAACGTCAAATCCGGCTCCACCGGCAACACCCCCGGCTTCGCTGCACCGTCCTCCAGCAAAACCGAAGACGGCGTCACCCAACTTCTGGACCTCTACGCCCGCTGCCGCCAGGCCGTCGAAGCGCCCTTGTCCGCCACCCCATCCAAACCTGCAGCCGTTCCGACGAAGTAGCCCGTGTCCGCTCCTTTACGCGTGGCCGTCATCGGTGCCGGTGCCTTCGGCCGCAATCACCTGCGCGTCCTGTCCACCCTTAACGCCCCACCGGCTGCCAACCCCATCCAACTCGCCGCCGTCGTCGACGCCGATCCCCAGGCGCGTGCCGACGCCGCCGCGCTCTACCGCATCCCCGCCTTCAGCTCCGTCGACGACCTCCTCGCCGCCGGTCTCGGCCTCCACGCCGCCACCGTCTGCGTTCCCACCGTCGCGCACAGCATGGTTGCCGAGCAGCTCCTCGCCGCCGGCCTCGATCTCCTTGTCGAAAAACCTCTCGCCGCCACCCTCGCCGAAGCGGATCGTCTCGTCGCTCTCGCCGCTCAGCTCGGCCGCGTTCTTGCCGCCGGACACCTCGAGCGCTTCAACCCCGCCGTCACCGCCGCCGAAACCCGGCTCACCCGCCCCATGTTCTTTGAGGCGCATCGGCTTTCCGTCTTCACTCCGCGCTCGCTCGACGTCGATGTCGTCCTGGACCTCATGATCCACGACCTGGACATCCTTCTCAGCTTCGCCCGCTCCCCTGTCGCTGAAATCCGCGCCGTCGGCCTGCCCGTCCTCACCCACAAGGTCGATATCAGCAACGTCCGCCTCGAATTCCGCTCCGGCGCCGTCGCCAACCTCACCGCGAGCCGCGTTTCGACCGAACAGGTCCGCAAGCTGCGCCTCTTCCAGCCTGCCCAGTACCTGTCCCTCGACTACGCCCGCCAGGAACTCCTCACCATCAACATCGACCCGGGCAGCTCACAAAACCCCGGTGGCCCATCTTTCCCAACCCATCCGTCGCCCGGCCTCACCTTCGAAAAACGCGACCTTCCCCGCACCGAGCCGCTCCGCCTGGAACTGGAAGATTTCCTGCACGCCGTCAGGCACCGCACCGAACCCCGCGTCACCGCCCAGGCCGCCCGCAACGCCCTCGAACTTGCCCTCCAAATCAACGAAGCCATCACCACCCACGCCCAACAAACCGGCCTGGCCTAAAGCATCTCCTCCGAAGCATCGCTTCGGATTCTTTCCTTTGTTGTCATTCCCCTTTTATTGTCATTCCCGAAGGGAATCCGCGTCCTCTTTTATTGTCATTCCCGAAGGGAATCTGCGTTTCTGCCCGTATCCGCAAACCACGTCCGGAAGAGCATCCTCTAAAACCACCGCAAACACCTCAATCCATGTGCTCTTCCTTGATCCCCGGCGGAATCTTCAACTCAAATTGATCGTTCTCGAACGGCTCATTCAATGTCAGCTTCGTCACATCGATCTTCAGCGTGTACTCATCAAGCGGTCGCGAAATCGTAACCGAGCGCGGAAACTGCCCATTGCCCACAGGGGCATAGTTCGCATACGTCGCCCGCGTCACCGTTTGCCCCTGATTGTTCAGCACATCCTGCTCATACGGCAGCAGCGTCACCCTGCTGATCCGCACCGACCGTTGCTTCTGCATCACGTGCCCGGTGCCCAGCCGCCTGTAAATTCCCAGCTCATAATCCGGCTCGTCCACCGCGTCTTTGCGCCCGTGTGCCGGCTCGATCTCATGCGTCGACTCCGTCAACGTCACATATTCCTCTTCCGAAACCCGCGGCACCAGCAAGGAATCCAGAAACACCGCCGGCCGCAAACCATCTAACCCGCTCTTTGCCGGCTTTTCCAGCTCACTCTTCCCCACCACCGCCCGATTCTTCGGCGGAATCAGCAACGTGAAGGTTTTGCCGTCGCTCACCATATCCATCGCCCGCGTACCCACATAGGGCAGCTGCAGAATCACGCGCAGATCGCGCGGTTTCTGCACGAAAATATATCCGCGAAACGACGAGTACGTCTTTACTTTGCCTTCCTGCGCCCCACCCGTGCTCGCCGTAATCAGCACCGACGCATTCAGCGTCCGGATCGCCGCATCCCGCTCCGAAATCCCCGCGCTAAGCTCTTCCACCGTTGCCGTCTTATACGCGCTTACCGTTTGCACCTTCGCCACCTGGCGCACCGTGGAAAAGCAGCCGCACAGCCCGGCAAGCCCCACGGTTCCCACAAGCGCCAGCACACTTTGTTTTTTCATGAACAGCATTCAACTATAGCGATGTCCCTGCCACCCCAATGGCTGCAAACTATTCCACCCCGTCCCGTCATGTGTCCTCGCAAACCGAATCGCCGTTCCCCGCAAAACTGCATCTCGCTAAGCGCCAACCCGCTTCCTGGAGCGGTTTACCTTAGCTACCCCGTGTCATCTCGACCGAAGCGCGAAAGCGCGCAGTGGAGAGACCTGCAGTTTTGCGGTATGCGACATCATATTAGCTACCCGTGTCATCTCGACCGAAGCGCGAGAGCGCGCAGCGGAGAGACCTGCAGTTTTGCAGTGCGGGACAGCAGCTCAGCTACTCTGTGTCATCTTGACCGGAGCGAACAGCTTCACCGTTCGCGCAGTGGAGAGACCTGCAGTTTTGCGGTGCGGGACAGCTAATCCGCTAGGGTAATGCCGCGAAAAAGCAAGAACTCCTCTACACCTATAAGCAATTTGCTCTGGAAATGCTCTCCCAAAGCTCACCGCTACTGTACCCTGCCCCCGCTGGCACCCGCTCCACCCATCTCCACATCCTCTAGCCCTTCCATCTCGCGAATCAACCGCCCATCATCGCTCCCCCAACCTTCCCTGTTTCTGTCCCGTAGTTCGTGTGCCCGCCGCCGCCAATCCGGTTGCCGCTAGTCGTATCGCCGCTGGTCCGGTCGCCGGCTGCTTGCCCGCCGTCGCCGTTCGCGCTCCGCTGCGCCTTCATCGCACACCGCCCGCTACCGGCATCGGCACTGGTCTCGTTTCCGGCTGCATCACGCGCGGTCGTCGCCCCCGCCGGCTGCGCCCCCGCGGTGCGGGAAAATCGGCAAAAATCTCCGCACACCGCTTGCAATACACCCCGTGGCCCATGGCCCGGAGCCAAAGCGCTCCGCAACCCTCACAAACCTTCAAATCCACTCGCAACAGCTTCATCGTTTCTCCAAAAAAAGAGTTTGGTCCACCGGCAAGCCTCAAAATCTACGGTCGGATGGGCTTGCCGGCCTGTGTTCCTTCAATCGCTCACCCGGCGCTCTTTGGCGCCGGTGCGAGCTGCTCAAGGTGCTGCTTTTTGTGCCGCAAACGTGTTCGTTGGGGAGTCAACCAACCCGCCACCACCTGTCCCAAAACGGAATCGGCCCTTTCACCGTTCCGTTTTGGAAAGCGAAGTTGTGCGTTTATAACCCTCGCCACAACCTGAAGTCAATAATTTGTTTTCCACAACGCATGACACGGAACAACCATTGCCTTCCCGCGCATTTACTATCACTCTGGAGCGGTGCACCTTTCCAGCTTCGCTTTATTTTCGCTTGATGAAAATGTGCAATTGGCGTGAAAATATCGTACTCTTTTCCGCAACTACGCTTCCAAAGCGATCCGCTCCGTCAGGCCTGCGGAAATCAAACCGCCCACCCATACCGTCAGCCGGAATCTCAGCCAGACAAGTCACCGGACGCTTCCGCCAATCCTTCCCGTCTCACCCCTCCGCTCAGGGTCGCGCGCTCGCCCGGTACGCCGCCACGTTCGCGCTATGCTCCGCGAGCGTCGTCGCAAACCGTGTCGTTCCATCCGCGTTGGCCACAAAGTACAGATATTCCGTCGCCGCCGGGTGCAACGCCGCCTCCATTGCCGCGATCCCGGGATTGCAGATCGGCCCCGGCGGCAGCCCGGTATGCGCATAGGTGTTGTATGGCGAATCCGATTGCAACTCGCTCCGGTGAATCACGCCCGTCCACGTCCCCCGCAGCAACGATGCATACGCCACCGCCGGGTCCGTTTGCAGCGGCATCCCCCGCCGCAGCCGATTCTCAAACACACCCGCCACCACCGGCCGTTCCGCATCCATATGCACTTCGCGTTCCACCAGCGACGCCATGGTCACTACGCGCGGCACCGCCGGTCCCGCCAACCCCAACCGCAGCGCTTCCTGCCCAAACCGCCGGGTCATCGCCGCCAGCATCATCGCCGGCGTCGCGTGCCGGCTGAAGCGATACGTGTCAGGAAACAGGTAGCCTTCCAGCGACACGGCTTTTGGGTCCCACTGCCGTACCAACCCTACATTCGCCGCCGCCGCCGCCAAAAAGGCTGCTGAAGAAGCCTTTTTGCTGGCCGCCCGATTGCTGCATTGCCTGCTGGGCGGCGTTGCGGGTTTGCTCGAGTTCCCATTGCAGGCGCTGGATGCGGTTTTGTGCCTCGGCCAGGGCGGCTTCGGTGACGATCGCGGTTTGAGTGATGCGGTAGCGCGCTTCCGGAAAC
>CAXTRN010000259.1:0-4574 GCA_964246645.1 uncultured Acidobacteriaceae bacterium
TTTGGACTGTGCGGTGCGGCCGCGGGGGGGAGCGGATGCGGGGCGGGGGGGCGCGGGGGCGGCGCAGTTGGGGGCTGTGCGGGCGATGGCGGTGGAGTTCCCGGAGGTGGCGGGGCATCCGAACCGGCTGCCGTTTGAGGGGTGTTTGACGCTGGTCGATGTGCCGAGCGACAAGGCGCCGAGCGGAGCGCGGGGGCACCGGGTGGTGTTGACGCGGGCGGCGGCGGAAGCGGCGCTGCCGAGTCTGCTGGGCATGGCGGTGGACTACAAGGCCGGCTGGGATGGGCATGATGCGCGGCAAAAATGCGGGATTATCACGGGCGCGGAGCTGGAAGGGCAGCGCTTGACGGTGAGCGGCTTTTTGTTTGCGCGGGATTTTCCGGAGATGGAGGCCAAGGTGTGCGTCGCGGCGAATGCCCCGGCAACGATGGGGATGAGTTATGAGCTGGCCGATGCGCATGTGGCCGATATGCAGGCGAGTGTGTGGACGCTGACACGGGCGACCTTTACCGGAGCGGCAATTTTGCTGCGGGAAAAGGCAGCGTACCGAGGAACGTCGTTCCGGGTGCGGCGCTGCCGTGTACGTTCGCGGGCTTAGCTGAAGGGTGTACAGGAGGAAAGATGGACGAGTTGATGGAACGGATGAGCGCGGCAGCGGCGGCGCTGGAGCGCGTGGCCGAGCAGATGGCGGAGCGGCAGGTGGCGCTGGCGGCTGAAGCGGAGCAAAGCGTGGGCCGGATTGTGGCGACGGTGGAAGGCCAGCGTGACGCCGAGTTGGTGGATCTGACGGAACGGCTGCGGGCGACAGAAGCGAAGCTGGCGGAGGCGGAGGGTCGCTTTGCGGCACTGGCGGCGAGCGCGGCGCAGGCATCATCGCCGGCACCATTGCCGGCACCGGGGGGACGGAAGACGCTTTCGGTGGGCATGACGACGATGCTGGCAAAGCAGGGTGTATCGGCTGAAGGGTTGGAAAGCGGCCGGATGGAGGCTGGGAGTCTGGATGGGGCTTTGGCAAGCCTGTCGATTGAACAGCGGTTTGCGGTAAAGGCGGAGTTGTTGCGGAGCGGGTTGCTGGGGTAAGCCGACTCACTTTTCTAACCCGAGTTTGTGGTGTTCCTGAGGAGGTTCGCGGCTGACTTGGGAACTGCAGGTCTCTCCGCTGCGCAGACGGTGAGGCTGTTCGCTTCGGTCGAGATGACAGTTTGTAAGTTGGATGGCAGCTATAGGTGTAACGGTCTGCTTCGGTCGAGATGACAGCTTGTGGGTTGGAGGGCAGCTTAGGTGATGCTCATGCGTGGACCCGGGTTTGTGGTGTTTCTGAGGAGGTTCGCGGCTGACTTGGAAACTGCAGGTCTCTCCACTGCGCGAACGGTGAGGCTGTTCGCTTCGGTCGAGATGACAGTTTTGTAGGTTGGAGCGGCAGCTTAGGTGAAACTGACTGCTTCGGTAGAGATGACAGTTTCGTAGGTTGGCGCGGCAGCTTAGGTGAAACTGTCTGCTTCGGTCGAGATGACAGTTTGTGGGTTGGAGCGGCAGCTTAGGTGACGCAGATTCCCTGCGGGAATGACAAAGTGGCAAGGAAAAAGGCCAATGTGGATTCCTTGCGGGAATGACAGGAAAGAGCAAGAGCGGAAACGCTTTCTTGGCGCGGCTGCGGCTGTGCCTTTTTTATTTGCGAAAGAAGATCAAGGAGAACAGATGAACGCGAAGTTTACGGAGATCAGCGCGGCGGCAGACTACATCGGACCTGGTGCGATTGAGGTACCGATGTACCAGACAGAGATTCTGGATCTGGTACGGCGGCGTGGGCCGTTTGGGCAGCGCATCAAGCAGGTGCCCGCCACAGGACATCCGTCGCGCTATTTCGAAGAAACGGCGATTCCGGCAGCGGCGGCTTCGGCCGGGTTTATGGATCCGCGCAACCTGGTGCCGCCGGTGGTGAGCCCAACGCGGGTGGAACGCTCGGTACCGTTGAAGGCGCTGGTGTCGCAGATCAATTACAACCTGTTCGATATGGAGCTGGGCAAGCAGCAGAGCCAGTTTGCGTATCTGCAGGCGAAGGACCTGGCCGACACCGTGGATGGCGTGCTGCGGACCCATGACATTGCGCTGTGGAACGGCACGGACACAAGCCTGAGCTCGCCGACGACCGCGCAGTATTTCGGTGCGGGCGGGCAAATCGCAGCAGGCGGCAATACGGTCACGATCGGTGCTTCACAGAGCATTGTGGATGGGTTGAAGTCGACCATTGCGCAGATGCTTTCGAACACGAGCTTTGGGGTGCGGCCGACGGCGATCTATGCGAATCCGGTGCTGCTGGATTTGATCGATCGCGAGATGAAGTCGCAGTTCAATGTGGTGTTGAACACAAAGACGATCGAGGGCGGGTTGACCGTGAAGATGCTGTCGACGCAGGCGGGCGACATCCCGCTGATTCCGGAGTGGACGCTGCCGTACACGGGCACGCCTGGATCGGGATCGGCGGTGCTGCCGGCGTACATCGTGACGGAAGACCTGATCGAGTATCACTGGCTGGGTGATGCGACACCACGGGTGTTTCAGCTTGGGTTGCCGGGATCGCTGGCGAGCCAGTATGTGGTTGTGAAGTTTGGCGCGTTGGTGGTGAAGGGCGCGAACTATGCGCACTACCAGGTGCTGGTGGATCGCTAGAGCAGGGTGATGCGGGGTTTCGTGGCGGGCGGGGGAAGAGCGGATCCCTCCGCTCCGCTGCGGGATGACCGTGTAACGGGAGCTGGGGTGACGACCACGGGTTTGTAAGAAGGCCCGGTGGTGTGTCGGTTGGGCGAACTGCAGGTCTCCCCACTACGCGAACGGTGAGGCTGTTCGCTTCGGTCGAGATGACAGTGCGTAGCGATGCGTGAGGTTTCACTGCGGGTGTGAGGTTTTCGAGGCGGGTGTCGGCTGAGCGGACAGCAGGTCTCTCCACTGCGCGAACGGTGAAGCTGTTCGCTTCGGTCGAGATGACAGTGCGTAGCGTGCGTGAAGTTTACTGCAAGGGTCGGTTGGCGATGCGTGAAGTTTTGAAGATGGTGTCGGCTGGGCGGACTGCAGGTCTCTCCACTGCGCGAACGGTGGGGCTGTTCGCTCCGGTCGAGATGACAGTGCGTAGCGATGCGTGAGGTTTTCGAAGGTGAACCTTTGTTTTCAAAGGTGAGCGAATTTGAAGAGGAGGGTGGATGGTGTATTTGGAGCCGTCGGAGTATTTGGCGTTTGGGTTGAGCGCGGAAACGGCGGATGCGTGGGTGGCTGCGGCTTCGGCGATGGTGGATGCCCATTGCCGCCGGACGTCGCTGGCTGTGGTGAGTTATACGGAACGGTTGCGGGTATCGCGCTTGTGGGGCACGGCGCAGTTGAGCTATGGACCGGTGGTGCAGATGGCGACGATGCAGGCGCGGTATGCGCCGTTTGCTGAACGGCGCGAAGACGCGCTGGCGGAGTATGCGCTGTTGTTTGGGTTGCCGGGGCAATGGGTGACGGTGGATCCGGCGACGGTGCGGTTGGATGCGGGCTCGGGCGAGCTGCAGATGCCGGTCAATCTGCTGGGTTTGCGGTATAGCGAGGTTGAGGTGACCTACACGGCGGGACTGGCGACGATTCCGGTGCCGGTGAAGGTGGCTTGCGCGCAGGTTGTGAAGAATGCGCAGGCGACGCCGGGGTTGAATGTGCGGTCGAGCAAGCTGGATACGCTGCAAACGCAGTATTTCAGCGATTCACTGCTGGATGTCCAGGTGCAGGCGCTGTTGCGGCCCTATGTCGCGGAACGGATGGGCGGATGATCGGCGTTTGCGAGTGGACCGGGATGCGTTTGGCAGAGACGGCGCTGCGCACCAGTGGCGGCTTTTCCGTGATGCTGCGGCTGCCGGGGCTCCCTGCAGCGGTAGGCGATGCGGCGCAGATGGGATTGGGAACGCCGGGACTGCAGGACGTGCCGGTGGGGCCGGCGGTGTGGCGAAAAGACGGTCAAGATACCGTGTTGCTGCTTGGAGCCGCAGCCGTGGCGCAGATGGTGGGAACGGATGCGTTTGCTTCGGCGGAGGTGCTGTTTGAGACCGCGGTGGGCGTGGTGGTTGGTGGTGTGTTGTACGCGATTACGAGGAGCGTGGCCATTGTTGCCGGCGGGGTGGCGTGTGCGTACCGGCTGGAGGTCGCGGCTCCTGCGCGGGCGTGAGGCGGGGACGTTGCTGGGGTGGACGTGTGCAGGGTGGCGACCGGCGCGGGATTGGGATACGTGCAGGGCAGGGTGAGGTGGTGCGGTGCAGAATGCGAAGGATACGTTTTATGAGCTGTTGCGTGAGCGGCTGACGGCGCTGAATCCGCAGCGAACGGTGGTCGTGCGCGGCGTGGTGCGGCCGGGCGTGTTGGTGGACGAGAACGAGGTGCAAGCGTCGGCGGCGCTGCCGGACTGTTTCCATGTGCGGTGGGTGGGGGAAAGCGTGGGAACGAGAGGAGCGTTGCCGTTGGCCGAGCAGCGCTGCGAGGGGCTGTATGCCACTGCCGGCACCGCGGTCAATGGCGGGCGGGCGCGGGGACGCGTGCTGGCGGCCATGGCGGGG
>CAXTRN010000260.1:0-4523 GCA_964246645.1 uncultured Acidobacteriaceae bacterium
CCGGGGGGCGCGCGGCATCGAAGGCTTCGACCGGGGCCAAACGGTGGGGATCGCTGCCGGAGCCTGCGTTGCAGTGGAGGCGATGGAAGGCACGGATGCGACGATTGCGCGGGCCGGCGCTCTGTTGCGTTCTTTGGACGTGCATCCGGACAACTCCCTGGAGCATCGTGCCGAGGATAGTTCGGAAGAGGATTTTAAAGAGCCGGCTACCACGCTGCTGCGAAGGCTGACCGTGGTGAAGGTCGCCAAACCGAAGCAGGATTTACGTTTCGATGTGCCGGTGGTTGGCGTGCCGACCATTGCGACGATGCAAGCCGCGGGGGCGACTTGGCTGTGTGTGGAAGCCGGTCGCACGCTGCGGTTCGATCGCGACGGCATGGTGCGAGCGGCCGACGCGGCGGGCATTTCGATCGTGGGCAAACACGCCGAGTCCTCCCGCCACGACGGATAAAGGCCGTGGCGTGATTTCGCCATCGCTATCGCTGCAGTACGGCGTAGGATGAAATGCAAGCAAGACGCGTAGACCTTTGTCGGGTGCGCGCGCTTGAAGGAGACCTTTCCGATGTTGGTTCGACGCGCGCTTTCCACTGTTCTCGCCGGTTTCGCCGCTGTATCGCTGCTTTTGCCCACCACCGCTTTTGCGGCAGATATGCCCCCCGTGGGCACCGCTGCACCGAACTTCACGCTGCCTTCGCAGGATGGGTCACCGGTAAACTTGAGCACATACAAAGGCAGATGGGTGGTGCTGTATTTTTACCCCAAGGATCAAACGTCAGGCTGCTCGATGGAGGCGCACAACTTCCAACGCGATCTGCCCAAGTATGACGCTTTGCACGCCGTCGTGCTGGGGGTTTCGCTCGATACGGTCGACAGTCATAAGGTGTGGTGCACCAAGGATTCTTTCACCTTCAAGATGCTCGCAGACCCGGACCACAAGGTGGTGGACGAGTATGGTGTGCCGCTGATGAGCCATGCGGGCGCGAACTACGCCACGCGTGACACTTTCCTCATCTCGCCTGAAGGCAAGATCATGAAGGTGTGGCAGGTAAAGGACATCGCTAACCACAGTACCGAGGTTCTGGCCGCCATCCAATCCATGAAGTAAGCCGACCAAGGCAAGCAACACGAAAGCCCCATCCTAAAGGTGGGGCTTTCGTGTTGCTTGTGTTGCTTGTTTTGAGCTGGCAGTGACTCGGCCACTTACCTGGCGGACTTCTTTGCGGTCGTTTTCGCCGTGGTTTTCGCTTGTTTCGTTGTTGCGCCGGGTTTCGTTGTTGCAGTTTTTTTCGCAACTGTTTTCTTTGCCGTCGTTTTTGCTGTGGTCTTGCCAGCTGTTTTGGACGCAGTCTTGGTCGCGGTCTTGGCCGTGCCTCTTGCTGTGGTCTTTGCCGTGGCCTTGGCTGCAGTTTTAGCCGCCGTCTTCGCCGTAGTTTTCGCGGAACCGGTTTTGGGTGCGGGTGTTTTCGTCCCTGCGGTCTTTTTGGTGGCGGTTTTGGTAGTCGTCGCTTTTTTTGCCGATGTCTTTGTGGATGTGGCTTTTGCAGCGGTCTTCTTCACTGCTGTCTTTGTGGTGGCTACCTTTTTCGTTGCCAAAGTTTTCCCTCGCGTCGTTAAGTTTTTGCTGCCTGTCCCTTTTGTGCCTGCTGCTTTTCCAGAAACGGCGCCTTTGCCGCGCACAGTGGCCAAAGCTTTGCTGGGTATGGAGCGCGAACCCTTGGCTGCACTCCTGGTCGCCGTCGCCGTGGCTTTTGCGGCCGTTTTCTTCCCGGGCGCTTTGGTTCCGGATGACTTCTTTCCCGGAGTCTTCTTTGCGGCCATCTTCTTTGCGGGCTCTTTTTTTGCAGGTGCTTTTTTCCCAGGCGTTTTTTCGCCGGCCGTCTTTTTCCCAGGGACCTTCTTCCCTGGAACCTTCTTGCCCGGTGTTTTCTTCGCAGCAGCTTTCGCAGGCTTCCTTAGGAAGATCTCGTCCTCGTCGTCCTCGTCCAAATCTGCATCGTCGTCGTCATCTTCATCCGTGTCGTCTTCGTCGTCATCAGCACCAGACAGGCCCTTCAACAAGGATCCCTCGTCCGCCAACGCTTCATCGCCTTCGGGCAATTCAGAAAGCTGGTCGGGAGGATCGTACATGTCTACGGGATTGGAAGGTGCGGCATACATTTCGGCATCTTCCGGATGGGTGCTTGCCCGCGAAGGTGTCATCTCGTCGCGGCTGTCAACGGCGAGCGAAGGCTCTTCATCGGCGCTGAACTCTTCTTCCTCTTCTTCGTCCTCTTCATCTTCGGCGTCGAGATCGAGTTCTTTCTCGTCATCGTCGTCATCTTCTTCCGCTCCGTCCGCGGGCAGTGCGTGCAGCTTCAGCGTTTCATCCTCGAACATCGATGTTGTCTCCGTAAACCCGTGTGTGTTTTGCCCGCCGTTGCGTTGTGCTGCGGCATTGTGTGTTGCCGGCATTTGTTGCACGTGCCACCGTCTTTGCGCGCGCAAAGAATTAGGAACAGATGTACGCTGCAAGGGAACAAATAGCAAGCACTCTTTTTGGTGCAACTTGTTTTATACAGAAAGGAGTTCGTTTCTTTAGCGTCAGCGACGGTGCTTGTGCGAAGCCGAGCCACTGGTATGTGCAGAAGATTTGCTGGCTGCTCTTGGAGGGCCGGCGGTCTTGGCTGTGTGCGGTGACACAGAGGTGTGAGAGCGATGAGCTGCAGAATTTGCACGCCCACGTGGAACACCGCGTGCGCGGCCCCGTGCGCCGCGTGCCGAAGGCGCTAAACGTGCCGGCTCTGCGACATACAGGGAACGGCCCGGTGTAAGCCTGCTGGCGGCTGTGGCGTTCCACTCGTGCAGTTGCTCGACCGTGACGCCGAAGCGGTCGGCCACGGTCAAAAGTGTGTCCCCGCGATGCACTGTGTATCGCTGCTGCCCTTGCCGGACGCCGCTTGCAACGATGGGGATGATGAGCTCATCGCCGGCCTCGATCGGCTTCGCCGCCGTTACCTCGTTGTACGCGGCTACGGCATCGCTGCTGGCATGGAAAGAAGTCGCGATACCTTCGAGAGTTTCCCCAGTCTTGACCACATGAAAGCGCCAACTGCTGCGATCTTCCGGAGGAATGTCCTTAAGCCGCGTGGTGAAGGTGTCTTTGGTCCCTGGCGGCAGATGGAGGTCGAAATCGATGTCGCGCGGTGTGGAGAGGCGCAGCAGCGCGGGGTTGAGCACCGTGAGCTCAGGCACGGTCGAATCGGTGAGGTCGGCTACGAGATTGAGGCTTACGGCATTGCTGACCGTGACCGTGTCGTAGATGACGGGCGGGCTGGGCGGCAACCGGTTCAGGCCATACTTTTCAGGGTTCTTCGCCATGATGACCGCAGCGAGGATTTTGGGCACATAAGCGCGTGTTTCCGCAGGCATCATGTTGCGCCGATACAGCTCCCAATAGTCGGCATAGCCGGAGCGGCTGACCACACGCTGGATGTTGCCCGGGCCCCAGTCGTAGGCCGCCATCGCGAGATTCCAATCATTGAAAAGCGAGTAAAGCTTCTTCATGTAACGCGCATACGCACGCGAGCTTTTTTCAGGATCGAACCGATAGTCGAAGTAGCCGTTGCGCGTGAGGCCGTATTCCGGTCCCGTGTAGGTCATGAACTGCCACATGCCGCCGGCGCCGCTGCGGTAGTTCACCACCTGCGGCTGGAAACCCGACTCCGCCACAGCGAGATAGATCAAATCCTGTGGAACGCCTTCTTCTTTCAAGACATTTTGAATAAGCGTGCGGTACCGGCCGAGTCGCTGCATGGAGGCGGACATGTGCGCGCGAAAGCTGTTCGATGTAGAAAACACACCGATATAGCCGGCAACCTGGTCATTGATGACGAGCGGCAGATCGGACGCGGTGCTGAGTTCACTGGTGAGGCGAGCGACGAGTTCAGGGTTGGGCGCGAAGGTGATGTCGGTGGCATTCTCGATCGGCGCTTCTTCGATCTTGGGGCTGAACCCGTTACCTTGCTTGAGGGCGAGGTTTTCAAGCGAGTTGATGCGATCGAGCAGATGCTCGAACTCTTCGGAAAGCTCCGGATCGTTCTTCAGGTCCATGCCTGAAGCGAGCATGAGATCGACCGCGGCATCGAAATCGGTGCGCGCGGCGTCGAGCCGCTCTCCGTTGTAGTTGTTGACGCCGGAGGTGTAGCTGGCCTCGGCACGGTTGATCAGTTGCTGCACCTGCAGGGCGTGCTGCTGCTGCGCGGGCGTGAGCGCGGGGCTCTGCGTGGGCGCGACCGCTGGGGCACGTTGGACCTGCGGTACGGGCGCAGCGGCCAAGCGCTCGTTCGAGGCATGTGCCGCGTTCCACGGGAGCGCCGACAAAGCCATGCTGAGCGTCATGCTCAGAGCCAATGGACGGTACGGCACACGGGCAAACCAACGACGCGCGAAGAGCTTGTTTGGGGCGCACACCATCGCCTCCGATTGTAAGGGTTTCCCTCGTGGGCGGCACGAAGGCGCCCCACGCCGACCCCTGGGACTGGGGG
>CAXTRN010000261.1:0-4485 GCA_964246645.1 uncultured Acidobacteriaceae bacterium
GGACATCACCGGTGGTCTTCCGCGCGTCGTCGAGCTCTTCGAAGCCCGCAAACCCCGCGATCCCGCGATCATCTCGCGTATCGACGGTGTGGTGCGCTTCGGTGACGTCACCAAGGGGCAGCGCAAGGTCTACGTCACGGCCGACAACGGCAACGAGGAAGAATACTCGGTGCCGCGCGGCGTTTACATCAACGTGCAGGAAGGCGAGCGGCTCCGTGCTGGCGACGCGCTGATCGACGGCCCACGCAACCCGCATGACATCCTCGATGTCCTCGGTGAGCGCGCGCTGCAGATCTATCTCGTCGACCAAATCCAGGAGGTCTACCGCCTTCAGGGTGTCGGCATCTCAGACAAGCACATCGAGACCATCGTCCGGCAGATGCTCCGCTGGGTGAAGATCGATGAGGTCGGCGACACGAACTTCCTGCTCGAGCAGCAGATCGACCGCTTCCGGTTCAACGCCGAAAACCAGCGCGTGCTGGCTGACGGCGGCCGTCCCGCCATCGGTCGTCCCCTGCTCCTCGGCATCACCAAGGCGTCGCTCTCCACCGACAGCTTCATCTCGGCGGCGAGCTTCCAGGAGACCACCCGCGTACTCACCGAAGCGTCCATCAACGGCGCGATCGACGGCCTCCGCGGCCTCAAGGAAAACGTCATCGTCGGCCGCCTTATTCCCGCCGGCACCGGCATGGAATACTACCGCCAGGTCGCGCTCTCCCCAGAGCTCGAAGAAGCGGCAGCCCAGATCCAGGCCGAGGTCATGGAAGCCCACGAAGCCGAAGAGCGCGAGCTCGAAGCCATGCGCATGGAAGGCGAACAAGAAGAACTCGCTGCCGAGTAGTGCTAGGCGCACGGCCACACGCTCGCGTCGCGAGCAAAACTATAAAAGGGCGGACTCGAAAGAGTTCGCCCTTTTGTTTGCTTCTCGTTTTCTACTGTCAATTTCACGCGTAGGAATTTGCCGTTCAATTCGCTTGGGCCAGAAAACCCGCTGCACTATACTGTCAACATGGTAGTAAGCACCGAGTATGCGCAGGCTCATTTAGAGCAACTTCTGGCCGCTGCTGAAATTGGCGAGCAGGTCGAGATTGCGCGTCCCGATAAGCCACTGGTTCGGTTAGCCTTGGCGACCAGCGCCCCAAAACGAAAGCTCTGGGGCGCGGCGAAGGGTCAAATCTGGATCGCGGATGACTTCAACTCACCGCAGGTCAGTGAAGAAATAGCCGACCTCTTCGAAAAATAGAGTTCGGTTCTGTCGTCTTATCAGTTGTGAGACTTCTACTAGACACACAGATCTTTCTCTGGGCCTTGAACCAGGATGAACGTACACCATTGGCAGTGCGGCAAGCCCTGGATGATCCTGGGAACACCCTCTATCTAAGCATTGCCTCGATCTGGGAAGCTGCGATCAAAGTTTCTATCGGCAAGCTGAGCGTACCGGGCGGCAGCATTGACAGCCTACTCGCCTTCGCTGAGGAAACCGGAACAACACTACTTCCCATCCACCCGGCTCACCTTCGCCTGATCCAGGGATTGCCTCGCTTTCATCGTGACCCGTTTGACCGTCTGCTCATTTGTCAGGCCCAGGTAGAAGACCTTCGTCTCGTGTCGGTGGACCCGCTCATTCACCAGTACATGCCAAATACGTTGCGCTGAAAAGGTCTCTCAAAGCCTATGCGTGAGCGCCTAAAAGCCCGCATGCAACCCGACCACTCCATGATCACCATCAGCCTGCGGACGCCCGGAAGACGTCATCGAAAATCTAAAGGAGATCGCCTCCATGCTTGGCCTTCACCGGCTACCAGCCGCTCATGCGCTCCTGCATTGGCCAGGGCCTGCGCAAGACCTCCAACACATCAAAGGCTCCCAGCTGTAGCGACTCACCGAAAGCCTCCGCAAGCACGGCGTCCCCGACGAATACATCTCCGCCGCCGTCGCTGAAGCCGGCCTGAGATCCGCCTAACACTGCGGAACAAACCGCTTTCGCCACTGTTGTCTGGTTGTCATTCCCGAAGGGAATCTGCGTCTGCTTTACTTCCAGGGGCTATTCTGCGCGTTGCCGTTGCGCGCTCGTGTAGTCTGCCGTCATCCTGAGCGCAGCGACTCTGTATTCTGCTCGCGGCTGCTCTACCTCTCGGGGGAACCGCCACAAGATGGGGAGAAGACGCATGGAATCACATCCCGTTAACTACATCACAGACGAACAGATTGATGCGGCATTGGAACGTGCGAAGGCCTTTGACAGCTTTCCTCGGATTATCGAGGCTACCTACTTCGCCGAGCCGAAGATCCGCTGTCTCATGCTGAGGCTGACCAACGGCCAGCGCCTGCTCATCCCAACTGAAATGCTAGGTGAACTGAAAAGAGCAACCGACGAACAGGCTGCCGATGTATTCATCGGCCCTCAAGGCCTAAGCGTCTGGTGGCCTCAACTGGATGACGGTCTCTACCTGCCAGATTTCCTGGAAAAACGGTGGGGTAAAGAATGGCAAGGCATCGCGGCCTGACAAATTGCATTCTCCCCAGAGCTCGAAGAAGCGGCACCCCAGATTCAGGCCGAGGTCATGGAAGCGCACGAAACCGAGAAGCACGAACTCGAAGCCATGCGTATGGAAGGCGAGCAAGAAGAACTCGCCGCCGAATAGGACCGCAGCCTGTTCTGAGCGTAGTTTAAGGACGGATGGCGAAAGGCGCTTTGCGCAACAGCAGAGAGGGCGGAGTCTAAAGAGTTCGCCCTTTGTTGTTGTTGCTTGCTTCTAGTTGTCATTCCCGAGGGGAATCTGCGTTGTCTGTGCCCTTGCTTCTTTGCGGTCTCTTCGAGTATTACCCGAATATCGCGCCGTCGCTAAGGATTGAGCGCTGAAAGCACCTCTTAGAAGGAGAGCCGTTGCGCTGAGCCAGAGCCAGAAGAATTGGTAGCAGATCGAACCCAAGGTCATAACTCTCGAACCCGAAGCCCTGCGCATGCAAGCGAGTAGGAAGAACTCGCCGCCCAATAATTTTGGGCGGAAGATGAGGCACGGTTCGCTCAAATGACAGGTGGCAGGGTTCGCCCTTGACGGGCTGTTTAGCCCTTTGTACTCAAGTTCTTCGAAATCGCATCTATGGCGATGGCTGGAGTTGATAGCTCACCGGAACCTTTGTCCAGAAGTCCAGAGTCGCCGAAAATGATCACCGAATCGATCAAGCGAGCGAATATCTGATCGCGCTGTTCAGGTGTTTCTGCTGATTCCACAAATGCTGCCATGCTGTTGGAAACGCGGCGCCTGTGGTCATTGAATGCGCTCATATGTAAATGTGCACGAAACAGCTTTAAGCAGAATGAGGCAATTGCTCCTATCGCCGTGAGAATGGTTACACGGATTGCTAAAAGGTATATCAGTTCGAGCTTCTTGTCGTTTTGGGATGCACTGCTGAGCGCATATGGGGGGTGCAGGTAAATCCAAAAAGCAAAAGCGAGGAACAAGGTGGTAAAGCCTAGTGCTGCAATACCCCATAAAGCTGCTCGTCGGTTAAGTGAGCGTGCGGCTTCATTGAACTGGTCCTGCGCGGATTTCACGGAGAAGCCCTTTGCACTGTCTCGAACCTTTGTTTCTAAGTAATCCGCGTGAGCCTGAGCTTCTTTGAGCATGTTTTCAGCTATCGTTCGAACCCGAGTCTCTGCCTGACGCGTCTTATCGTCAATCTGCTCGAGAGCTGTAGCTGCGGATTCGAACAGCCCGCTTTTCGAGATCGCTACAGCGCCGAAGTAAGGCCAAACCTCACGCGTTTGATCCCAAGCCGATATCAGTGCGTACCCCTTTTCCTGACGAAGATTCGGGTACACCTGGTCCGAAGCACTCTGGTACTCGTACAAGATTCCTAGGTAATCTCTATAAGCTTTCAACGCTGCCAAAACGCGGTTACTGCTGGCTTGATCCCAGTACTGGCGGATGCTTATCAGCTCACTTTTAAGTTGGGCCACGACCGCAGCAAGTGAGGGTGTCCCCAATGGGCCGAGTTCGGACCTGGTGAGTCGTTTTATGTCGAGCCCATTGTATTGATCAAGTAGATCACCTATGTCTGAGGCCTGCATCGGATGTGGCATGCTGATATTCAAGCACAAGATAGACATCGGTAGAACGATGCTGAATTTTACGCCAGGTGCCTTACACCTCGCTTCTGAGACATGGGTTTATATTTATGCGCAACACGGCTTGCCTTATCTAAGATCGCACCAGGAAGTCAACATCCACTACGCGAAACCCATCTCTCTCCAAGCTCATCGCCGCCGCCGATAATGGCGAACTCGTCGAGGTTGGGGCGGGTGGCCCACATCTGATCTCACTTCGTTTGGGTGCCCCCATGTCTTGCTCTTGAGATATGGGGCACAGGCGGCTAGGTGACCTCAACGGTCGCGTGTAAATTTCAATGTAGATTCCTTCTGCCGATTGCCCCACCAACCCGCCATCAGTAAGCTGACCCACGACGGTCAACGTCCAATAC